>NZ_CP134494.1:2355197-2680872 GCF_031759225.1 Mesobacillus jeotgali
TGTTTTATCATGGCTTTACTACATGTATATGTACTATTCCAGGGGTGGTTTTACTGGGAACCGATCAGACTGATCATTGGCGTGAACCAAGAAACTGGCCAGCTTTCGTTTGATCCTGGTTTCACCCTCGCTAACCTAGTTGGTGCTGTGGGATTAGCTTACTTATTTCTGCTTGCTTTAATATCAAATAATTATGCAATAAAAATATTAGGGGGAAGGAGTTGGGACTACCTCCAAAAGAAAAGTGGGACACTTTATATTCTAGTAGTATTGCACACTGCATTTTTTCTCTTCTTTTTTAGATTAGGCAGTTATAATTGGGTACAAAAACCTTTTTTAGTAACCGTAACAGTTATTCTCGTGCTGCAATGGGCTGTTTTTATTCGAAGCGTCTACCAAAGCAAAAATTGAAGGAAAATAGAATAGAGTTCTTATTTTTTTCAATTAGAAAAATATGCCTTGCGATTGTATTTTCAGTTTCATTTATTTAAATGTGTTACTGTGAGCATCTTAAGAGATATGCATTTTATATGCAGTTTATTTACTTAATGCATGGGTATCCTATCAAATGAAAGGAAAAAACAGAAAGGGTGATTCTATGTATAACCAAACTTATGAACAGTGTATTCAGGCTTGCCTTGAATGTTTGGAGGCTTGCAATGTATGCTATGATGCTTGTTTCCATGAAGAAGACTTAAAAATGATGGCAGATTGTATAAGAATGGATCGGGAATGCGCTGACATTTGTGCTTTCGCTGCCAAATCTATGCAATCAAACAGTCCTTTCGTAAAACAAATCTGCCTGTTATGTGCAGATATTTGCGAGGCTTGCGGAAACGAATGCAAGAAGCATTCACATGAACACTGTCAAAAATGTGCAGATGCTTGCTTTAAATGTGCAGAAGCATGCCGACAAATGGTATAGTAACCCAAAAAACAGACACTTGGTGTCTGTTTTTTTGTCTTCAAGATGTCTGAATTCCGACATGCCGGCAAAGCCCTTACACTAAAAATCTACATGGAAATCTAGTCTATTATTCTATTTCCGGTCATATAAATCGAGTAAGTTGATAGTTTTAGAACGGAGTGAACGAATGAACAAAAGACATCAAAATACTATATTTTTAATAAGAGTTCACAAGATTTATTTCGCGTTTTTTTTCTTAATTATTAGTATTATATTTTTCATTAATTTTCTTGATTTTAAAGAAAAAATAAATTCTTCCTTTATAACAGCTACTAGCGAAAACGTACATACTAATATCATCCTAAGTCTCATGGCAACTGAAATAGGATCGCTTAGCTCAGTTATTAATGAACAAGAAACACCCTCTATCTCCCGAGCAGTATTTCTCTCTTTTACAAATATTTGGCCAGAAGACACTAGAACATTTCTCGGTCGAGAAATTCCAGGTTTTTTCAACTTTAATACCGAAATTGCTATCGCAGGAATTGGGACAGATCTTACCACAATGCCAATGGAATCTGCTCCTCCGTTAGAAGTGCTTTTGAAAGAGAAAGAAATGGCAGAACAGGAGCTAGGCGAAAAAAATGTTTCACAAGAAAAAGGGATTTCGCCTGTCCTTAAAACCGGAAAGGATGTGGCATATATTTATCATTCCCACAGCTGGGAAGCTTTTTTGCCCTCATTGCCTGGAAAGAAGACCGCAAATGAAGCTGTAAGTTTAAATGAAAGTAAAAACATAATAGCAGTGGGGAAAAAGCTAAGAGACGAATTAATGAAAAAAGGCATTGGAGCAAGCCACAGCACGTCCAATGTTACAGAGGAATTAAAAAAGAAAAATTGGAATTACAATGATTCATATACGCTTTCAAGAGAGTCAGTAAAAGAGGTAATGGCACAAGAATCTTCTATTAGTTATCTTATAGATATTCACAGGGACTCCCAACCTAAAAAGCTTACAACTACAATGATCAACGGAAAACCGTTTGCAAGATTATTTTTTATAGTGGGGAGGGAAAATAAAAACTATGAAAGTAATCTTGCCTTAGCCAAAGAATTGAATAAAATGCTAGAAAAGCAATTCCCAGGAATCAGCAGAGGTGTTTTTGTAAAGACAAAAGATGATGGGAATGGAGTATATAATCAAGACCTTTCCAGCCAATCGATGCTGCTTGAGTTTGGAGGAATAGAGAATAATAGCATTGAATTGGATCATTCTATTAAAGCATTTGCAGAAGTTTTCAGTGAATATTATTGGGAAGCTGAGGAAGTAAACGGGAATTGATTGTTTTAGTTTTGGCGATTTTTATAATAGATTCTTTATTTCTATCAACGCATGAAATTCTTATTTTTATAACAGAATACAAGTTCGAAACCCACTTCTTCTTCGAAGTATGCCTATCTCCCTCTTGTTAAATCACTAATTATTGTCAAACCATATATCAATATGGTGCTTCATAAAAAATGCACAGCTTTATGGGATAGTAGTGACAAAAGTAAAGGGATAATAGATTTCAGGAGGGAAACGATGTCTAAAAAGAAAAAACAAAACAAAGAGCAAAAGTTTGGCTTAGGCTGGCTCTTTCTAGTAGTAATAGGGTTATTCGTAATTTTAATTCTTCTTCCTAATAACGGAGGAAATAAAATGACATTTTCTGACTTGCATGGTCTTAGCTATTCAGGAGATGGAGAAAAGTTAATTGCAGCAGTCCATGATGGTTTGAAGGTATACTCTAATGGATCATGGTCAATACCTGAAGGACCAAAAAATGATTATATGGGGTATTCTCCTGTTAAAAATGGGTTTTACAGCAGTGGACACCCAGCACCAAGTTCTAACCTTAAAAATCCATTAGGAATTGTAAAAAGCAAAGATAATGGACAGACGGTGGATGTAGTTGATTTGCATGGGGAGTCAGATTTCCATGCATTGTCTGTAGGGTACGAAACAGAAGAAATCTATGTTTTTGCATCTGAACCTAATTCCAAAATGAAAGAACAAGGATTTTACTACTCAAATAACCAGGGAGAAACCTGGAATTTAATGAATATGCAGGGGATATCCGGCTCTCCTTTAGTAATGTCGGCACACCCTTCCAGAAATGGAACATTCGCTATTGGTACAGATCAGGGTCTCTATTTATCTGAGAACTATGGAGATTCGTTTGAACAGATAGTAACTGATTTAAGTGTGAGTGCTGCTGTATTTTCAGATGATGATACAATAATTGCAGGAACAAATAATGGAGACAAGCGAATCTTAAAAATTAATATTAATGATAGTAGTTTCAGTAATTTAAATATGCCCCAAAACTTTGAAGGAAATATCTCGTATATTGCCGTAAACCGTGAAAACAAAAATGAACTCTCATTTGCAACCGATCTACTAAATGTATATACAAGTAGCGATAGTGGCAAAACATGGGATGAAATTGTTGAAGAAGGTACAAGTAGGAAGTCAGGAGAAAAGTAATCTCTTAAATAGAAATGCAACCTGATAGTGAAAATTATATAGAATTGTATGAAGTTTACTGTCAAAAGAGTGAAGGATAAGCTAAAAGCCATCCAAGTATAAATAATAGAGGATGGCTTTTCCTAAATTCTCCGTAATAGTGCCAATCATTCAATTTTTTTATGTCCCCGAAGAGAACAATAAACCCGGTTCTGCAGGTCTTTAGAAGACATTCCAAGGTTTTAGATGGCAACCATGCTTGGGAAATGGGTTCGCAGGATCGAGTATTCAACTTGCTAAATATCTTTATGACACTCAAATGATAAACCCTTTTTATGTGCAAAAAGATACACAGGTAGTAGGCAGGCAATACCAAAAAAGCAAACTGGAAATCAAGTGCAATGCTTATCTTGTTTTGCGTTCACATTAATTACATATTTTTCTAAAAATTAATTTGTTTATATTTACATAGGGTACAGGGGTATGGTAAATTGGTTATAGAAGGGGGGAAGCTAAATGCAACCTGAAATAAAAACGAATACTTTAATTGCTGATGAAGTAAATTGTTACGAGCTCGAAAGGAAAAGTCATCACTCGGATAAAGTGAAAAACTCACTTTTGATTCGACTAAACCGGATAGAAGGTCAAATACGTGGCATAAAAGGTTTAATCGAAAGAGACACTTATTGTGATGATGTCATTACACAAATATCAGCAACCCAATCTGCTTTGAACAGCGTGGCAAAAGTTCTTTTAGAAGGACATTTAAAGGGATGCTTAGTGGACCGCCTGGAGCAAGGAGATTTCGATGTATTAGATGAAGTACTCGTTACAATTCATAAGTTAATAAAAAAGTAAAGGAGCTGTTAGAAATGGAAAAGGTAACATTAAATGTACTTGGTATGTCGTGTGGACATTGTGTTAAAGCGATTGAAGGTAGTGTAGGAGAATTACCTGGAGTTTCAAATGTTAAAGTTTATCTTGAAAGCGGAAAAGTCGATGTGGAATACAGTCCAACGGAAGTTTCCCTGGATAAGATTAAGGAAACTATTGATGATCAAGGTTATGATGTGAATTAATTATGAAGAAGGGTGTGCTTAATGCGACACCCTTTCTTTTAATAACATGTATACCCTGTATGGGTATATAACCAATCTTGATAATATAGTATTTATCCTCATTTCCAGCTAAAAAGGAGGAAGAAAAATGGGTGAGAAATCAATAGCAAAGACTCAAACTGATCTTTCAGAAGAAAACGTTACATTGAGTATCACTGGAATGACATGTGCTGCGTGTGCGACACGCATCGAGAAAAACATTGCCAAAGTTCCAGGTGTACAAAAGGCTAATGTGAACCTCGCTACTGAGAAAGCTTCTGTTATATATGATCCTGCTGTTGCTTCTGTTAATGATGTCATTGCGAAAATAAAAAAGACGGGCTATGGAGTTCAGGAGGAAAAAGTCCAACTCGATATCATTGGAATGACATGTGCATCATGTTCAACTCGTGTTGAAAAAGGCTTGAAAAAGGTTGAAGGAGTTACTAGCGCAGCTGTCAATTTAGCAACTGAAAAAGCAATTATCGAATATATTCCTGGCAACACAAATATCGAGCAAATAATGGCGGCTGTAAAAAAAGTCGGCTACGATGCCAGGGTAGTAGGCGATAGTAATGATGATTATGAGCGTAGCGCAAGGGAAAAGGAATACAAAACGCAGGTCAGAAAATTCACTGTAGGGGCAATCCTTTCTGTGTTTTTCTTAATTCAAATGATATCGGATTTTGCGATGGAATATGGAAATGGGATGTTTTTTCATATGAGTCCATGGGTTCAATTCCTTCTTGCTACTCCAGTTCAATTCTATGTAGGAGGCCATTATTACCGTGATGCCTTCAACGCGGTTCGTGGGGGCAGTGCAAACATGGCAGTTTTAGTTGTACTGGGAACTTCAGCCGCATATTTTTACAGTTTAATTGTCACGATATTAGGAACAGGGCAATTTTTGTATTATGAAGCAGCTGCCATTGTTATGACCTTAATTGTTTTGGGGAAATTGCTTGAAACAAGGGCAAAAGGGCAAACATCTGAAGCAATTAAAACGCTCATGGGACTTCAAGCAAAAACAGCAAAGGTCCTACGAAATGGAGAAGAACTTGATATTCCACTAGAAGAGGTTCAAACAGGTGACTTGATTTTTGTTCGAGCAGGAGAAAAGGTTCCAGTAGATGGAGAAATAATCGAGGGAAATACTACAGTTGATGAATCCATGCTTACCGGTGAAAGTATGCCTGTTACAAAAGGAAAAGGCGACACAGTTATTGGAGCAACTGTAAATAAACACGGGGCGTTTACCTTTAAAGCGACCAAAGTTGGAAAGGATACTGCGTTAGCTCAAATTATCAAACTTGTCGAAGAAGCTCAGGGCTCAAAAGCCCCTATTCAGAAACTTGCCGATAAAATATCTGGAATCTTTGTCCCGATTGTCATACTAATTGCATTAGGTACTTTTGCTATAACTTATTTCCTGGCAGGATTTACGCCTGCCCTTGTCAGCACTATTGCTGTGCTGGTTATTGCATGTCCTTGTGCATTAGGCTTGGCTACACCAACTGCAGTAATGGTTGGTACTGGAAAAGGTGCTGAAAATGGCCTCCTTATTAAAGGAGCTGAACATCTTCAAACAGCACAGCGGGTAACTACCGTTGTACTGGATAAGACCGGTACTATAACTAAAGGAGAACCCGATGTAACAGATATCATCACATTTGGGGAATACAGTGAAAATGAATTATTGCAATTAGCTGCTTCTGCCGAAAAAGGTTCAGAGCATCCACTTGGAGAAGCAATTATTAATGGAGCAAAAGGGAAGAATCTTCAGCTCCAGGATGCTCAAAATTTTAATGCTATCCCAGGGCATGGAATTCAAGTGGACATAAATGATCAAAAGGTATTTATAGGGAATAAAAAGTTAATGCACAAAAATAGTATCGTTATTGATACTGCATTAAATCGAATGGAAAAACTTGAAGGTGAAGGGAAAACTGCTATGTTAATAGCAGTTAATGACAACCTTGCCGGTATAATCGCAGTTGCTGATACAGTAAAGGAAACATCTGCAAAAGCAATTAAACACCTTAAAAACATGGGCATAGAAGTTATTATGATAACTGGCGATAATAAATTGACAGCCGAGGCTATCGCCAATCAGGTGGGGGTTGATCGGGTACTTGCCGAAGTTCTCCCAGAAGACAAATCAGCCGAGGTAGAAAAATTGAAGCAGGAAGGGAAAATTGTAGCCATGGTCGGGGATGGTATCAATGATGCACCAGCACTAGCTGCTGCGCATGTTGGTATTGCCATTGGAACAGGTACAGATGTTGCTATGGAAGCTGCGGATATCACCTTAATGCGAGGTGATTTAATGGGAATAGTTGATACAATTAGCTTATCAAAATCTACAATGAGAAAAATCAAACAAAATCTTTTCTGGGCATTTGCGTATAATGTCATATTGATACCGGTTGCAGCAATCGGCCTTTTAAACCCAATTCTCGCTGGAGGAGCTATGGCTTTCAGTTCTGTTTCAGTAGTTGGCAATACACTGTTTTTACGAAAATGGAAACCTATTCGCTAGAAAAGGTCTAGAAAAAAGTACAAGAAATGGGAGTGACTTACTGAGTCATTCTCGTTTCTTCCCTTACCTATGAAAAAACCATACAGATTAGTAATTTTTAAATGATTGCCTTCTATGCAGTTATTAAGTAATAATTTTGACTTTCAGATAAATGTTCGCAGATGGGGAATAAAAGATTAAGGGAATTGATGTGTCGAATTACTAATTCAGGGTAAGATAATCTAAAATGCCAAAGGAGGAGTTTCTTGAATGTTAAGAATTAATACAAAAGGATTAATGCTATTTGTATTGCTGACCTCTCTTTTATTACTACTAGGGGCATGTGCAAATGCAAATGAAGAAAAAAATGAAAGTACGGGGAATAACAATACAGAAGAGAACCAAGATAATATGGATGAAGATATGGAAGATATGGATCATGGCAATATGGATATGTCCGGTTCGGGTGAAGTTCCTGAAGGTTTAAAAGAGGCGGCTTCACCAGCTTATAAAGTTGGGAGCAAAGCAATTATTGAATCCGATCATATGCCAGGTATGAAAGGTTCGGAAGCAACTATTGTAGGGGCATTTGACACAACAGTTTATACTGTTTCATATACTCCGACTACCGGGGGAGAAAGAGTGGAAGATCATAAATGGGTGATTCATGAAGAGTTAGAGGGAGTCAGAGAAGAAGCACTTAAACCTGGAGCAGAAGTTACTATAAATGCTGAACATATGGAGGGAATGGACGGGGTAACTGCTGAAATTGATTCTGCTGAACAAACAACAGTGTACATGGTTGATTTCACACTGACTACGAATGGTGAAGAAGTGAAAAATCATAAATGGGTAACAGAAGATGAACTATCACCGGTTGAATAAAACAACTTAAAAGTAACAGGGTGTCAGGTAAGTCATATTTTAGACTTTCTGAACACCCTTTTTTATGTGATTATTTTTCGAGTTACCCTTTGTAAATAAAAGGCCATTATATAAGATAATTAAGATGTTCTTTCTTCTATTTTAGTTCTTCTAAATACTGCCTCAATTCTTGCTACAATTCTGCCTCACTAGATCGTTTTAAAGGAAACAGAGAGTGGAAAAAAGAATAATTGGTTATCAGTTGCTAAATTATTAAAATGCTTTAGCCATTGAACTTTAGTCTTGAAGAAACAATACTTTATGACTTGTCTAAGTTGATTCTTGAATCAACTTGAATTAGGAAAGACGTCCGATAATCTAGGATTATCAGATTTCTCCACATTTTCTTGATTTTTTTAATCTATTATTAAATGAGTAATACAAATAAAATGAAGTAGTTATTGAGTTAGGGTGAGAATTTTATATGCCTTCTAGGTTGAAGAATATATCTTTTAAATTGGGCCTTTTGTTCAGTGGGATATTTGTCTGCTTCCTTCTACTGCTTGGTTTGGTCCTCTATAGTGTTTTCACAAATGTCTTGATTGATTATATTAAGCAGGATGTCCTCACGCGTGGAAACAACCACGCCCGTATTTTAGAAGAAAACTTCGACCGGGCAACGATTGGCCATGTGGTTGAAATGGAACAAGGAGTCACAACTGAGGTGCTTATTGTAGATTCCGAAAACAATATCATCGCTGCTTCAAAAGACCCCGACAATGACATGAAGAAGCATCTTGGAGAAAACAGGAAAAAAAGCAGTTATATTCTAGAAGATGATTGGAGGGACCATCGCTATATCATCTCAGTCTCTGTTATTGGCGATCAAGAAGGGTATGTTTACATGTACTATCCTTCAAACATCCTCCGAGAAATCGTCTTTGTCATGAATGCCCTTATCACAATAGCCAGTGTTGGGATTATCCTCCTGGCTTTCGGGCTTATCGGTATTTTGTCAAAAAAACTGACCAGTCCATTGCTTGCAATGAAGGAAGCCACTTCTAAAATGTCATTGGGAAAGTATATGCAAACGATTCCGGTCAAAGGCGAGGATGAAGTAGCCCAACTTGGCATATCTATCCAGAAGTTGGGTGAACAACTTCAATACTTTGAAGATAGCAGGAATGAATTCCTGGCTGCAGTATCCCATGAACTTCGGACTCCCTTGACATACATCAAAGGGTACAGCGATGTGTTGAAAAAAGGAATGGCAAATAGCGACGAAGAAAAAGAGGAGTACTTATCAATCATAAATAAAGAGGCACAGCGGCTATCCATCATGATTAATGACCTGTTTGAAATGAGCAAGCTTCAGGTAGGGAAATTCGAACTGGATAAAAGGCCGGTCAACCTAAATGAGCTAATTAATAAAACAGCTACGAACCTCAGACCTGAAGTGGTAAAAAAAGGACTGAAGATCACTCTTGAACTTGAGGACGGACTGCCAAAAACAAAAGTAGATAAAGAGAGAATGGAGCAGGTTTTCTACAACCTGCTTGAAAACGCGGTAAAATACAGCACTGAAGGCGAAATTACCATTCGATCCTCGACCAAAAAGGACCTTGTTGTTGTAGAAATCTGTGATACTGGGGAAGGAATACCTAAGCCTGAACTTTCCCGAATTTGGGATAGATTTTACCGGGTGGAACGTTCAAGGGGAAGGAAAACTGGAGGAACAGGTCTTGGACTCTATGTGGTGAAGCAAATTATCGAAGCCCATGGTGGACAGATTCAGGTTAACAGTAAGCTGAATGAAGGTACTGTTTTTACCATCTACTTAAAAACTTCCAAGGAGAGAGTGGAATGAACAAAATATTGATTGTTGACGACGAGGCACAAATGAGAAAGCTGGTTAAACTTTATCTGCTTCAAGAAGGCTATCATGTGGAGGAAGCAGAGGACGGACAGGAGGCAATTGACATGCTTCGAAAGGATGACTACGACCTGATGATTCTGGATGTAATGATGCCTATGATGGACGGGTGGGAGACAATACAGCATGTGCGTAAAATGTCTGACTTGCCGATTATCATGCTTACTGCTAAGGGTGCTGTCCAGGACAAAGTTACTGGCTTATCAACAGGGGCGGATGATTACCTTGTCAAACCTTTTGATGAAGCAGAGCTGCTAGTAAGGGTCAAAGCACTCCTTAGGAGGACCGGCCATTCCAATTCTGGAGAGAACATCTTGAAGTATCAGGGGATGGTAATTGACCTCATCGCGAGGGAAGCAATGTATGAAGGGTTGAGTATCATCCTGACACAGACTGAATTCGACATTCTCGCAGCACTAATCGAGCACAGGGGAAAAGTCTTATCACGAGAACAACTTGTGGATATGATTTGGGGGATTGAATTCATGGGTGAGGACCGGACTGTGGATTCGCATATCAAAAACCTTCGTGAAAAGTTGCAGAAAGCTGGAGTGGATAAGTCTATTGTTAAGACAGTTTGGGGTATTGGATATAAAATGGAATAGTGGTGATGAAAAATGAAGCGTTTATTGCCGATCATCATAATGACATTTTCCACCATAACAGGGTTGTTTTTCCTGTTTTTCGTAGTCAGAATGATATGGTTCCCGCCAACTTCCATGGGGATGATGATGGGAAGGCAAATGATGTACCATCATATGCGTTTCTGGTTCGGTCAGGCTTTTTGGCTGTTCCTTATATTGCTTGGAATCGGTTTGTTGCTGTGGATGGTGTTCAACCGCATTAATCGAAAAAAATAAGTAGTCATAACCCTTTTATGCCTTCCTTGTTCACTTCAAGAACAAGGAAGGCTGTTTTATTTTATACAGTAGTGACCTATAGTGTATCAGCCAATAAGAAAATTACATATTTATTAATTTCAATTAAGGAGATGACGCAAAGAATTTTGGTATCGCATCAACGGGTCAAACCGTATTCATCAATATTTAGTGAGGATTCAAGTTCTTATATTCATAATTGAAAATGAATTAACTTACTTACTCAACTACGATAATTCCGACCATTCCGTTCTCTCTATGCCCTGGCAGGGAACAATAAAACTCATATGAACCAGTTTCAGTAGGAGTAAAAGAAATGTTTCCCTCCTCATGTGGACTAGCATGTAAATGTAGTCCATCTCCATGTGAATCATGTGAACCATGTGATGTGATGTTTTCCTGGTCGGTATTAGGCAATGTCGGCATTTTTACTATCACGATATCATGCTCTATGGAGTCGTGATTAGTAAAGGTAAGTAAGACTTTTTTGTTTTTTGACAAATTGATTTTACTTGGAGAATAGGAAAATTTTGATGGGTTAACTTGAATAGTTATTCGGTTTAATTGCTCATCCTTGTCATCAGTAGTAATTTGGGAATGGTTCTCATGTATTGGTGATTCTTTTGAAATAACCGACTCTTTATTTAATTGGTTGCCAAAATAAAAGTATCCTACTAAAACAATGAATGTAAAGATTGGCTTTAAAAGCCAACTGGTAAAAACTCTAGTATCTTTGGTTGCTTTTTGTTGGGAAAGAATCAAATACAGGAATAAGGTAGAGACAGTAATAGTCAAAAATATATTTAGAAGAGAAACTGCTTGGAGTCTTGAAATCATTTCACCAAGCATTGCACCCATCATTCCCCCCATCATTCCAGCCATAGATCCCTCAATAACCGGGAGTATCCCAAATGCAAATCCTGCAGCAATACCTACCGAAATTCCAATCAATACGGAAATAAGGGAAGAAAGGAATAAATCTCCTTGATTTAAAAACCCAAAAAGAATCCCTGAGGTTATACCAATATTCATTGATATAGCCATAGATATAACCATGGATGCCATACTCTTCATCTTTGTTCTATATTGGTATGAAAGTATGATGGAAATTAGAGTCACAAGTAATAGTGTCCCTAAAACAAAATAGTGAAATTCGTTCATTCATCTTCGACCTCCTTTATTTGGTACATCATATGTCACTCCTAGACAAGCCATTCTTAAAAAAAGAATTCTATTTAAGAATAATTATTAAAAAATTCTAAATATTTAGTATTTACAAAAGGTTAGTATGGTAGTAAGATTATTTTTAATTACTCAATGAATATACCGTAGCGGGGTAAAGTACATTTGAGGAGGGAATAGAATGGCAAAAGGACAGAAAATATTGTTTCTTGGGGTCTATGGAATGGAAGTTGTAGAGTGCGGAGGTGCATTGGCTAAGAACGTTCTAAATGGTGGAGAATCATTTGCATCCATCATGCTGTGCCGGGAAACTAGCCAACCACAGGTTAGGAATGCAGCAGAAGTACTAGGAGTAAAGGATATTAAATTC
This sequence comes from Mesobacillus jeotgali, assembly GCF_031759225.1. Classification (NCBI taxonomy): domain Bacteria; kingdom Bacillati; phylum Bacillota; class Bacilli; order Caryophanales; family Bacillaceae; genus Mesobacillus; species Mesobacillus jeotgali. The sequence goes on from NZ_CP134494.1 coordinate 2,367,456, forward strand.
CTGAATTTCCAGTATGGTACTGTTGATTTGAGCGTTGAATCCAAGAAGAAAATTGTGAAAATTATAAGGGAGGTTAAACCTGACATCATTATTACCCAAGATCCCGAACATTCCTTTCACGATTTGGACCCCGACCGTCGTCCGGCAATGACATTGCTTCTCGAGGCAATCGCCCTTTCGAGCAGAGATTTTGCTTTAGATGAACTTCCAGGATTAGAACCTCATCCGATTCCAACTATTTACTACATGACACCGCACCATCCTAATACTGTCGTTGACATTACAGAAGTATGGGAGAAAAAAGAACGTGCAATGGATATGCTTGATAGCCAATTAGAATTCAGTGGCATGCATTTTGATGAAATGCTTGATCCGAAAGCAGCTGAAATTCTGTATCCTGGATTCTCAAAATTAACCAACTTTCAGGAAAAAGGAAGAGCTATTCATCAAGTTCTAGATAAAGCTGTTCATGTTTATCATGGACTTGCAACACATGGACATTTTGCTCTTGCTGAAGCCTATCGAAGAGAAGGTAACTTCCATTTACAGGAATTAATTGTATAACAATTAAAAAGGGGGCCAGAGAATGAGAAAATTAATATCACTTATAATAATTACTCTTTTTGTTTTTTCTTCAGCAGGAAACAGTTTCGCTAAATCAGAAGTAGAATCACTAAAAATCGGGATTCTTAGTGATGAAAGCACGTTAAACCCCTATACTTACCAAACCGGTTATCCAGGTCTTGACTTGGTAAGTCTGCTGTATGACACTCTCTTACAATTAGATAAAGATAATAAACCAGTCCCTTGGCTTGTTAAAGAATATAAAGTCAGTGATAACGGATTAGAGTATAGCTTTAAGCTGAACGATAATATAAAATGGCATGATGGTGAAATGCTTACATCTGATGATGTTAAGTTTACTGTAGATTATTTCATTAAATATCCTAAATCCAGATTTACCAACCCTCTTAAAAACGTTGCCTCATTAACTGTTGAAAACGAAACAGACTTTACTATGATTCTTTCGAAACCTGATCCAAACTTTTTGATTCAACCCCTTGCAGATGTACCAATATTACCTGAGCATATTTGGTCAAAAATATCCACGCCTGACAGTGAAACCAATGCAATAGGCAGCGGCCCATACATTTTAAGTGAACATAAGGCTGACCAATATTATAAAATGACTGCCAACAAGGAATATTTTAAAGAAGCTCCGCCTATTCAAGAAATCATATTTCCAATCATCAAAGATACTACAGCACTCTACAATGCATTGAAATCAGGGGAAATTGATGCGATCTCATCAAATATATCTCCGGAGCTTGTTAGCCAATTTGAGTCTAACCCCTCATTAAAGATTTCACGTGGAGCAGGATTCAGTACCACATTATTCCAGCTAAATTCTGAAAAATATCCTATGACAGAAAAGCCTTTCAGACAGGCAATTGATCTTGCAATAGATAAAAAAAGTCTAGTTGATATCGTGCTTTTAGGATTTGCAGAAGTCGGCAGCCCAGGTTTTATTCACCCATCATCACCTTCTTACAACAGTGAAGTGAAAACTTCTTTCGATCCCGAAAAAGCAAAGCAAATCCTTGATGAAGCAGGTTTCAAGGATAACAATGGAGACGGTTTCAGGGAAGACCAAAAAGGTAATGAAATAAATTTCACCACACTAGTCCACTCAAACAATCCAATAAGAATCCGTGTAGCAGAACTCATTTCTGAAGCTATAAATGAGATAGGCATTAAAAATTCTGTAAAAGCTATGGAAGACACAACCATAATTAGTTTAATGTGGCCTGACTACGATGTTAGCAAGGGAAGAAACTTTGATATGGGAGTATTCGGCTGGTCAAACACGATGCAGCTTTTCCCTGATCGGATAGTCGAGTTGTTTTATTCAGATCCTGCAATTGGTGCTGTAAATATCGGTGGTTATAAAAACAAAGAATTTGATGCTCTGTCGGACCAACTAAGAACGACATTTGATGAGACGGAACGACAAGAGCTTATTAATGATCTGCAATTAATGGTAGCAGATGAAGCACCAATTATTACTCTCTATTATCAGGAAATCGTCAATGCTTATAACCCTGGAAAATATGATGGTTTTGTTTTCCAAACAGGAAAAGGGATAATCAATAAGTTGTCATTTGTCTCTGGGGAAAGAAGTGAAGATGCTGCTGGGAATAACAGTAATTCCGGTGGGGAAAGTAAATCTTCTGATGAAAAAACGTCTAATGACCGCAATTCAGTAAAAGAAAATAATAACGGGATTTTAATTTTTGGCGTACTTATCGTAATAGCAGCTATAGTTTTCTTCTTATTAAAAAGGAAAAAGAAGTCGAACGATAAGGATGATTTTGATTTTTAAGGAATAAAGGATCTATCCCGTAAAATTTTTTACGGGATTTTTTCCTAAACTAGCAGGAGGTGCAGAATAATGGGGAAATTTATGGCAGGCAAGCTTTTGCAATACACAATTGTTATCTTCTTAATGCTGACATTGAACTTTCTTCTGCCTAGGCTAATGCCAGGCAATCCCCTCGTATTTTTGGCAGGTGAAGATGTTGGATTAATGTCCAGCGCTGAGAAAGAAGCAATCTTGGAAAAGCATGGACTTAATGATTCCATATTTGAACAATACATTACTTATATAAAAAATATTCTGACAGGAGAATTCGGTTTCTCCTATCAGCAAAAAAGACCGATTTCGGAGATTATTATGGAGCGCTTACCTTGGACAATGCTTCTAACAGGGCTCGGTCTTGTCCTCTCAACCATTCTAGGAGTAATGTTTGGAGCCATTTCAGCCTGGCGCAGAGGGACTAAAACTGATGCGAATTTATTGACAGTTTTTATGTTTCTAAGTGCAATGCCTTCCTTCTGGGTCGGTATGATTTTAGTTTCTATTTTTTCAGCTCAATTAGGATGGCTCCCCGTTTTCGGAGCTGAAAGTGCCTGGTCGAACTATTCGGGTATGGATAGATTCATTGATATTAGTAGACACCTTATATTACCATTAACAACTCTTATATTAATCTCAGTAACAAGCACCTTCATGATTATGAGATATTCGATGCTAAATGTTCTTGGGGAAGACTATATTATGATGGCCAAAGCAAAGGGCGTAAAAGAAAAAGTTATTAAGTATAAGCATGCCATGAGAAACGCTTTGCTTCCGGTGGCTACTGTATTTATGCTTAGTTTAGGGTTTACCTTGGGCGGGGCAACTGTAATAGAAACGGTCTTTGCATACCCGGGTGTAGGACGATTAATGTTTGAATCAGTCCTAAGCAGAGATTACCCACTGATTCAGGCGACTTTCCTGATTATTACCTTCAGTGTTGTCATTGCCAATTTCTTGGCGGATTTACTATATCCTTTACTTGATCCGAAGGTGGGAAGCCGAAATGGGTAATAAAAAATGGAGAAAGTATTGGCATGTACTTACATCTAATAATATCGGTATAGTCGGATTAGGACTTTTGATTATATTTTTGGCGATAGCTGTTTTCGCTCCTTTACTTGCACCATTTGATCCGACTGAACGTGTGGGAACACCATTTACGAAACCTAACAGCCAATTTCTCCTGGGTACCAATGACGTAGGACAGGATATTTTAAGTGAATTGCTGTATGGTACTAGAATTTCATTATTAATTGGTGTCCTTGCTGCCTTTATTTCGATTCTTCTTGGATGCCTTATCGGTGTAATATCAGGGTATTACGGCGGAAAAGTAGATTCTCTTTTAATGAGATTAGTAGACCTTGTTCTTGTTATCCCATTTTTGCCTCTTATGATCTTATTGGCAGCCTTTATTGGTCCAAGTTTTTGGAATATCATTTTGGTTATAAGCTTAATTTCTTGGGCGAGTCCAGCAAGGGTTATAAGATCACAGGTATTAACGCTAAAAACAAAAGGGTATGTCGAAGCCGCCAAATCAATCGGCACAAATATTAAGGTCATATTAGGCCGGCATATTTTGCCTGGTGTTATCCCAATTGCACTTTCCCAATTTGTATTAGCAGCAAGTCATTCTATTTTAATTGAAGCCTCTCTAAGCTTTTTGGGTCTAGGAGACCCTTTTACTAAGAGCTGGGGAACGATTTTATATTATGCCCAGGCAAGGGGAGCGTTCTTGACGGATGCATGGATCTGGTGGATACTTCCTCCTGGCTTACTCATCACCACATTGGTAATAGGATTTGCTTTTACTGGCTATTCATTGGAAGAAGTTATGAATCCGCGACTGAGAAGGGGGCGTTAGCATATGACTGCTGTATTAACTGTAGAGAACCTCTCGACTTTCTTTAAAACCGAAAAGGGAATTGCCCGTGCTGTAGAAAACGTTTCATTCTCTGTTGAAGAGGGAGAAATGCTTGGACTGATTGGAGAGTCGGGATGCGGGAAAACGACCGTTGCCCAATCGATTCTAAGATTAATAGAGTTTCCCGGAAAAGTGGTGGCTGGAAGTGTTCATTTAAATGGTAGGGATTTGCTTAAAGCCTCCGATTCTGAACTAGATTCTTTAAGATGGAAGGATCTTTCTGTCATACCACAAAATGCGATGAATGCACTAAATCCCGTTTATACAATAGGCGATCAAATTATGGAAGCCATTTTGCTCCATGAAAGAGTAAGCAAAAGAGAAGCACTGGCACGGACGAAGACCCTACTTGAGCTTGTCGGTATCGATGGTGACCGATGGAAAAGCTATCCCCACGAATTCAGCGGAGGGATGAAGCAGCGCGTTGCCATTGCCATGTCTCTTGCTTGTTCTCCCAAACTGGTAATTTCCGACGAATCAACGACAGGACTAGATGTATTAACCCAGGCACAGGTGATAGCATTAATTAAAAACCTTCAGAGAAAGATGGATTTATCAGTAATACTAATTTCACATGATTTGCCGATGGTTACTGCTATTTGCGACAAAATTGCAATCATGTATGCAGGGAAAATTGTTGAGCTTGCATCAACAGAGGATATATTGAATGATACAAGACATCCTTATTCAAAGGCTTTATTACAAGCGACTCCTGACCTGTCCGATCCTGATCGGGAAGTGATTTCGATACCAGGCAGTGTCCCTAATCTAGTAAACATCCCACAATGTTGCAGGTTTCATACTCGATGTGCGTTTGCCTTTGACCGCTGCAGAAAAGAAACACCTGAGTTCAGGGAAGTAAAAAATGGTCACTTTTCCGCATGCTTTCTTGAGGAGGAGGAAAATGGATAATTCAATTTTACTGAAAGTAAGAGACTTGAAGAAAACGTTTGTGAAGAAAACTGGATCGATTTTAAACCGGAAATTGCAAAATGTTTACGCTGTCCATAACGTTAGCTTTGAGATTAAAAAAGGGGAAATTCTAGGGATCATCGGGGAAAGCGGCTGTGGAAAAACTACAACAGCGCGAATGGTGATGCGCCTGATGAAGGAAACCAGCGGGGAAATCCTTTTTGAAGGAAGAGATTTATGTAAATTAACTGATTCAGAGACAAACAAGCTGAGAAACAAAATGCAAATGATTTTTCAGGATCCATATGATACTCTCAATCCTGGTATGACAATAATGGACATTTTAATGGAACCAATCAATGCCCACGAAAAACACCTGCCATATGATGAGAAAGTCCGAAGGGTCAAAGAGGCTATTGAATCAATTGAGCTGAGGCCGGCTGAAGACTATATGGAGAGGTTTCCACATCAGCTTAGTGGCGGGCAGAGGCAAAGGATTGCTATAGCAAGAGCTGTGATTCTGGAACCACTGTTTATTTCAGCTGATGAACCTACTTCTATGCTTGATGTTTCTGTCCGAGCAGGTATTTTAAACCTCCTTCTCGAACTTAAGAAGAAAATGGGCTTGACCATGATGCTGATTACACATGACCTATCGACAGCAAGTTATATGTGTGACCGCATTGCTGTCATGTACCAGGGTAAAATCATCGAGGTCGGGCCCACCAAGAAAATCATTCAATCGCCTTCACATCCTTACACAAAGGCACTAGTTTCGGTAGTGAAAGATCTAAATTACTTTATCCAAAATCGAGAAAAGTTAATTCTAGATGGTGAAGTGGATGCAACCGAAGAGACAGCAGGATGCCCATTTGTAAAAAGATGTCCATACCAGGAGGATATTTGTAACAGTAAAATGCCTAAACAAGAATCTCTAGGCGCAGGCCATGCAGTATCTTGTCACTGCCATAGTAATTTACTTGAAAAAACTTCTTAGGAAAGGGAGTTTTAAATTGAACAACGAAAAGAAAATAAAAGTCGCTGTTAATGGTGGCATTGATTTCGGGTCCAAACTGACTGCTAATCAGCTTCGAATACTTGCAAAATATATGGAGGACGGCCAGGAGCTAGAGCTTACAACCTTCCAGCAGCTTTATATTGATATTCCTGACAGTAAAAAGGATGAAATTATTACGGATTTTGAGTCGGTCGGGTTACAATGCTACCCAGTCGGCAATTTTGTAAAGAGCCTTAGAACCTGCAACTTTTGTAAAGGTGCAGAGGAAGAGGGAATGCCTGTCGCAATCGAACTTAATAAGAGAATTGCCGGAAAACCTGTTCCGTTTACCCTAAAACCAGCATACACCGGCTGTCCTGTTGGCTGTGGAGAGCCTTTGGTTAATGATATTGGAGTTATGAAAATAAATGGGAATCAATATAATCTTTATATTGGCGGGAAAACAAAAGGAGAGGATGCCGAGGCAGGAAGCTTATTTAAGGAAAATCTAAATCCTGAAGAACTTTATACTACAGTCGAAGAAATTATTAGGGTATATGGGGAAAAAGGAAAGAAACGAGAGCCTTTCCATAAATTTTTAAAGAGATTCGGAAAGGAAGAGCTAATTGAAAATATAAGTCAGGTATAAGGGGGAATGGGCATGGGTGTAGAGGCGGCTAATGAACAAGTATTGCCACCCACTGGTTGCTCTACAAATCATAGAAAGAGCCATCATTCAGAAAAAATAAAAAAGAACCTTGATTCAAGGCTAAATCGGATTGAAGGACAAATTCGCGGGGTTAAAAGATTAATTGAAAATGATACCTACTGTGACGATGTGATAACTCAATTATCCGCCATCCAATCTGCTTTAAACAGCGTTGCAAGTCTTCTTCTTGAAGGACATTTAAAAAGCTGCGTCCTAGAAAGGATAAATGAAGGAGATACTGAAGTCATTGATGAGGTCCTAGTTACCTTCCAGAGATTGCTGAAAAAGTAAGAGAGAAAGAAAACCGGGAGGGATTTTCGGTGGCTCAACAAGAGACGGCGGGTATACAAAGTACGAAACAAAAGGTTAGCACCATCTTAGCTTTAGCTATTCCAGCTATGGTTGAGAATACCTTACAAATGGTGGTAGGTTTTGTGGATACCCTGTTTGTTGCCAGACTTGGTTTAAACGAAGTGACAGCTGTTGGGATAGCGAATGCAGTTTTAGCCGTTTATATTGCTATTTTTATGGCAATAGGGGTGGGAACTTCTTCGCTAATTGCCAGGAGCATCGGATCAGGAGACATCGAAAAAGCAAAATCGATTGCCAGGCAATCCACTTTTATTTCTATTTTGGCGGGAATGATCTTCGGTATCATTTCCGTCTTTTTTAGTGAGCCGTTGCTTAAAATGATGGGCGCAGAATCAGATGTTTTAAGAGATGGGTCCATATATTTACAGATTGTTGGAATTCCATCTGTCTTTATTTCATTGATGTTCAATTTTGGTAGCATATTAAGGGCTGCTGGGGATACTAAAACACCTATGAAAGTAAGCTGGTGGATCAACTTAATTCATATTGGTCTAGATTATGTCCTGATTTTTGGCATATTTAAGTTGGATGGATTTGGTCTAGCTGGAGCCGCGTGGGCCACTGTCATTGTAAGGCTTTTGGGGTCAGCTGCGTTGTATCATCATATAAAAAAATCTCCGGTTTCTTTTTCTTTCTTTGGCGAATCTTCCAAAGGAGATTCATTTGCTATCTTAACATTATCTGCACCTGCAGCAATTGAGAGACTAATTATGCGTCTTGGCCAGGTGGTTTATTTTGGCCTGATCGTGAAAATAGGGGCAGAAACGTATGCTGCCCACACAATTGCAGGGAATATTGAAACATTTTCATATATGCCGGGTTACGGTCTTGCAATAGCAGCCACTACCCTTGTTGGCCAAAGGATCGGTGCTAAACAGTATAGGGAGGCATATGAATTTGGTTTTTTAACTACGGGGTTAGCAATTGGATTTATGTCATTAATTGGCTTGGTGTTGTTCTTTTTATCTCCATGGTTTGCTTCCTGGTTTACTACAGACCTACATGCTAGAAGCATGGTTGTAACCGCGCTAAAAATTGATGCTTTTGCACAGCCTGCATTGGCAGTGGGTTTAGTTTTAGCAGGTGCACTTCAGGGGGCCGGCGACACAAAAAGTCCGATGTACAGCACCGCACTTGGCATGTGGGTGATTAGGATAATCGGAGTTTATATTTTTGGAATACATTTCGGCATGGGGATAGCGGGAATATGGATTTCAATCGCGATTGATTTATATACAAGGGGAGCTTTTTTGTTTTATCAATTTAAAAAACACTTTAAAAAAATAGAAGAAAAAAATTTAGGGATTAACTGAATCAATTTTTATAAGCTTATTTATCGCTGTATGTATTAACCTACAATTCTAATTTTAAAAATTCTATTTATATTTTCTTGACCATCCTTTAATGGTTATTAAAAGTTATTTTAATGATGCACCCACATATACTATAGAGGGGTAATGTATATTGAGAACAGTAGGAGGTTTTGCTTATAGATATCAAGAGGTTTACTTGGATTGATGAGGTTTCGGGTCTAGAACATAATAGGGGGAAACACAATGCTTAATTATGGGAAACGCTTATCATTTTTCAGCTTACTTTGTGTACTGATATTAGTATTTAGTGCCTGTAATAATAGTCAAGTTAATACTCCTGCAAATAAAGAAAAGAATGAAGAAAAAACAAGCAGTTCTAATAAAGAGCAAGTTATCACAGTCAATGCGTTAAGTGAACCGCCTAGTCTTGAACCAGCACTGATTGATAACCAGACTGCAGGGGATATTTCAAATCAATTATTCGAGGGTTTGGTCCGATTGGACAAAGAAGGAAACATAGTTCCTGGTGTCGCAGAAAAGTGGGACATTTCTGATGATGGAGCTGTTTATACTTTCTATTTTAATAAGAATGCTAAATGGTCAAATGGTGACCCTGTGACTGCTAAGGATTTTGTCTATTCGTGGGAGAAGGTTTTACGTCCAGAAGTAGCTTCACCTCTTGGCAGTAACTTGTTCTTTATTAAAAATGGAGCAGCATACAATGAAGGTTCATTAAAGGATCAGGCACAGCTGGGAGTTAAGGCTATTGATGAGTATACACTGGAGGTTACTTTAGAAAAACCTACTTCCTTTTTCTTAGGTTTAACTGCTTTCTTTACATTATTACCGATCCATGAAAAAACGGATAAGGCAAATCCAGAGTGGGCTTCTGAAGCTGAAACCTTTGTTTCTAACGGACCTTTTAAAATTGAGAGTTGGAAACACGGCCAAGAATTAATTATGGTTCCAAATGAAAATTATTGGGGCAATGATGTAGTTAAGCTTGAAAAGTTAAAGTGGGTAATGGTGAATGAACAAAATACTGAATATGCTATGTACCAATCGAACGAGCTCGATTTTTCTGCCAATATCCCAAATTCAATAAGAAGTAAATTAATCGCTTCAGGTGAAGCAAAAACAGCGCCAAGCGCAAGTTTAGCTTATATAAGATTTAATCATGAGGATCGAATTTTTAAAAATGAAAAAATCCGTAAAGCATTAGGTCTTGCTCTTGATAGAAAACTTTTGGTCGAAAAAGTGACACAGGGAGGAGAAGTTCCCGCTCTTGGTTTAATACCATTAGGATTGAGTAGTGGTGCAGGAGAATTCAGGGAATTAGCTGGAGACTCCTTGTTTAAGGATAATGATTTAGACACAGCAAAACAACTTCTGAAAGAAGGACTCGAAGAACTGGGACTTTCTACATTGCCAAAAATTAATCTGCTTTTTTATACAGACGATACTTACAATAAACTTTCTCAAGCAATGCAGGAAATGTGGAAGAAAAACTTAGGAATTGATACAGAGCTCCAAACGATGGAACGTAAGGTATTTGTTCAAAATGTTCAAGCCGGTGAGTACCAATTAGCTTTGTACAGTACTGGCGCAGACTATGATGATGCAAGCAATTTAATGGGACAATTCATGAGTGGGGATGTCTATAACTATAGCAACATTTCTATTCCTGATTACGATCAATTAATGGAAAAAGCAGAAGCGGAATTGAACCTGGAGAAGCGAGCGGGGTATTTGGTCGAAGCTGAAAAGGTTCTAATAGACCAAATGGCAATTTCCCCACTTTATTACCGTACAAAAGTTTACTTGCAAAAGGACTATATCGAAGGAGTCTATCAGTATACAATTCAGGCAATTGATTTCCGGGAGGCGAGTGTTAAGTAGTAAAAATGGTGGCGCGCTAAGCGGCTAGAATGCTGAAAGAGTGTACAATGAGTACACTTTTTCAGTTGTTTTTGCTTAAAATCATAAAGGAGGGGGAATATGCGGCAATTTATTACCAGGAGAATTATTAGTGTTATCTTAACTTTATTTGTCATTATTTCGCTTACCTTTTTATTGATGTACGCAATACCCGGTGATCCTTTTACAAGTGAAAATCGTATTCCAGAGCAGGTAGTTGAAAACTTAAAAGAGCATTATGGACTTAATGATCCCTTGTTAATACAATATTTTAAATATCTAAAGGGAGCATTATTGATGGACTTTGGTCCTTCAATCAAATGGGATAACCAGACAGTTAACCAATTAATTGCTAACGGATTTCCTGTTTCGGCCATGATAGGTATTCAAGCCATTCTTATAGCTGCATTCTTTGGTATCGTTTTAGGTATTCTCGCAGCTTTTCGTCACAATAGTGCAATTGACTATTTTTCGATGATTATTGCCATACTTGGCCTTTCCGTCCCTAGCTTCATTTTTGCTACAATATTAATCAATTTTTTTGCTATAAAGCTGCAATGGTTCCCTGTCGCAACATGGGGTACATGGAAGCACTCCGTTTTGCCAAGCATTGCTCTTGCTGTTACACCGATGGCTTATATTGCACGACTTACTAGATCAAGTATTTTAGAAGTACTTTCGATGGATTATATTCAAACTGCCATGGCTAAAGGAGTGACTGGTTTCAGATTTATTTTTAAGCATGTACTTCGTAATGCAATGATTCCAGTTGTAACAATACTTGGTCCCATTACAGCTACAGTATTGACTGGAAGCTTTGTCATAGAACAAATCTTCGGTATTCCAGGCTTGGGGAAATATTTTGTTGAGGGCATCACTGATAGAGATTATCCATTAATTTTGGGAACGACTGTTTTTTATAGTGCTATATTAATATTCTTTATTATATTAGTCGACCTTGCATACGTTCTGATCGATCCAAGAATAAAACTTATCAAAAGGAGGGGATAGATGATGCAGCAAGTGCCAGACGATCTTTTTGTTCTAAAGAAAAAAAACAAAGAAGAAAAGGCCGATAGTAAACCTAGTGAATCGTTTTGGATAGATGCGATAAGCGTACTGAGACAAAACAAGCTTGCTATGACTGGACTTGCCATTAATATTGGTTTGATCGTAATGGCAATTATAGGTCCAATGCTGGTTCCCTATTCGTATTCAGATCAAAATCTGTTAAATTCCAATCTCCCTCCATCATTTGATTATTGGTTTGGAACGGATGATTTAGGTAGAGATTTATTTTCCAGGACCTGGGTAGGAGCAAGAATTTCCCTTTTTATTGGTATAACAGCAGTAGTTTTGGATTTGATAATCGGAATTATATGGGGAGGAATCGCAGCATATAAAGGCGGAAAAACTGATGAAGTGATGATGAGAATCGTAGATATACTTTATGGACTGCCTCATTTGCTGGTGACAATTTTATTGATGGTCGTATTAAAGCCTGGATTACTCACTATTATAATTGCAATGGCTGCAACGGGATGGATTGGAATGGCGCGTCTAGTTCGCGGTGAAATACTGAGATTGAAAGAATCTGAATTTGTAATGGCATCCCAAGTATTAGGAGGGAGTTTTTTTCGGGTCTTGTTTAAGCACCTTATTCCAAATGCTATGGGCCCTATAATAGTGAGCATGACATTATCTGTTCCTGGTGCAATTTTTGCGGAAGCCACTTTAAGCTTTCTTGGACTAGGTGTTCCTGTACCGCTTGCAAGCTGGGGAACGATGACATCAGAAGGTCTCGTCACCTTATTAACAGGTGAAATATGGAGGCTATTTTTTCCCGCATTATTTATTTCATTAACGATGTTTTCATTTAATGTATTGGGTGATGGTCTGAGGGATGCGCTGGATCCGAAATTCAGAAAATAACTCTTTTACTCAATGAAAGGGTGATAAATGTGAAAAGATTACTAGAAGTTAATGACCTGCAGGTTCATTTTCATTCAAAAAAACAGAATATCTACGCTGTTCGTGGGGTTTCCTTTCATGTGAACAAGGGGGAAGTCCTCGCAATTGTCGGAGAATCCGGGTCTGGGAAATCAGTTACTGCTAAAAGTATTATGAAACTGCTTCCTGAGAAAACATGTTCCATCCCCGAGGGGTCCATTTTATTTAACGGGGATGAAATCATCACAATGAAGAAAAAACAGCTTTCCAAAATCCGTGGGGCAAAGATCGGTATGGTATTCCAGGATCCCATGACTTCCTTAAACCCGACAATGAAGGTGGGTGACCAAATTGCGGAGGGGCTAATCGTTCATAAAGGCTATAGTAAAAAGTTAGCTCATGAAAAGGCAATTGAAATCATTAGTCTAGTTGGAATCCCGGATCCTATATATTGTTGTACAACTTATCCTCATCAGCTAAGTGGAGGAATGAGGCAGCGAGTTGCCATTGCAATGGCTTTGATTTGCGAACCTGATCTGTTAATTGCTGACGAGCCAACAACAGCTCTTGACGTAACCATCCAAGCACAGATTTTGGATTTATTAAAAGACCTGCAGGAGAAAATGGGTATGGCGATCATTCTCATTACGCATGATTTAGGTGTGGTTGCAAGGTTTTCAGATAGAGTGAATATCATGTATGCCGGTAAAATAGTCGAAAGTGGAACGAAAAACGAAATTTTTTATAATCCAAAACACCCCTATACGATTGGATTGCTAGAATCAGTTCCTCATCTTGATTTAGAAAAAAACCAACAATTAACCGTGATTGAAGGGACTCCACCAGACTTGCATGATCCTCCAAAAGGTTGCGCTTTTACTTCGCGATGTCCCTTTGCAATGGAGGTATGTGATTTGTATCAACCTAATAAAACCATCCTATCAAGTACACATCATTCTGTTTGTTGGTTGATGGATCAAAGAGCGCCAAAAGTAGATGACATTCAATATAACGATTTTCATCAGTGAGTTTACTTAAAGGGTTTTTTTCTCTGTTTTCTTATCTAAGCAAAGGTGATTGATATCCTTTCTTTTTTAAGCAATGACTCCCCACTCATTTTAAAATATCGTGGTTGATATCTGTCATAGTAGTCGTGCTATTGTATCCCATTCTTGCAGGGGCAGGAAGAGTACTCATTTCATTATCCGCTGTGGGGAATACATTCTTTCTCAGAAGATGGAATCTACTAGGTAAGATTAGTCTTTCTTAAAACACTCAAGTGGCCATTTGCCTTTGTGTAGCACTATTCTCATATTATGAATTTGCAAGTAGGTACGATAAATATAACCAGTATTCTAGGACATTCACGCCTTAGATTCCACAAACAGTCTGGCCTACACTCCACAAGGAGGGTACAGAAACTCAGACACTCCATTTTTTCTACATAATTAAACATTAATATCAAAGTAGAATGAAAATGAGAGGGTTGATGAAATGTTCATTAAACTGGAGAAAAGCGGCGAAATGGTTTTTGGGCTGTTAGCAGGGGATATGTTCCTTGACGGTGAATGCAGAAGCTGGGGTGAGGGAGCTGGAGTCTTTTTATGGGAGCCATTTGCGGCGATTGTTGTGTTTGAGAATAATGGTTCCTATAAATGCTATAACCTACTAGAACAAGTAGACTTTAAGGAAATTATCCTGGCAGAAAAGTAAGCGATGAATGCGAGACAGTTTTTTAATAAAGGGTTCCGTTTACAGGTGCTTTTACAATAAATGACACAAAAATTGACGTATGAAATGGCATACGTCTTTTTCTTTATTTATAAAGGTTTCCGCGGGATTTCTTTAACTTTGACATATAAATTGACATCATTATTATGATGGACAATATGTGTTAGTCAAAACATCTGTAAATTTCAGTTCTGTGTTGAGTATCAATTTTATTGATTCTTCTTCAACTAAAGATGCAGTTTACTTAAATAAAGGCCAACAAAAAGAGATTTTTATTTTTATGTATATATAACAACATTTTTTACCATCTCCATTTATTCACTAAATTTTCCTTTATAATTAAAGATGGAAGATCTTGTAGAAAAGTGGGGAGGAATGGAAATGAAAGTAAGTAGAGTAGAGGTCAAGAATTACAAGTCAATTAGCCACATCATTGCAAATATTGATGACCTAACTGCTATCGTTGGAAAAAACAATTATGGTAAATCAGCTCTATTGGATGCAATTCAGTGCTTTTATGGAGACAAAACAATTAATGATGACGATTTTCATATGGGAAAAGATGACAATATAGAAATAAGCATACTATTCTCTAATATCATTAATGAAGACATTGAACGTTTTTTTAATTACAAATCAATGTATAACAAAACAATGATGAAAATTATGGAGAATGTAGGTAACCAGACCCTAGAAGAAAGGGAACTGCGTAAGTTGGAGGAAAAGCGAGTACAAAAGTTTGCAGAAACAACTGAAAAATTTTGTCTCGATTTAGATCAGAATGACAGTATATTAATTAAATTAATTAAGCCCAGGCGTGGAAACAGTTTATACAAATTATCAAATGACTCCACCGTGGTAAAAAACGATTTTTGTAAATTAATTCCCCCCATTAAGGTAATATCTGCTATAAGAACACCCGATAAAGAAACTACTGCTGGAACTAAATCCAATATGAAAGAACTAATTTCATTATTACAAGAGCAACAGGAAGAAGAAAATTTCGTGAAACTTCCTAATTCACGAGATAAATTAACTTATGGAGAAATAAAGGCACTGATATCAACTAATGAAGAGGAACAATGCCGAAATTTATCAACCGATTTAACAACACACTTTCAGGAAGCAATCAGTACTGATACGCTTTCTGTTAAAGTCAAAATTGAAGAAAGTTTTAAATTCGATTTTAAATACAAGACAGTACTTATTGATAGGGATATGCCCCATAAGGAAATTGATATATTATCTTGTGGAACTGGACTTCAAAGTATGATGATTTTATCCATCCTACAAACTTATATAAAAATGATGAGTGACAGCAATTTGATTTTACTAATTGAAGAACCAGAAGTTTACTTGCATCCTTCACTTCAACGTAAAATGATTAATACTTTGGTAAAAATAAGTAAGAAAAATCAAGTATTGTTAACTACCCACTCACCAATTATTATTAGCAAGATTGACCAGCAAAATATTCATTGTATAAATAAGGTAGGTGGAATATCGAGTATTATGGATGCTACAGCAACCACCATTATTGAAGAGCTTGGTATTCAAGTATCAGATATACTAAATAAAAATGCTGTATTGTTCGTAGAGGGAAAAGACGATAACAATTTATTCAGTGCATTAATTAACAAAGTAGCAACAAATATGGGCTTAGACGGCGATTTAACAATGAAAGAGATTGATATTATCCAAACAGATGGTTATGACAAAATGGATTTTTATGCCAACGCTAAGATTTTACATAAAGATGTAGTTAAAACTCCATATTGGGTGATAACTGACTCTGACGGAGAAGAAATACCAACTAGAAAAGCTTCACTAGTTAAAAAAGGTACTGATAATGGGGTAACGATTGATGAAAGACGAATAAAAATTCTCCAGGAATATGCCATTGAATCTTACTTTTTGGATCCGATCATATTATCAACAGTATTTCCAAAGTTGGGATCTGAAAATCTAAAGGAATTATGTGATTGTTACTTTCTTGCCTATGAAACAGCCTTAGCCTTATTAAGGCAAAATAGTTTCGGAAAGAAGCAACACTTCAAAGCATATTTTAAACCTAAGATTATGTTTAGTGATTTAGATAGGCCTCAACAAGCAATAAATTATATTCTTGATACACATTATCGTGCCAGCGAATCAGTTAAAGCAACAAGAAACAAATTGATACAAGAGTGGGTAGCTTTGGAGGACCCTATAATAAAGATAGTAGAAACTTTAGATATTATGCTGCTCAAAGAAACAAGAATGAGCGATATAATAAACGTGGTCGAAGAAATTATTACAGAGCTAGTTCCACAGAAACAAGTGCAATAACAGACAAAAAGAAAGTAGTTTTACTCTTCTTTTTTATATTAAAAACATTTAAAAATGCTGAAGAGGGGTGTACTAAATGTAACGGATGGGTTGCTCCAAGAAGAATTAGCCACATCTTTTCTTGAATTTCCTTATTGAGCAAACGGAGCATTTAGTTCGAAGCTGTCAGTTGCAGAAAACTTTATTCCTTCCCGACAAATCGAGTAGGAGGGGGTGACTAACCCCCGACCTCTCACACCACCGTACGTACCGTTCGGTATACGGCGGTTCAATTAAGTGTGACGTAGAAATTCATATCTTTGATATAGACTTTTGAGCCCTCGATGACTCCAATAAGAGTTATCGAGGGTTTTGTGTAAGATTGGACTTGAGGCAATTCTCCAAAATTTCTTTCTGGAATTTCCCCATTCGTATGCCTTTTGGTCTGGAACGCCAAGACTTTTGAGTTTTCTTACTCTTGTCTTCGGGTTCTTCCATTGTTTCCATTCAATCATACGGAGTCTTCTTCTAATCCACTCATCAAATTCTTTGAATTTACTTGGTGTATCAGCTAATGCAAAATATCCACACCATCCCGTTAGAAATTGATTCAATTTCTCAATTCTAACTTCCATGGGGATTGGTTTAGAACGGGATGTTAACTTTCGTATTTTAGCTTTTAGCCTTTTAACACTTTCGTTGGCTATTCGAACCTTCGGTTTCTTATTAACCGTAAAGCTAAAGCCAAGGAATTTTCGTTTCCACGGGCGGTCAACCGCTGATTTCCCTCTGTTTACTTTGAGCTTTAATTTCTGCTCAATGAAGCATGTAATGGAGTTCATTACTCGTTCTCCAGCTTTCTTCGATTTCATGTAAATATTACAATCATCGGCGTATCGGACAAACTTGTGACCTCTCCTTTCTAGTTCTTTATCAAGCTTATCCAAAAGTATATTCGAAAGAAGAGGGCTCAGGGGACCTCCTTGTGGTGTTCCTTCTTCTGCATCGTAGACTACACCATTTATCATGATTCCTGCTTGGAGATATTTTCGAATTAGCTTCAAGACCAATCGGTCTTGGATTCTGCTTGCCAATATCCCCATCAGCTTGTCATGATTCACTTTGTCAAAGAACTTCTCCAAGTCCATGTCAATCACCCATCTGTAACCTTCACTTATATATCCCCTTGCTTTACGTACAGCGTCATGGCCTCTTCGGCTTGGCCTAAACCCATAACTATGTTCCGAGAAGGTTGGGTCAAAAAGCGGAGTTAAAACTTGGGCGATTGCCTGTTGGATGAAACGATCTATCACGGTAGGTATTCCAAGTAACCTTACTCCACCGTTCGGTTTCGGGATTTCGACTCGACGTACTGGGTTAGGTTGATAGGTACCTTTCCTTAAAGAATCACAAAGGGTGTCCCAGTTCTCATAGAGATGTCTTCGTAGGGATTTTACGGACATTCCATCTATGCCGTGACTCCCTTTGTTCTTCTCCACACGTTTAAGTGCTTCTATTAAGTTTTCCCGTGATAGAATCAGATTCATTAACATGTGATATTTCCTTTCGACGTGAACGTAGAAATCTAATTATGTTATTCCTGCTCCACCCTCATGAAGTCCCCTGTGGATTCACCACTTCCTCCTTCAAGTAAGTCCTTTCGGATTGTCTGCTTCTACACAGGAATTGTATGCCTAGTTCTCGTTCTTCCTAATTGTTCAGTCCTTCCCTTACCGTCTCGAGCCGGTAAAGTACTATGACCTCTGCTGACTTCTGATTGTTCAGCTATCTATTGCTAGATAGGTTACCAAGTGTACTTGGCTTTCCAATCAGACCTCCCCGGGTAAGAGTACAGTCTTTCCCTCCATCTATCTGCTTCATTTACTCTGTACCACCTTCGGCAGTAAGGACTTTGTTTTGTTCTGCAAACTCATCCAATGGTACCTAGCCTTATATGAAGTTCGTGTTCCTCAGACCGGAGGTTTGCCGCTCGCTTCCTTCAGATTCCGCGTCACCGCGGACACCCTTGCGTTAAGCTAACCACTACTACTGCCTTCATGGCTCGGGACTTACACCCTATAGACTGCACCCATGCCGGGCGCACAGAAAAAACCCAATGCAATTGCAGTGGGTTTAACTATAGGTACAACCGCGTTCGTCAAGTAACCGAGTCCATGTAGCCCATCTGAACAGTAAACTTCGGTAGGCCAACAGAGTTTAGAGGGCGACTAGCTCTGCGAGCTTGGCCGCTACTTCTGCCATTGGCTCTTCTGCTGTGTTTAGACCGCTTCGCGATCCGAGTAAGGGACTGACTTCGCGAAGAGCTTCATACGTTGTAGCGTGCACAATCGGAACGAGCCGATCACCCGCGAGGAGTGCCGAAAGTTCTTTGTCGGCGATGCCCTCTGTTGGGAGGCGGCGTAGCAATGCAGGGGTCACCAGCACAATCCCAACTCGTGAGTTTGCCAAGCCTTTGTCGATGGCGCGAAGTAACGGCACACCGAGGCCAACGTCTTTCTCGCTAAACCAGACGGAGACACCGTGTGACTCAAGCAGATCGTGCAGCTCCTTAGCTGCCCCCTTCCGGTCGTCCCACGCATGGCAGAGGAAGACGTCCCGAAGGTCAGGCTGATTTGCCAGGTTTTCGACGCTGTTGCGGACTGGTGTGAGTGCCCGAACTTCTTCAGGTGTGTACAATATGGCAGAACCTGATCCTGACCAGCGGGGTTTTGAACTGCGGACGGAAACTCCGCCGCTGCTTCGGACGCTCCCATTTGTCAGGGACGAGGAGTAAGAAGGGGGCGAGTACGAGTACGACTTGTAGCCCCCATAACGCCCTCTACATGCTGGACAGTTGGCTGCGGCACTCGCTGAGCCATGTCCCCTTACTGGAGCTGTACATCTAACCATGTTTCTACCTCTCTAATTAATTGAATAGTTCTGACAAATTATATCACTTTTTACCAATAAAAGACAGAATATTTAAGCTACCCTACCTTTCATCATGGAAAGTAAGTAACTGTTGTTTTGAGAGCCTATGGGGAAAATCTTTCCTGTAAAATTTGAACTCAGGGCATTGGATATTAGCAAAGAGAACTAATATGCATTAATTTCCATTTTTATCCATACCACGCTTACAGGAAACATTAGTTTAACGAGCAAAAGGTAGTAGTCACTATCTTGTTATTCCATTATTGGGCGCTTTTCTTGAATAAGAAGGCGTCTTTTGGCATGGATAACACATTTAAGGGTTTAAGTTTCTGAAGGTGTCATAAAGAATGTGAAATATTGTACTTAAGCTGAACGGGTGCTTTAGTTAAATAAGGCTTTGGTATTCCTAATAAAGAAACTCGCCAATTAAATGGCGAGTTTTACTTTTTTATATATAAATAACGATGCAATACAACTGTCATTTCGGCACGTATTTTTAGAAAACATCCTCAAAACGGAACCCTTTAGTTTTTTAACGGGTTACGCTTTTTTTTGATTTCAATGTACCAGGAAGGAAAAGTGGTTAATGTAGATCTGTAAGATCAAGGTGATAACTGGCTTGTAGTCCAACCATTAATATGATTTGGCATAACTCGTCCAGCCTATTATATATTGGATTTCTCTTTCAACGCTCCCAGTGATGGGGAAAAGAAGTTCAAATAAATCATTTAGATAGAAGGATAAATTTTACTAGATCCAATTGCAAGTATTATCCACCCCAATACTCATACTGATAATAATCTATAGATAGATACAAATGTGCATAGAAGGATAGAGTGGCGGCTAACTGTAAGGTTTATTACAGCCAGTAGCGGCCAACATTTTTATTACAAAAAGTAAGTTATTCAGTTATTCCGGGAACAGCCCGAATAGTGAGGACAATAAGTACAATCGATATTATCTCCTATATTTGATGTTCTTTATAATTTTTTCACTCTACATACTTTCTCCATGATTCGCTTTTATATTTAAAGCATAGAAACAAACTTCATCACCAGAAAGGAGGGGCTATCATGATGGGACCTGGTTTTGCAGCAGCTGGCTGCGGACCGATTGGCTTACTAATTGGTTTACTGTTGGTTGGTCTTTTGATCTACATGTTGAAGAACAGGAAGAAATCAGATGGGTCGAATCTGCCTGATTCTAGTAAAGCAATGGAACAATTGAAGATGCGGCTGGCACAAGGGGACATCACCCCGGAAGAGTACCAAAAGATGAAAGACATTGTTTCAAAATAACAGTTTTCGCTTCATACTTTCTACAAATTTTTAAAAGAGAATGAAAGTATAAAGAAATGGAAAGGAGAGAAGGAAATGATGATGGGACCTGGGTATGGTTACTTTGGAGGCTTCGGGATGGGAGGTGGATCCTTGATGATGATAATAGTTTTCCTGGCAGTCGGCTATCTGCTATATCTGGCTTTCAACCAGAATAGAAGGAGTGAACAAACGCTTCCACTCCAGGCAGTGAACAATCAAGCAATTGATCTTGCCAAGGGCAGGTTGGCAAGAGGAGAAATCACTGTCGAAGAATTCGAAAAAATGAAAGCAAACCTTTTATAAAAAGTTTTAAAAAAACTTATAAAAATAAAAAAATAGGAGTGTTTATTATGATGAAAAAGACAATTATTACTGGCGCATTAGCAGCAGCCCTTATCGCAACAGGAGGTACAGGATTGTATATGGCATCCGCGAAGGAAAATGCAGTTAATCCTGCTGATCTTATGAAGGAGCAGGGAATTGATTTCAAGAATATGGCTAACATCATGGGTGAGGGCAACTTTGAAAATATGCAGGAGTTCATGGGTGAACAGGGTGTAAATATCGATGAGATGAATCAAATGATGGAATCAGGAGATTTTGATGATATGCAAAAATTCATGGATGACCAGAATATCAACTTTGGGCAAATGAAGCCATATATGCAGCAAATGCATCCTGATTTGAGCACTAAAGACCTTGAGGATATGTATAAAGGGATGCATGGTACAGGTGGCGCATCTGACAGCCGGAATTTCCAGGGTATGGGGAACATGGGCTTATAAAATCTTACTGAGGGCCGGTCTTCCGGCCCTTAAGACCAAAATTCAGGAGGATTGAAACAATGTTTACACTGTTGATCTTGGCAATAGGTTTTTACCTTTACAAAACAGGCGATTTACAAAAATGGTTTGGGAAGATGGGTACTCACGTTCCAGATAATACCTCGGCCAGACAGACCATTGATTTGAGGTATGCTGCAGGCAAAATTACTGAGGAAGAATACGTTAAACTGAAAAATCTCATTTAATATGGAGGAGCAATGACAAATGATGAACGGTCACATGGGTTCTTTTATAAATGGTTATGGATATAGCGGTCCATCCGGCTTCACCCAGTTTGGAATGATGCCATACTTTAACTCGTCTACTTTAATTTTTCTTGTTCTAATTGCAATTGGAGTATATTTTCTGATGAAAAACCAGTTTCTACCCAAGGCGGATTCAGGGAATATCCAATCAATAGAAGCCGAAGAAATGGCAAAGTTAAGATACGCAAGAGGAGAGATCACCTTAGATGAATTCCAGCAAATTTTAAAATCGATTAAATCGTAATCGAGGTGAATGAAGTGGTGACTCTTATATTAGCAGCCATAGTCTTCTATTATTTATTGAGGACTCGAGATCTGTTCAGACTAATCAAGATGACAAGGAAGCTGTTTGTTGACCTTATGTACTCTTTCAAAAAGCAGAAGCAAGATTCAATACAAAAGGATTCTCCTTCTGAAGCTCTGAAACTGCGCTACGTCAAAGGCGAGATTTCTCAGAGTGAATATGAAATAATTTCTAAAAACCTACTCTAAAAGAAAGCTGCCAAACGGCAGCTTTCTTTTCATCAGTTTTACCATGACTATTTTTAGAAAAGCGAAACAAATCCCCAACCTGCTGTTGCAAACAGAGTGATGAGTCCTAGTGTCAGACCAATCAGTTGCCGGTTTCCCTTTTTCTGTTGATTTAAATATTCTTTGTAATCAATCTCTCCGCGAGCAAACTGAAGTCCGATTTCATCTGGCTCAATTCGGTACAGGTTACCATCCTTATCAGCCAGTACGATTTTTGAAATCACTCCGTGGTTCTCAAATGGAAAGGGTTTGCCTGCTTCAATGGCAAAGCTGCCTTCCCCGATCAATTCAATATGCAACGGGCGATAAACTGTGAATTGCACGATTTGTTCGGCGGTATGGTATGATATCTGGTCGATATTATGATGAGAAACACACATTTTTTTCACCTCACTAAAATTATATTATAAAGGTTCAAAAATGGAACTAGAAATACTTTATTCATTCTTTGTGCACAATTTGCCAGTATAATGGTCACTAATCCGTAATCAGAGAGGATGGTTTCATTGAAACAGGAATTAAATGAGAAAATTAAAAAAAGATACAACCGAGTTTCAAAAATTTATGACAGAATGGATAGAATGATTCGAGAAGATTGGAGGAGAGACCTACTGGCTGGCGCATATGGTGATGTCATGGAAGCAGGGGTAGGGACTGGGGCGAACCTATCTTTTTATCCGAATAATATTCAATCCTTGATTGGAGTGGATTTCAGCAGCGATATGTTAAAGTATGCAAAACAGAAAGCGTCACAACTTAATGCGTCTTATAAAATGGAACTAATAGAGGGAGACATCCAGGAACTGCCCTTTCCGGACAATAGCTTCGATACGGTAGTATCTACCTGTGTGTTTTGCTCTGTACCAGACCCGATTGTGGGTCTAGAAGAACTGAGAAGAGTTTGCAAACCGGACGGACAGATTCTTATGCTTGAGCATATGAGAAGCGAAAACCAGGCGGCAGGACTTGTAATGGATATACTGAATCCAATAACAGTGGGAATGTGGGGAGCAAATATAAACCGGGAGACAATGGCAAACATTAAATCAGCAGGATTGTCAGTTGTTGGCGAAGAAAGACTAATGGGGTCAATAATGAGAAGACTGTTGCTTTCTCCAAATAAATAGATCAATGTAACAAAAACGGTTCAAAAACAGAACCGTTTTTTGTTTGGGGTTTTTAATTATTTTGACTTAATCATTGATTAACTATTTGTGTTACTAAAGCAAAATTATCCAATAAATACATAAGGTAAGCCTAGTACAGAACATGACGGTATAATTGACATTTCAGTGTCTGTCGAGGTTGTATCTGAAATATTATTACTTTTAATAAAATGCATTAGGGTTTTACCATTGAGCTTAAATCAAATTTTCTTAAGGTTAATTTTGTTGTTTGAGCTTACCTCCATTTCCAGGAAATTTTCCCCTTCCCAATTTAGCAATTTACGTAGTTCACAAGGTATCGTTAAGTTACCATTATTTAGTGTTGCCTGATTTAAGTATTTATCTTCGTGGTCTTTCTCAATAACAATAGTATCTTTTTCGTTATAAATATAAAGCACGTGACCATCTTCAATTCCGAGTTCTTGTGTCACTTTCTTCGGTATGACGATTTGGCCATTATTATAAAGTTTCCTGATTAGCATAACTTCTCACTCCAATTAAGGATTTCTACTCTGTGCTTTTCACAAAGTTTTATTAACCTATGGTATCGAATAAATGAGTAGAAAGTATGCAGGGGTTAATCAATATATATAAAATCCAAAATGTATTAAGAAAAGTCCAGCCCAAGTTGAGAAGAATGGTTGAATATCCATAGTTATTGCACAAATATACGCTAACATGTAGGGTGGTTACTCCTTAACTTCCCTCGAAGAAACGGCCCGCATACAGCCGTTTCTTCATTTATAAACAGCTAGTCACTATTCTTTCTTTCTAGCTAATGCCGAATAAGGGAAAATCAATGTTCTTTGTTCCCCTCCATACAAAATCCATAAATACAAGGTATGATGACAGAGAATGACATAGAAGAGGTGAAATAGATGGGAAACTTTGAACCAATTAATCGAATAGCATTGGAATTAGGCCCTATCACTATTTATTGGTACGGCATAATTATCGGCTTTGGGATTTTCTTAGGATGGTTACTTGCTACAAAAGAAGCAAAAAGAAGAGGGTTGCACCCCGATGTCTTTTCAGATTTACTTCTTTGGGCGATTCCAATTTCTCTCCTTAGTGCTCGGTTATATTACGTATTATTCAAACTAGATTACTATTTGGATAATCCAGGACAGATTCTAGCAATCTGGGAAGGCGGCATCGCCATCCATGGAGGATTGATCGGTGCGGTAGCAACCTCGATAGTGTACGCACGAAAAAAAGAAATTTCTTTCTGGCAGCTCGCTGACATAGCTGCTCCTAGCATTATTCTCGGGCAGGCCATTGGTCGATGGGGAAACTTCATGAACCAGGAAGCGCATGGAACAGAGGTGACAAGAACATTTCTTGAAGATTTAATGCTGCCAGACTGGATTATTAACCAGATGTATATAGAAGGAGCGTATTACCACCCAACCTTTTTGTATGAATCTTTATGGAATCTTTCAGGTTTTTTTGTACTCCTTGCCATCAGAAAGTTCGGAGTCAAGCGGGGAGAAGTTTTCCTTTCTTATCTCATTTGGTATTCAGTAGGCAGGTTTTTTGTGGAGGGATTGAGGACGGACAGTCTTATGGTAACGGATGGATTAAGAATAGCCCAAGTCATGTCACTGGTTTTGATTGGCCTTTCTCTTTCAATCGCCTTGTATCGAAGGCGTAAAGGATTGGCAGAGGAGTCTTATAAAGAAAGTTCTGCTACTCAGTAGCTTAAACACATATCATACCCCCAGACTCCCCAGAGTTCTGGGGTTTTAAGTGAAGAATACCAAAAAGATAAGAAAATGACACCCTGCATAAATTCTCCTAAATTTAATGATAACATGGTTAAAAAATTTACAGGCAGGGGGAGTACAAAGATTAAGAACGGTATTTTAAGGCATGCAATCGTTATGGTAATACTCACAATTGCTTACCAAATCGCATATACATATTTTCTTTATCGGAACGGTGAATCACTTGATAAGGTATTTGCAATGGGAGGGAATGTTGTAAATCAAGCAACTTCAATGAAGGAACCGGATGAAAACGAGGGACCAATAAAGGAAAATGTGATTGTAAGAATAAAGGATAAAGTGCTTCTTGACGCACCGGTGGTAAAACAATTTCCGGAACTTCCACGAGGATGTGAAGTAACTAGTCTTGCAATGTTGCTTCAATACAATGATATTGATGTGGATAAAATGGAATTAGCTTCAGGCATTAAGAAGAATCCAGTGTTGCTCAAAAAAAGAGAGGGTGTAACTTACTGGGGACATCCAAACGATGGCTATATTGGGGATATGTATACCTATAAGAAACCCGGATTTGGTGTTTACCACAGACCAATAACTGAGCTAGCAGAAAAATACTTACCTGGTAAAGTAAAGGATATAACGGGGGCTGACTTTTCCGAAATTAAAACCTATTTATCCTTGGACCTTCCGATATGGGTGATCATAAATACAACCTATAAGAAGTTGCCGGCCTCTTCTTTTGAGGAATGGATAACACCCTCTGGACCGGTATCAATCACATACAAAGAACATTCAGTGCTAATTACTGGTTACGACGATAAATATATATACTTTAACGATCCTATCACGGGATTAAAAAACAGGAAAGAACCATACAACAGTTTTGAAGAGGCCTGGGAGCAAATGGGCAAGCAAGCCATAATCATTTTACCTGATTCTCAGATTTCTGAATAAAGGTGTTAATTAGGTTAGCACGAATTTAATTAATACCTACTAGCTAACCATCCATACACATTTTGTGATTTTTGGATAATGTAAATCTTTCTTTCTAACAAATGTAAAAATGCGAACTTCTATGACAAGAAAGTTTTCATCAATTTTAATAAAGAGAAATGTAATGCATATGTAATATTAATTGCACACTAAATGCACGTTGATTCGTTATTATTTAATTACTAGGACCCCCCTTTTTTAATATAATCTTTCCCATGCATGAAAGGCTGTCGTTTAAAATGCGACAGCCTTTCTGCTATAGTTGCGTTATTTGCATAGGTGCGAATCTGAGATGCATAAACCCTAAAACAGTGGTCAACCAAAAGGCTCCGGTAAATCACCGGAGCCTTCAGCCTATTCCACATTAAATTGTCCCATCATCCCTGCGTCTTCATGCTCGAGAATATGGCAATGGTACATGAATAACCCTTTATGATCAAATGTGGCAATTGCTCGGACTTTTTCACCAGGTGCAACCAAAATAGTATCCTTCCATCCGCGTTCATTTGGCGGCGGGGGATTCCCATCACGATCAAGGATCAGGAATTGGGTTCCATGGCCGTGGAACGGATGAGCCATGCCCATATTATTACCCATCATGCCCATTCCTTCATTCGAAATTTCCCAAATCTCGGTATCATGAAGCTTAAGCTGCTCGTCAATGCGATCCATGTCCATCTGTTTGCCGTTGATGCTGACATTACGGCCCATTCCTGACATGACGAATTTCCGAGTACGTGCAGCCATGGTTTCATCTGGATCTGGAATGTCAACCAATTTTGATGGAACATTATTTGGCCCTTTTTCCTCGCCAGTGACGATGAATTTCATAAATGAAGTTCCCTTATCGGTCAATTCCACGGTTTCTCCCTCTTCATATTCTGAAAAATCAACAATCAACTCAGCACGTTCTGCAGAACTTAAAATAAGCTTGTCCATTTCTACGGGTTTTTCCAGGAGTCCACCATCTGTCCCGATCTGGTAAAATTTCTGATTGTTGCTCAGTTGGAATTGATAAATCCGTGCATTAGAGCCATTCAGCAGCCGGAAACGGACCTTGCCTTTAGGAACTTCAACATAAGGATTAATGGCTCCATTCACCATAATCGTATCTCCCTGCAGTCCCATCATGACATCGTGCATGCTCAAATCATAGGTAAACTGACCGTTTTCATCGAGCTGTTTATCCTGGACAATTAATGGTATATCATTCACCCCATATTCGTTAGGCAGATCCAGGTTGTCACTGTCTTCATCATCAATTATAAACAGACCAGCAAGTCCTTTATATACGTGTTCGCCAGTTTCATGGAGTAGATGGGGATGGTACCATAAAGTAGCAGCGTTTTGTTCAATTTTGAATTGCGGATTCCACGTGGTTCCAGGCTGGATGCCGGAATGAGGGCCGCCATCCTGGTCGCCGTCAACTTCTAGTCCATGCCAATGGACCGTGGTTGCTTCATCAATCTCATTTTTTACTTTTATTGAAACATCATCTCCAGTTTTTACACGAATCACGGGTCCTAGGTAATCGCCATTATATCCAAACGTATCTGTTGGTTTGCCTTCTATAAACTCCATGGATCCTTTTTGGGCAACAAGAGTGAACTCTGCTTTTCCTGGGTCAGGATTCTCGTCTTTTAGGATGGGGGGAATGGGAAGAGAGGTTCCTCCATCAGCGAGTGAGTCATTCTTCATATCTTCAACCTCTCCGTTATCGTTACCCATCATACCACCATCCATCATTCCTCCCCCTTGTCCAGGCATGTTACCGTTCATGCCGCCAAAACCTCTCATAAAAAACCAGCCGCCCACAATGAGCAGAATCAATAAGATAAGTGCGGCCATAACTATTTTTTTCATCATTTTTACCTCCTTTAGTACTTATCTAGCTTTTACATGACTTTATTTTTGAATACACAATACCTCGCTGTGTATTTTATAAGCGCCGGTTTATAATTGCAAACAATAATGCTAACTGTAGTCAAATATGCATTTTCTATGGAGTTTAATTCGAGAAACCTGTGGTAGAAACTATAAAGTAAATAAAATTAAGGAGGAATAAAAATATGCTATTACCTGCATCTGACTTAGGGTTAATTTCAACTCACCTACCTGCCCATGACGGCATGATCATGAAAGTAAAGCTTATGGCAAGAGAAGCAAAAGAGGAAAAATTACTTGAATTGCTAAATACTAAGGTAGGGATTTTACGAAGCCATGTGCGTATCATGATGGATATGCTTGATCCTGACAGTAGTGATTTTGAGAAGCTTCCGGATTTCAATGAGCTTCCGGAGGGTCAGCTCGAAACTACATCTAGAGGGTCACAGCTGATGGACAAGCACATCGCAATGGAAATTAAGGCTTCTACAGAGGCAATGGCGAAGGATAACTTCGTCTCAGCTCTTAAAATGAAGGACCCGCAGGTCAAACAGACTCATATTGAAATGGCACTTCAGCAAGTAAAGCTGCTTAATATGGTTACTGAATTCCTGAAGGAGATTGAAGCAGATGTAACGCCTATGGGTACGCCAGATGAACAAAAGAAAGTCATGAATCATTTCAGTCATATGATGGAAGAATAGATTTTGATTGGAGGTCGAGAGATGAATACTGAAAATGAACATAGTACTGTAAACAATCATGACCACAGTCAGACCAGCAGTATGACTAAAGATAGTAGCCAGTCCAGTCGAACACCACATGACAGTCATGAACATCATCAAGAACATAGCATGATGGACTCCCATCAGGGACACACCGACCATAAGGAGAACATAGCAAAAGTACAGGTTGATTGGACCTCAAACCCTCATATGGTCAAAGTGGATCAAGAAACAGAAATTTTTATTGACATAAAAGATTTCTCCGGGAAGGTTATCGAGACTTTTCAAGCTGTGCATGAAAAAGAAATGCACCTACTGGCAATTAAAAAGGATTTATCTGCATTCCAGCATCTTCATCCGCATTATCGTGGGAAAGGCAGATTTCAGGTGAAGACAACCTTCCCAAAGGCAGGGGAATATAAATTTTATGCAGATTTCCTGCCGGAGGGGGCAAATCAGCAGCTTGCTTCTCATGAGCTTGTCGTAAAGGGCTCAGAAACCAAGGAAGAGGTTGTTCCCGACAAGCTTTTGAAAAAGGAGATGGACGACCTGACAATCGAGCTCATTCTCCCAGAAGCGAAAGTGGATGAGCATATAAGTTTGATTTTCACCCTAAATGATAAGGAAGGAAACCCAATTACTGAACTTGAACCCTATCTTGGTTCTGCAGGGCATGTAGTGATTGTCAGTGAGGATATGAATGAATTTCTCCATGTCCATCCAGTAGATGAAAATACAAAAGGACCAGATGTTGAGTATATGACCAGCTTTCCCCGAAGTGGATTGTATAAAATCTGGGGTCAGTTCAAGTACAAACAAAAACTTTATACAGTGCCTTTTGTTATAGAAGTCAAGTAATAGGCATCATTATCAGCAATGGCACACAGGATTGTGTGCTATTGTTCAATTTTCTAGTGAAGGAGGTAGAAACTTGAAGGAGATAGAAGGAAAGATTGACATGCCGCAAACGAACAAAGGACGACTGAAAATTATTACGGTACTGGCTATTCCGGCAGTCATCGAAAACTTTTTCCAGACGATTCTTGGCTTTGTCGATACATACTTTGTATCAAAAATCGGTCTGGCAGAAGTTTCGGCGGTAGGGGTCACCAATGCAGTCATTGCGATATATTTTGCGTTATTTATGGCAATTGGGGTAGCAGCCAATGTAAGGATTGCAAACTTCCTTGGTGCTAACCTTCCGGAAAAAGCAAGGCATATATCACAGCAATCAATCGTCCTTGCTGCCATATTTGGTATCTTAACAGGGATTATTACCTGGATTTTCGCTGAACCGCTGCTGAAACTAATGGGAATAGAGGCAGAGGTCCTCGAGGCCGGTGCTCTGTATTTCCGGATTGTTGGAATCCCTTCGATTGTGATGAGCTTCATGTTTGTGTTAAGCGCTATCCTGCGGGGAGCAGGCGATACAAAATCGCCGATGAAGGTGAGTATTGTCATCAATATTGTCAATGCAGTTTTGGATTATGTCCTTATCTTCGGTTTTTTGTTCATACCCGAAATGGGCATCGTAGGAGCAGGGATTGCAACGGTAATTTCAAGATTGATTGGAAGCATTGCGCTGTTTTACTATGTCAATAAAACAGAAACTCTTACTTTCAGAAGAGATTACTGGAGTATTGACAGGACACATCTTATGGAACTGACTACTCTTGGAGCCCCAGCTGCAGGCGAGAGATTAGTCATGCGTGCTGGCCAAATCGTCTATTTCGGTTTCGTTGTTGCCCTTGGTACCAATGCATTTGCCGCTCATCAGATTGCCGGAAATGTCGAAGTATTTTCCTATATGATTGGATATGGATTTGCTACAGCCGCCACAATTTTGGTTGGCCAGCAAATCGGTGCGGGCAATCTTGAAGAAGCCAAGCATTATGCCAAACTATCCACCTATCTCACAGTAGGAGCGATGACCCTGCTTGGTGCCTTGCTCTTCTTCCTCGGTGATTGGGCTGGCAGCTTATTTACCGAAGAACAGCAAGTTATCGATGATATAGGTACCGCACTAAAGATTTCGGGTATTTTCCAACCGTTCCTCGCTGTATTAATGGTGCTGACAGGAGCATTCCAGGGGGCAAATAACACGAAATTCCCGATGTACCTGACCGGATTCGGGATGTGGGCGGTACGAACCGTACTTGTCTATCTTCTTGGAATCAAGCTGGGCTGGGGACTCGCGGGAGTATGGATAGCAATCGGAGCCGATATCGCATTTCGTGCAATAGTATTGGTAATCCAATTCAAACGTGGAAAATGGATGGCACTTGAAAAAGCACCAGAGCCAGAATCTCACTGCCATCCGCAAACAACCAAAGAAAACATGTCAGCTTGCGCTAATAACTATTAATAAGGAGCATACAGTTATCAATCTGTATGCTTTTTTTAGGTAACAATATTATTAAAGTGAATCTAACCTTATCATAAGGGGATTCCTACTTAAAAAGGTGTCTAGTAAAAATAATAAGTCGTTAGACCAAGTTGTATCAAACACATTAAATAGCAAAAAAAACAGAATTATACCGTATAACTAGAGATGTCATAGCAGTAATCCTCTTTCCGGCTACCAAATCAAACTCCCTAGTTCTGTTAAAATTATGAAATTGACTCTTATTAGTTTTTTGGTGTTTTACCAAGTGTCCAAGAGGTAAAGGACATAAGAATCTATTTTAAGGAGGAAAATTAATGACCAATAACAAACTGTTGAGAAATTCAGGCTTAGGCTTAGTGGCTTTAGGACTCGTTTTTTCAGCTGCAGGAGTATCGGCAGAAGCCCATAATCCCGGAGCTAAATACCAACCCAATAATCAGATTGAAGTTGAATTGAATGTTGAGAAAAAACTAGCTATTGTAGAAAAGAAAGTGATTGCTGTTGAAACTAAAATCGAGGATATGGAAACTTCACTGGGGGAAGCTCCTCTAACAGCTGCAGAGGTAGAAATGTATGAGAAGTACCTAGAGGATATAAATCCCCTACTTAATCGTTTAAACGCTGCGGAAAACCAGTTAGATGCCAAGGTTAAAAATCAAAGCAATCCTGAACCAATTGCTGAAGAGATTTATGGATGGATAAACGAGGTACGCTCTAAAATCACTGTGGTCAAGGAAACAATGGAATCTCAACTGGCTGATACAATGTCCAGTTCAGGTGAAGTTCCTGAAGGACTTGCAACAGCAGAGAATCCGAAGTATGAAATCGGAAGCCAGGCTATAATTGAAGCAGATCATATGCCAGGCATGAAAGGTGCTCTAGCAACCATCAAAGGAGCATATGACACCACTGCATACTCTGTTACGTATTACCCTACAACTGGCGGAGAGCCTGTGAAAGATCATAAATGGGTCATTCATGAAGAGTTAGAAAACCCAGGGGAAGAACCTCTTGAACCTGGTACAGAAGTAACCCTTAACGCAGATCACATGGAAGGCATGAATGGTGCTACGGCTATCATCGAATCAGCTGTAGATACCACTGTCTATATGCTTGACTTTACAACAACATATGGAGAAAAAGTAGAGAATCATAAATGGATCACTGAAAGTGAATTAAAATCCATTGAGTAAAAAAACAAGATATTAAAGTATAACATCGAAAAAACAAAGTATACAGTACTAATGTGCTTGTATACTTTGTTTTTTTTAAATACTTAATGAAACTACCTAGAATTTTGTCGCCCGATTCTATAAAATGGTATATTTCATAGTCATTTCTATCCAATAAATAGTAAAATATCACTAGTGATAATAAAATTTATCAGGAGCTGATTTAATGTTTGAAAAAATATTAGAATCATTAGAGGCTGGGGGAGAAACGAGGAATATCGAATTTAAGAAAACTTACGATTGGGGTAATCCACAACATAGAGCAAAAATCGTTAAATGTATTTTAGCTATGAGTAACACTAAAGATGGTGGAAATCTTATCCTTGGCATTGACGATGAAAAACAAGGCTTAGAGAAGTTAACGGGTATGGAACAGGAGCATTACGAAAAATTAAACTATGATCATGTAGTAGTTGAGGTTAGTTAATAAATTTGCAGATCCTCCTATATCGTTCCATATATATCCAATTAAAAAGGATAATAAGTACTTTATTTTAATGAGGATCCCTGAGTTTGATGAATTGCCCATTATTTGTAAAAGAAGTGGAGAACAAGGACTAAAAGAAGGAGCGGTATTTTCAAGATCAAAAAATAAACCCGAATCTGCTCTTATTAGGTCTCAATCGGAAATGAGAGAATTAATGGATCTTGCAATAAACAAGGGAATTAGACAATTCTATATGAGGGTAAAAGATTCTGGATTACACCTAGCTGACGACGATACATCCCAAGAGAGTTATGCGAAAGAGTTAGTTGAAATTGAAGATGATGAAATAGTCCAACTGATTAAGAAAAAAGGCTATTGGAAAATTACAATAAGACCTACTTATTATGAGGAAGATAGAATTGAAACGTTGGAAAATTGTAGAAAGATATTACAAGACAACAAGTTGAGTTTGAGAGGGTGGGATTTCCCACACTTGAACGGTTTTGCGAATGGAAACAATTATGTCCAGTCTAAAGAAAACTTCGGTCAATTCAAAGAGCTATTAAGATTTTATAAGAGTGGTCAATTCATTTATTTTAATTCCATGTACGAAGAGTATATGGATGAGAGGTATCAAAAAAGAGTGAATGGGAAGGGATTAGAGATTATTAGTTCGCTCTATTTATTCACAGAAATATTTGAATTTGCAACAAGGTTAGCACAAGGGAAAATAGTAGGAAATGAAATTACAATAAGAATTGAGTGTAATGGTATTAAAGGACGACAACTTTTCTTTTATGAAGGTACAAGACCGCTTTTCCGTGACTATATTTCAACTATAGAGGACGAAGCACACTTAGAAATAAACATTGGGGTTGAAGAATTAATATCTAATGGTAGTACAATCGCAATTGAGGTATTAAATAATTTATTTGAAAAGTTTAATTGGGACATTCATGCAATTAAAGGAGTATTTATAGAAGAGCAACAAAAACTGTTAAAAGGATTATTATAATTGCAGATTTGGTGGCCAGCAGAATAGCTCTTTTCATAGGAAAAGGGCTTATTTTAAAGTAATAAGATTCAGGCAATAGTTAAAGATAAGGGTGGAAGTATTTCGATGGAGGTCCTTAAATCATTAGCGAAAAAGTGTCGGAATCCCTTTTCCTAAACTAAACAATAATTTACATAAATTTATTCATAGAACAATAATATTATATACCTATATAACTTGTGTAGCTAAGAACCAAGCAGAGAAATAAATGATAAGTGTCTATTGATGCACCGGAGGAGATCATTAGTTGGTTATTTAGCTAAATAGAATATCAGGTTTTGAGAGGTTCCTAAGAACAAAGTAATTTAAAAAATACGAAATATTTATAGTTGCCTGGTTTAGTCATAACAAAGAATAGGGGGATACATTTTCTTGCACAGTTAGCCCAAGGATTTAAAAATATTATTACGTAAAATATGAATTTGATGTAATATTATAACGAAGACTAATTTTTTCCTTAGGAGTAATTTGATGAAAAACAGCTCGCAGTCACAAAATTACAAAAAACTTGATTTAATACTTAAAGAACTCCCATGGTATGTAGAAGAATATATTGATAAGAAAAAAAGAAAACTCTCACCAGGCACTTTGCTTAATTACTGTCATGATTTTAAGATCTTTTTTAATTGGTTGGTGTCTGAGGGTTTTTATAATGGAGAAATAAAAGAAATTCCGCTGTCATTGTTTGAGACGCTGACTACTCAACAAATCGAAGACTTTCTCAGCTTCTTAAAGTTCCAGTTAGACAACAGAGAAATTACCATTAATAGAAAGTTATCATCTTTAAAATCACTCTTCAATTATCTGCAAAATATAGCTGAAACCGAAAAGTTAGAACCATATTTAATCCGCAATGTAATGGCGAAAATTGAATTTAATGATGTGTCCGAGGATCCTGAAACAATTGCAAACCGAATGGAAGGAAAAATTTTAATTGGAGATGAATATGAGGACTTCAGAGTATTTGTTGCTAAGGATTACGGTGAAATAAATAAATCCAATAAACGCATTACTACATTTTATAAAATGAATAAAGAACGTGATACAGCAATTGTATCATTATTCTTAGGATCAGGTTTAAGGTTATCTGAATTAGTATGGTTAAATATAGAGGATATAGATTTTAATAAAAACTGTGTGAGAGTAATAAGAAAAGGAAACAAAGAACAATACGTATACTTTAGTGAGCAAGCAATGACAGATTTAAAAGCATATCTGAGTATTAGGAGTAATAATTACAATATTCCGAGAGAAAATAAAGCTGTGTTTGTTGCAGCTCCTATGGGTCCTAAAGGAACTACCAGAAGGCTGTCAGGAAGAGCTATCGAGAAATTAATTGAAAAATACGCGATTGCGTTCGGGAAACCTTCCTTATCAGTACACAAATTAAGACATTCATTCGCAACGAGGTACCATTCTGAAATAAATGATGTACCTAAGTTAAGAAGACAGTTAGGCCATTCCTCAATTGAAACTACAATGATATATACACATCTGAAGAATGAGGATTTAAAGAATGCAATCAATAAACTTAATATGCCTAAAGAACAATAAAAAACTAATGTAGGTAAATTCTCTTCAAAAATTATGTATGTAGGTAGATTCTCTTCAAATTTTAACAATGTAGGCAAGGTCTTTTCAAAAAAATTTCAGTGATTTTAGGGCAGCAACTAAGATTTTTGTTCTAAAACACTGAAATGGAAGGAATGTAGGCACATTCTCTTCATTTATGTAGGCAGATTCTCTTCAACGGACAAGAGGGGGCAGAAAAGAATATAGCGCTACGAAAAATCATATTTTCTAGTTTACATAACATAAATTCTAGGAAGTTAGATAAAATAATAGAAATGACATCTCATTAACTAAGTATACTTAAATTAGTGAGACAGAAACAAAATTTTCGTTATTTACGCTTATTTATATACCAGTTGTATTTATCGGATCATTTTATTCAAATGCATTACTTAAATTTCTATGAATCATAATCAGTTCGTTTTTGCTTAATCTTTTAATATACATTCAATCTAAATCTTAAAAATCCTTGTTTTGTTTTTATATTTTTTACAATATCAACTATTCAATCTAATCCGTTCCTGATTTAATCCTGCAACTAACTACTTTTATCCAACTCTAAGATTTTACTTGCTCTCCTATAACCAGCCAGTTAGTTTACATAATATTATTATTTCTTCTTCTTTCAAAAATAAAACAAAGCACAAGATTTACACCTGTGCTTCTGGCATTGTTTCTTTTTTCACTTTATTAAGATATGTTCTTGGCGTACCATAGTAAGCTAATTGATTAAATTCTGGATAGACCGAGGAAAATTGTACGTAAATCGGGGCATCAAGCAGCCATGGATAATATGTGAAGAAGCTCCTATCCCCGTAAATCATCGCAGTTAATGCTAAATCCAGTTCTTTCTTGAATATCATATAACGGATCCTTGACATATTCCGATCATATTCTCCGTTGCTGATATACACTTTTCCATACAGCAAGTATTCTCCATTGATCGTGATCCAGTCTGCTAACACTTCATCTCGCATTTCATAATTTATGGCCTGGTAATCATACACATTCCCGATGCTGAGAAATAATTCTCCAGTGATGTCTGAATGGGTTAAAGTATACTTCCTGCCATCTATAGGTACAAAAGCAGTTGCAGGAGGAATAAAGGTAACTTTCAATTTTTCTGGCTTGAATTTGCTCACGTCAGAAGGCTCCTTCCCAATAAAAGAATCCTTTTCCGATAGCTTATGCCAGACATCATAAATACGTGACAGACGCCTATTCATTGAGCTTCCAGCGCTTTGACTTCAGCACTTATTACCTGCCATTTCCCGTTCTTATATAACCAGGTCGATTCGAGATTGGCAACTCCATCTGCATTATATGCACCATTTATTCTCTGGCTCCCTTTTAATCCGTTAGTATCGTTCTTGAGCTTTATAGGCTTTAATGTGCCGAATGGCAGAACCATAAGTTCCGTTGGTTCATTCAATTCTCCATCTTGATAAAGACCAAGCCGTTCATACTCCTCTTTCCTGTCGCTTAAATCAAAGCTGTACGATTGGCCTGTTTCCTCGATCGAAATGGAAGCCTTATAACCATCCTCGAATTGGCTGCTGACTGCCAAAGGCTCTGGTACGGTCAGACCGGTAACCTGGAAATCCTTCAAACTATATAGATAAAAATTTGACAGCCCCCCGCTTCCTCCCGTAGGAACACTGATCAGTATGTCCTTCACGGAGTCATGATTCAAATCTTTATAAATAGTTGTAGGGTCATAGCCAGCTTCAAGGTCAATTTTATATATTTCACCATCTGAGGCTCTGATTTTCAAGTAAATTCGCTTGAGATACTGTGCCCCCTCTTCAAAAGGCACACCTTTGACATAAACCAAATCCTTTTTCTCGTCGCCTGTAATATCAACTTTGTCTTCCGAAATCGTCACCGTTTTCTCTTTAGACTCTCCTGCATATACGCCAGTTAAGGCGTTTAACGACATAAAAAAGAATGCACTGAACGTAATTAGCAATTCCCTTTTCATTATGCATCACCCCGTTATAGTTAACATCTCCATATATGGTAAAAAAATGCACAAAAAACCCTTCTGATCGTGTCAGAAGGGTTGAGTATCATTACTTGTCCTTGGATTCTGCAGGCTTCCGGTATTCCCATGATTCAATTCCAGTCAATCCTTCGATTGAGTCAGCATAGAATACTGGATCTTTCCCTTGTTTGCGCTGTTCCCTGTAATCCTTTAATGCTGCCATCGCAATCTTTGCCAATAACGTTATGACGATAAGATTGATCAATGCCATAATTCCCATGAAAAGATCTGCTAGATTCCATACTATGGCTAACTCGGCAATTGAACCGAATAAAACCATTGCAATAACCGCAAGGCGATAAATTAACAGAGCTGCAGGACTTTCCTTGATGAATTCAATATTCGTTTCACCATAATAATAATTTCCGATGATTGAGGTGAAGGCAAAAAGGAAAATAGCTCCGCCGACGAATGCTGGTGCCCATGAACCGACATGCACCGTCAATGCTGCCTGGGTCAATTGTATTCCATCTAAATCAGTGTTGGTATATTCGCCAGACATAATGATGATGAATGCTGTTGCCGTACAAATCAGTATAGTATCCGTAAATACGCCTAATGTTTGGATTAGGCCTTGCTTTACTGGATGTGTGACTGCAGCAGTAGCTGCTGCATTTGGTGCACTGCCCATACCAGCCTCATTGGAGAATAGGCCTCTTTTAATTCCCATCATGACCGCTGCTCCCATTCCTCCGCCAACTACTTCCTGTAAGCCAAAAGCATTCTTGACAATCAGGGAGAGCATAGCAGGAATTTCACTGAAGTTCATGATCACAATGAACAAGGCAAGGATCAAATAGATTACTGCCATAATTGGCACGATAATTTGTGAAACAAAAGCTATCCTTTTGATGCCCCCGAAAATGACTGCGGCAGTCATGACAGCCAAAATGATTCCCATCCAAAAGCGATCGAAACCAAATGCCTGGTCAAAGGCAAGGGAAATCGTATTGGATTGAACTGAACTAAATACCAAACCAAACGTGAAAACAATGATTATAGCGAATAAAATTCCCAGCCATCGCTTATTTAAGCCGCGTTCCATATAATAAGCTGGTCCGCCGCGATATTCTGCCTCGTCGGTATCCTTAACTTTATAGATTTGAGCAAGGGTACTCTCGATGAAGCTTGAAGCTGCACCAACCAGGGCTATGATCCACATCCAGAATACCGCTCCCGGTCCCCCTGCAGACACGGCTGTAGCTACTCCAGCAAGGTTTCCTGTTCCCACCCTTGAAGCTAAGCTGACCGTAAATGCCTGAAATGAGGATCTGCCTCTTTTTCCCTCTGATGAAACGGTGGCTGGATCTTTAAGTACCCTTATCATCTCAGGAAAGAATTTAAACTGGACAAACCTGGTCCTGAAAGTAAAATATGTACCGAGCACTACCAGTACAGCTATTAAGATATAGCTCCACATATAGTTGTTTAGTTCCGATATGATGTTGTTAAGAATCTCCATAGTAAACTCCTTTTCATTTTCTCGCAAAGCTATATAAATATAGTTTTTAATGTACCAAAAATGTAAATTCAGCACAATGGCACTTAACTTCCATATCAAGCTTTGCCTCTAAGTCATCTACTTATTTACCCTGATTTTGGTAATAAAAACAAAAAACACAGGAAGGATCCTGTGTTTTTTTATAATCTTTATTTATTTTCTGTTTCTTTCACTTCTTCGCTTTTCCAAATTCCTGTTAACTTGCCCGTTTCACTTTCATCCACAAGGAAAGAGCCATTTGAATAACGATCGTTGAATCTTAATTCAGAAGCTTTCAAGGATACAATTTGCTGTTTTTCTGTCTGGAAGAATACTTCATCCTCGTCTCGGACAGCTTCCACTCCAATAATGCGGTGAGGATTGGCTTTCAGCTCCCGAAGCATCACAACTCCGCGTTTCGCCCGTGATGTTTTTTCGAATTCTGACAGCTTCATCTTTTTAACAGCACCACGCTGTGTAGCGATGACAATGGAGTGGCCTTGATTGGTGTCAATCATTTTCCCGCCGACAACATAATCTCCGTCCTTCAGGTTCATCCCTTTAACTCCGGCTGCCCTGATTCCAATCGGACTGATTTCTTCTTCACTAAACCATAGGGCATAGCCTAGATGCGATGCAAGGAAGAGATCATTCTCACCATTGGTTAAATGGACATCGACCACTTTGTCGTCACCTTTGACATTGATAGCAGTCAGCGGCTTGGAGTAGCGTTGGGCTTT
The DNA here is from genome assembly GCF_031759225.1 of Mesobacillus jeotgali. Lineage (NCBI taxonomy): Bacteria > Bacillati > Bacillota > Bacilli > Caryophanales > Bacillaceae > Mesobacillus > Mesobacillus jeotgali. The sequence goes on from NZ_CP134494.1 coordinate 2,407,305, forward strand.
ATAAAGGCTTAATTCTGATTTTTTCACCATGCCATTCTTGGTCACAAATACAAAGAATGCGTTCTGTTCGAAATCCGTGACAGGAACGGCTTTTATGATTTCTTCATCACGATCCAGCGGCACGAGGTTGGCTACATGCTGGCCAAGATCTTTCCAACGGATGTCAGGCAGTTCGTGGACAGGCAAGTATAGATAGCTGCCTTTATTCGTGAACAACAGCAAGACATCTTTTGTATTCATATTCAACTGTGACAACAGCCTGTCGGTATCCTTCATGGCAAAATCCTGCCCATTGGACGCAGCATATGATCTTTGGCTGGTTCGTTTAACGTAACCGTCTCTCGTCACAGTGACGATGACATCCTCACTTGCGATGAGGACTTCAAGGTTGATCTTGATTTCCTCAATCTCATCCTGGATTTTCGTTCTGCGGTCATCTGAGAAGCGCTTTTTGACATCCTTCAGTTCTTTCTTGATAACGGATAAAAGCTTTTTCTCACTGCCAAGAATTGCGGTAAGCTCTTCTACCTTTTTGGCAAGCTCCTCTGCCTCGGCTTGAAGCGCAGTGATATCAGTGTTAGTCAGGCGATATAATTGCAAGGAAACGATTGCTTCTGCCTGGACCTCAGTGAATTCGAATTTTTTAATCAAATTATCTTTGGCATCACGTTTATCCTTGGATGCACGAATCGTAGCGATTACCTGATCCAGGATCGATAAAGCTTTTATGAGCCCTTCAACAATATGCTGTCGGTCACGGGCCTTTTGAAGGTCATATTGGGAACGTTTAGTCACAACATCCTTCTGATGGTCAATATACGCATCAATCAGCTCGGCAAGTCCCATCAATACTGGCCTTTTTTTGTTGATTGCCACCATATTGAAGTTATAAGTAATCTGTAAATCGCTATTTTTATAAAGATAGTGCAATACACCATTTGAGTCAGCGTCTTTTTTCAGTTCAATCACTACACGGAGGCCGGTGCGGTCAGTCTCATCACGTACTTCTGCAATGCCTTCCACTTTTCGGTCTAGTCGGAATTCATCAATACGTTTAACAAGATTGGCTTTGTTGATTTCGTATGGGATTTCTGTAATGACAATCTGCTGCTTGCCGCCACGGATATCTTCAATCTCAGCTTTGCCGCGAACGATGATCTTTCCTTTGCCGGTTTTATACGCTTTTGCTATGCCCTCGATGCCCTGGATGATTCCCCCAGTTGGAAAATCAGGGCCCTTTATGACTTTCATCAAATCTTCAATCGTGCATGCAGGGTTGTCCATCCTCATGATAACCCCATCAATCACTTCCGCTAAATTATGGGGCGGGATATCCGTAGCATAACCCGCTGATATACCTGTTGAACCATTGACCAGCAAGTTAGGGAACATCGCTGGAAGCACGGTAGGCTCGCTGGAGGTATCATCGAAGTTCGGAATAAATTCAACCGTTCTTTTTTCGATATCCCTTAGGAGCTCACCGGCAATGGCCGATAATCTTGCTTCGGTATAACGCATCGCGGCTGGCGGGTCACCGTCGATGCTCCCATTATTTCCGTGCATTTCGACAAGATAGTTACGTACTTTCCAATCCTGGCTCATCCGCACCATTGCTTCATAAACAGAGGAATCACCATGCGGGTGGTAGTTACCAATAACGTTACCGACCGTCTTGGCAGATTTACGGAAGCCTTTTTCACTTGTATTGCCTTCTACGTGCATAGCGTACAAAATCCTGCGTTGAACAGGTTTAAGTCCGTCCCTGGCATCAGGAAGCGCACGTTCCTGGATAATATATTTACTATATCGGCCAAAACGGTCCCCTAATACGTCTTCTAAAGGGAGGTCACGAAATTTTTCAATAGAACTCATTCTTCAGTAACCTCCTCTGCAACTGAAATATTTTCATTTTCAAGGATGTTTCCATCTTCTTCAAGACCAAAAGCCACATTGGATTCGATCCACTTCCTGCGTGGTTCCACCTTATCACCCATAAGGGTCGTCACTCTTCGTTCCGCTCTTGCTGCATCGTCAATTCGTACGCGGATCAATGTCCTGGTCTCCGGATCCATTGTCGTTTCCCATAGCTGGTCTGCGTTCATTTCTCCAAGACCTTTATAACGCTGGATGATATAGCCTTTGCCGACCTTCTTCATCGCATCCTTCAGCTCTTCGTCGCTCCAGGCATATTCGATGATTTCTTTCTTGCCTGTACCCTTGCTGACCTTATATAAAGGCGGCAGTGCAATGAATACCTTTCCGGCTTCAATCAGCGGCTTCATATATCTGTAAAAGAATGTCAATAACAGCACCTGTATATGGGCCCCGTCAGTATCAGCATCCGTCATGATGACAATTTTGTCATAGTTGATGTCTTGTACATTGAAGTCAGACCCCACACCTGCACCAATTGCATGAATGATCGTGTTGATTTCTTCGTTCTTGAAGATGTCCTGAAGCTTTGCTTTTTCTGTATTGATAACTTTACCGCGCAGTGGGAGCACAGCCTGGAACTTTCTATCACGGCCCTGCTTGGCAGAACCGCCTGCAGAATCACCCTCAACAAGATATAGTTCATTTTTTGCAGGATTCTTGGATTGAGCTGGAGTCAGCTTGCCGGATAACATTGCGTCTGATCTCTTTCTCTTTTTGCCGCTCCTTGCATCCTCGCGTGCTTTACGGGCAGCTTCACGAGCCTGGTACGCCTTGATGGACTTCTTAATTAGCAATGTACTAATATCAGGATTTTCTTCAAGGAAATAGGAAAGATGCTCTGAAACGACTGAGTCGACGGCAGATCTAGCTTCACTAGTCCCTAGTTTTCCCTTTGTCTGGCCTTCAAATTGCAGCAGCTCCTCTGGAATACGCACAGAGACAATTCCTGCTAATCCTTCCCGGATGTCTGCTCCTTCGAGGTTTTTGTCTTTTTCCTTAAGCAATCCAACCTTGCGGGCATATTCATTGAACACCCTGGTCATTGCTGTTTTGGCACCCGCTTCATGCGTTCCGCCATCTTTCGTACGGACATTGTTTACGAATGAGAGCACATTCTCTGAGTAACCATCATTAAATTGAAAGGCAAACTCAACTTCTATCTGGCTATTGTCCCCTTCGAAACTGACAACTGGATGAAGCACATCTTTTTCTTCGTTCAAGTATTCAACGAATGCCTGAATACCAGTTTCGAAATGGAAGACATCTTTCACATCATTGCGTTCATCGATCAACTCTATTTTTAACCCTTTTAACAAAAAGGCAGACTCTCTAAGGCGTTCCGAAAGGGTATCATAGTTATAAGTTAATGTAGAAAATATTTCAGGGTCTGGTTTAAAGTGGATGATTGTTCCCGTTTGGTTCGTCTTACCGATCTTTTCGAGTGTAGTCACTGGCTTGCCGCCATTCTCAAAACGCTGTTCATAGACAAACCCATCACGTTTTATGGTTACAACCAGCCATTCTGATAATGCGTTAACAACGGAAGCACCCACACCATGTAATCCACCGCTCGTTTTATATCCGCCCTGTCCAAATTTGCCCCCTGCGTGCAGGACGGTAAGGATTACCTCGGGAGTCGGTTTGCCGAGCTTGTGCATACCAGTAGGCATCCCACGGCCTTTATCCTGGACACTGACTGAATTATCTTTATGGATTTTGACGATGATCTGATTGCCGTAGCCGCCGAGTGCTTCGTCTACTGAGTTATCAACGATTTCATAAACGAGGTGATGTAGTCCTCTTGTATCTGTGCTGCCGATATACATACCCGGCCTTTTGCGTACCGCTTCAAGGCCTTCCAGTACCTGTATGGCATCATCATTATAATCAAAAGCTTGCTGATTTCTTGCCACGAACATACCCCTTTCATTTCTTGCAAACAACATTGACGGTTTTTATGTATAGTGTCAATGAATTCGTTAAGTATTCATTTTTTTGATAAAGGCTTTTCAAATTAAGTTGGTGTTCAATTCATTGAGCCATTTTACATAAAAAGCTGCCTTTCGCCTATATCAGAACAATTGTTCTCTTATTTATTTTACCATAAGTATGGCGTCTATGCTTAATTGTAGCGATTAATTGGAATTTGGCAAACGGATTTCAAGAATTAATTGGAATTTTGTCATAAAAAATCGGTTTTTTGGATACTTATGTGAAGGTTTTATGTCGTCCTCGGCGGTGTTTTAAATTATGTTTCTCCGCAGACAGGCTTGCAATACCCGCTCGTGAACCAAACTCCCAGTGATTTCCGCCGTTATTTTTCCAAGATGTACTGCAACATAAGAACAAATTCATTTTATGGAGGACATTCAATATGAGAAGCACGAAGGTGTTCTTTCTTGGGTCGGCACTGCTCCTTCTTCTTGCTGTCACTGCCGGCGGTGTATTCAGAAGTGACACTGATGGAGGAGAACGGGGGCAAAAAATTCAGTCTGCGGAACAACCAATCATGCTGGAACGGTCCATGGCAAAGGTAAACAATGTTAAGATGGGGGAGAAAATCAAGACTCAACTTGATACCCAAGATGAAATCACGTTAATCTTTCATAATAAAAAGAATACAAGTCATTATTATGACCATGAAGCCGCAGTAGACTTTGTTAATGAACCAAGCTCGGAGGAAATAGACGAAATAACCCGGGATATCAAAGGCTGGGTCATCAAGCATCTGAATTCCATCTATATTTTCAGATCAACTGTAATGGAAACACCTGAAATGATACAGTATTTTAAACAAAGACAGAATATCGAATATGCTGAACCAAATTTCATCTTGATGCAAAATGAAGTGAATGGACCTAATGACCTGCTTTACCAGGAAAACTATCAGTGGAACTTACCGGTAATCGGTACGGAACAAGGATGGAATGTGACCCGTGGCAATGAAGAAGTTCAAATTGCGATTGTGGATACAGGAGTGGATTTGGATCATCCAGATTTAAGAAACCGACTTGTCAAGGGCTACAATGTGATTGATGAGAAATCAGAGCCGGATGATGATAATGGACATGGAACCCATGTAGCCGGAATTATTGCTTCGGAAACGAATAATAACCAGGGTGTTGCCGGAATGACCTGGTTCAGCAAAATCATGCCGGTCAAAGCGATGGGAGCTAAAGGTTATGGTACGACTTTTGATATTGCAAAAGGAATCGTCTGGGCCGTTGACCAGGGTGCCGATGTAATTAACCTAAGTCTTGGCAATTATCAGCCTTCAAAGGTTCTTGAAGAAGCTGTCCGCTATGCTTATGAGAATAATGTGGTCATGGTTTCTGCAGCCGGCAATGACGCTTCAAATCAGCCTACCTACCCTTCTGCCTATCCGGAAGTCTTAAGTGTTGCTGCAGTAGATTATAATGGAAACCGGGCAAGCTTTTCTAACTATGGGGATTATATTGATATAGCCGCACCAGGAGTCTATATCCCCAGCACCTACTTTAATGAACAGTATGCCGCACTTTCAGGCACATCAATGGCCGCTCCGCATGTCGCCGGCCTAGCCGCGCTTATTAAATCTGCCAACCCTGGTTTAAAAAGCTCTCAAGTCATAAGGATCATCAAAAATTCCGCGATTGACCTTGGAGAGCAAGGAAAAGATATAAATTTTGGCAATGGCTTGATTGATGTGAATTCAGCATTGCAGGAAGCAAGTAAAGAGGTGCCAGGCATCAACAAAAATGAAAATTCTTTATTTGAATGGTTAAGGTAAGCCATCAGCATGAAACAAGCCGCCCTAAAATGGACGGCTTGTTGCTTTTTATATCAGACTATATAGGTGTGGATCAACTTCTTTAATAAGCGGACTAAGTTCCCCTGCTGACAGGATATACAATTCATGCATTGCCCTTGTACATGCAGTATATAACAATTTCCTTTCCTCAGTCCTTGTATAGACAGATGAATCATAAATGATCACCGCGTCAAACTCGATCCCTTTTGCCAGGTATGTCGGCACCACATTAACGCCATTTTCAAACGTCATGGTGCCTTTTTCGATCAGCCTCGTGTCATGTACTTTTTTGACTCCCTCGAAAGCAGCCTTACTCTCCTTGGCTGTTTTACAAATAACCGCGATGTTTTTATGGCCTGACCTTTGAAGCTCGGAAATCAAATCATTAACCTTAGGAATATGGTCTCTGCTTTCACAGGTCTGGACGATAACCGGCTTTGGTCCCGTTCGATTAAAAGGTTCAATCATTTCTCCGCCTTGAATCAGCTGGCGGGTAAATTCTACAATTTGCTTTGTTGACCTGTAAGTCTTTGTAAGCCTGTAAAGTTCCATTTCTCCAGAATCAAGTGCTGAATCCGCCAGAATCGTCTGGGCCCCGGTAGGTCCTGAATAAATTGCCTGGTTTATATCTCCGAGCAGTGTCATCTTACTATACGGGAACAGCCTTTTTATATACGCAAACTGGAATGGAGTATAGTCCTGTGCTTCATCTACGAAAACATGACGAATCGATGTGTTCGATTTCCTGCCTTCAATCAAATCCTGAAGATAAAGAAAAGGAGTTGCATCTTCATAGACAATAAATCTATTTTCCAGATTGCTTATGGACTGTTCACAGGTGGTCCCCCAATTTTTCGGTAAGGATTCAGACATGATCTGGCTTTCCTTAAAGAAATCCATGAAAACGGCTCTTATATTAATGAATTTTAATTTTTTCACCGCATTGAATAATGGTTTGAAGCGTCTTTTGACTACCATTTCAGATAGCCATTTCTGCTCCCGGTCAAAATCATGGTAGGTATCATCTGCTTCTCCTTGTTTTTGCTGGCTGGTTTTGAATGCCTCTAGATAATCTTCCTTTTCAAGAAACTGGATCTCTTTCTCCACCCATTCCTGGGACAATTCCGCTTTTGCTTTTCTCTTAAGCTCTTTTAGTAGCCATTCCTTTACAAGCTGAACTCTATTGGGGATTGAAATACTCTGATCAAGTGAAGCATAGTATGCAGCGATCTCTTTCTTTGAGATGATGGCTCGTTTATTAATGCCTAAACTCTTAAAAACCAGCGTCTCGCCGGCTAATTTCTCTGCGTATTGATCCAGTAAGTCTTTAAAGGCCAAACTTGCTTTAAAGCGGATGCTTTCTATCCGTTCAAAATAATTCTCGTTTTTATCTGCTTCAAGCAAGAACTCCATTTGTTCAAAAGGATCTTCCAGATCATATTCATTGCCGAAACGCGTTGAAAGATACTCCTGGAAAGTGGCCTGCTGCATATTTTCTTCACCAAGCTCCGGTAATACCGTCGCAACATAGCTATTGAAAAGCGGATTCGGTGAGAATAGCATGATATTTTCTGATGTGATGATATTCCTGTACTTGTAAAGCAGGTAAGCAACTCGCTGCATGGCAGCAGAAGTTTTGCCGCTTCCAGCCACGCCCTGTACAACAATAAGACTGCTTGAGTCATTTCGAATGATCTGGTTCTGTTCCTTCTGGATCGTAGCCACTATCGTTTTCATCTGGGTATCGGCATTATTGCCGAGGACTTCCTGAAGCATTTCGTCACCAATGGTAACCCCGGTTTCAAACATTGCTGTAATCTTTCCGCCTTTGATGACAAACTGTCTCTTTAGTTCCATTATTCCTTCAATTGTATCCGTTTCGGTTTTATAATTCGCAGGACCGGGGGAGTAATCATAATAAAGACCGGAAATCGGTGCTCTCCAGTCATAGATCAAGAAGTTTTCTTCCTGCTCATCCATTAGAGTGGCGATGCCTAAGTATATTTGCTCCGCTGTGTCTTCAACGTCATCTTTAAAATCGACTCTGCCAAAATAGGGAGAAAACCTAAGGCGAGACAAAGTCTGCAGTTGCTTGATCATTTGAGATTGAGTCCGTTCACGCTCTGATAAAAGAGCAGCCTGCTGCTTGATACTCGTGAAGGTTTCCGCTACATCATCAGCTTCATCAAAGTTGACCGTAACGTCCTCCCAAAAGGTTTTGCGGATTTCAAGAGCATCAGAGCCTACATCACTTGAACTCTCATTCCACTTTTCTGCTTTTTTATCAATTTCCTTTATGATGGATTCAACACGTTCCTGTTCCATTTCCAAGTCTTGTAGTTGCTTTTCTTCCATTTAAATCACTCCAGACTCAATGCTCTAAAACTTGACTGCCACTTTGGTTTATGGTATTGTTATATTAGAATCATTGTGTATTCAATGCTCAGTTAAATAAGTGCCAACTTTCATTTTACTATGGACATATTTTTATGACAAATCTCTTTTTTTCTGAAGTCACCTTTATGGTGCTTTTTTATTTTTTACATAGTGCTTTAATTATATTTATTCGATGTCTAACCTTTTTAAACATAAAAAACCGCGATGCTGAAATTCAGCTTGCGGTTTTTTCATGAATTGGATTGGATCAGATGTTTTTTCCGGGATTACTGATACCGCCGATTTAAAACATCAGCATTCAGTGTTTTCGTCATCTGCTAAGTTTGATGATGGTTGCGATATTCGCTGCAATTTTTTCGACATATGTGTGAGCGTTTTTAAAGGCGTCTTCCAGGGAAACCACACCTGGAACTATGCTGAACACGGCATCGATTCCATGCTCGTGGACAACCTCACTGTCTCTAGCTACATTCCCCGCAATCGCAATGACCGGGACATTATGTCGTTTAGCGGTCTTGGCAACTCCTATAGGGGTTTTGCCAAAAATAGTCTGACCATCGATCTTGCCTTCTCCGGTTATAACAAAGTCGGCATCTAGAATTTGGCTTTCTAGATGTGTCGCCTCCAGTACGATGTCTACGCCTCTTTTTAACTCAGCCGAAAGGAATGCCATCAGTCCCCCACCGAGTCCACCTGCTGCTCCGGCACCTGGAACTTGCTCAATGTCCTTGCCAATGTCTTTCATAATGATACGCGCAAAATGGTGAAGATTGTTATCCAATATTTCAACCATGTCTTGCGTTGCACCCTTTTGAGGTCCAAAAATATGTGACGCACCTCTTTTGCCTGTTAAGGGGTTATCCACATCGCAGGCAACTTCAATTTTTACTGATTCAAGCCGTTTGTCCAATCCATCCATGTTCACTGCAGCAAGGGAACCTATGGCTCCTCCGCCCTCGCCGATTTCTTTTCCATCAGAATCGAGCAGCAAGATACCAAGGGCCCTGGCCATGCCTGCTCCTCCATCATTAGTGGCACTTCCGCCTATCCCAATAATGATATGTTCGACACCAAGGTCAAGAGCGGCTCCAATCAATTCACCCGTTCCCCGAGTAGTAGTCACCAGCGGGTTTCTTTCACCGGCAGGTACAAGATGTAGTCCCGAGGCTGCAGCCATCTCTATGACGGCTGTCTTTTCATCACCTGAAATTCCGAAAAATGCTTCAACCGGAGTGCCGAGTGGTCCTGTTACTGTTTTGGTGATCAGTCGTCCGTCTGTGGCATCAACGAGGGATTGAACCGTTCCTTCCCCTCCGTCTGCCATCGGCACCTTTATGAAACTTGCCCCAGGGAGGATCTTTTTCATGCCACTCTCGATCGCTATAGCAGCCTCGAGGGCTGTAAGGCTCTCTTTAAAAGAATCAGGTGCAATTACAATTTTCATGCTCGTTTCTCCTCTCATTGAATACCACAGTATCCATATGCTGAAATGAAAGGTCCGGACTATATAGAAATCCAGACCGAATTTGATTTCCTACTTTTGTAAACCCAGCCGGCTTATAAGCAGTGCTATTATTTATCCGAAGAATTTGAAGATCCCAAAGATTAATGTCGATACGATTGCGAGAGTCAAGCCAATCGCTGTTTCATAAGGAATCAATTTTAAACGCTCCTTAATCTCCATGTTGACACTTCCTCCAGTTGCGTGGAAGAAGCTTCCGTGTGGAAGATGGTCAAGGACAGTAGCACCTGCGTGTACCATTGCTGCACCAGCTAAAGCGGTGATCCCCATTTCCAATATGGTTGAACCGAATACCTGTGAAGCAACTGCGGTTCCTGCTGTTGTAGAAGCAGTAGCAGCTGACATGAAAATACCAGATACGGGGGCAAGGACGAATGCTGGAAGACCGAGCGCATCCAGGCTGTTAATTAAGACGTCCTTCAGCCCTGAATTAGCGATGATTCCCGCGAGTGTTCCTGTACCGAGGAGCATGATTGCTACTCCGGACATTTTATTTAATCCTGCGATTGCATAATCATTGATTTGCCTGATCCTGCCCATAGCAAGCGCTCCGGCGATTCCTCCAGCTGGCAGGGCGATCATTGGGTCGATGTTAATATCAAATAATGGTCTAAGGGACAGCAAGATGATTGTCACCAATGGAGCGACGATCGCCGGGACGATTAATGGAAGTTTTCCTTGAATGTTTGTTTCACTTTCTTGAGCTGTAACCATGGACCCTTTATTCACTAGCTTCTTTGCTAAAATATAAGTAACTGTCAATCCGAAAATAGCTGGTATGATCCCGGCAGCCATTACAGAAGTCAATGGAATTTGGAAGGCATCCGCCGCAGCTATTGCATTTGGATTCGGCGACATGATATTGCCAGCCTTGCCGCCACCAATCATTGCAAGCAGGATAGCTGTCTTGGAAATGCCTGCCCGATTGGCGATGGCTAATGCAATAGGCGCCACAGTGATAACAGCAACATCGATAAATACCCCAACAGTCGTAAGAATCATCGTCGCGATTGCCAGAGCCAGCAAGGCTCGCGTCTCTCCGGCCTTTTTGACGATTGTTTCAGCGATTACAGCAGCAGCACCCGATTCAATCAGGACTCCTGCAAGAACACCGGCAGCAAGGATTCTCAAGACTGCAGGGATGATTCCTTTTGCACCCTCCATCATTAAAGTAACTGTATTCGTGACATCTACACCGCCTACAAGTCCTCCAATCAGTGCTCCTGCGATCATTCCATACGCTGGTGAAACTTTCTTTAAAATAAGGAAAATAGCCACTACTAGTGCTACTATGGCGCCGAAAGCGCTTACTTGAATATCCAAGATGCTTCCTCCTCAAAACTTTTTGATAACCCAATTGTAAGCGCTATCTATTTGTAATACATTAGTCAAACCATCAAAAAAAGACCTGTATTAGAACAGATCTTTTGTGCATTTGCACAATATCATTCAAGCTCATGATTAAGAAATGAGAGATACAGGTGAAGAAGATCCGTCGTTTTGCGTGGATCCTTGCCTGTTATTTCTGTGATTTTATCGAATCTATATCGCAGCGTATTCCTATGTACAAATAGCCTCTGTGCAGCCTTATTCATGTCGCCGTTCGTATCGATAAGAGCCCTTAGGGACTCTGTCAGTTCGCCCTTGACATCCTTCTCCATCAGAGTCTTATAAAATGGCTGCAAATTCCCCGTCAGCCCTTTGTCAGAAGCACTTAACAGAAATACCGGCAGATAATATTCCTCATACATGTAAACATCGTTTTGTGGGGATAACTTCAGGCCAGAATTCAATGTCAGGACTGCCTGCCTGTAGGACTTTGTGAACCCAGGCAATCCTTCATGGAATTGACCAACCCCAATTTTTACCTGTATTTGCTCATTCACTCTTAAACCATTAAGCCATGTTTCAGTTGTTTTTCTAAGGAAATGATCGATGTCATCTCGCGGCACGACTTTTAAAACCACGATCCTGTCATTCTGCATCAATAATAGGTCATCTTTTTTCAGTCTACTTTTTAAATAGGCGTAAGTTTTCTTACTGTCAGGAGTCATGATGACAATCGCAACCCGCTCCAATTGAAGATCGATTCCCAGGCGCATAGCTCTCTCAAGAAAAAGCGGGTCATGTTTGCCTTCATTATGGATAATTTGGCTGACAAGCTCCTCCTTTAGCCTTTCATCCCATTGAACTTCATTCATCAAAACAGCTTGCTGGAGACTAAGTTCAGCCGCCATGCGTACGAGTTCCCCATAGCTTCTAATTTCACCCGGAGAACCAGTTATGCCGATAACTCCCAGAATTTTGCCCTCAAAAGAAATCGGCAGATTGATTCCTGGCCTTACACCATGAAGCCTCTTAGCTTCCTCATCGGTTATTTCAAAACCCGTCCCTTGTTCGATTACGATGACTGCACCTTCATGGATGTCATCTATGCGTTTTTCGTCGCCTGATCCAATGATCACGCCACGGTTATCCATTATATTGATATTCTTTCCGATGATCCCCATCGTCCTGTCTACAATTTCCTGAGCTAACTGTTTGTTTAAAAACTCCATATAAACCCCTGCCTTGAAAAACTATACTATCTATTATTATGGCTGAATATTTGATATAACAAAAGTAAAGCGTGAGAACATCTGTCCTCACGCGCTGTTTACCTTGTTAAAGCATGTTCCACCTTGATGCATCTATCCATGATCACGGTATATCCTTTTTCTTTCAGGTAGTTGTAGGCCTCCTCGTCTTCAAGACCGAGCTGAGCCCAGTAAACATCCGCATCGATTTCGGCAAACTCTTTTGCAACCTCCATCAAATACTCTGACCGGCGGAAAACATTGACAATGTCTACGTGTCCGTCAATTTCTTTGAGAGTTTTAACTGCTTTCACTCCAAGAACCTCATCTACAGTCGGATTCACCGGGATAATGTCGTAGCCAGCTGCCTGCATTGCCTTTGAAACCATATAGGATGTCCGTTCAGGGTTGTCGCTCAATCCGACAACTGCAATCCTTTTTGAATTTTTTAGGATTTTGCCGATTTCTTCTCGTCCTGGATTGTTGATTGCCAATTTATATCACTCCTATGGAATAATTTGACCTTAATGATTATTTTAACGCACATTATTTCAGACTTAAACCAACTTGCCTGCAGATATATTCTGGATTAAACAATTATAAAGCTTTAAATTTCTCCTTTCTATTTTTCTGGTAAAGTGTGAATCGATCAACGGCTACAGCTAGCAAGGTGCCAAGGATTAACCCATTATTAAGGATCGAGACCAGGACAGGCGGAATATTTCGAAATGCCTCGCCCGGAATGAACATTGCGCCTACCCCTGCCAGCAGGGCGGTTCCAATCACCACTCGAATCCTGCTTTTATCGTTTTCACGATCAAATTCCGAAAAAGCGATTCCTGTCATATTCACGAATATAACAAAAGTAACAGAGTAGCCTACGGGTGCAGGAAGTGCTGCGAACAAAGACATCACATGCGGCAGCATACTTGCAAGGACGATCAGCAATGAACTAATGATAAAAGGAAGAATTCTTGTGATACCAGTAGTTGAGATAAAACCTGCGGCGCCAGAAATTGGGACAGACCCAATGGCTGAGAAAAACCCTCCAAGCAGCTGGTTAATTCCGGCTGTGAAACCGCTGGCCCGGTAGCGGAATTCAGTGCGATCAGACCCCATATTTTTCAAAACCTGTCCAGTAACCCTTATGCTGGCCAACATATTGGTGATTAACAGGAATGTTATGAAAATAGAAGTTACAATCAAGCCGGAATCAAAAATAGGCATCCCGAATGCGAAAATTTCCGGTATGGCGATTGCTGGCCCTGTGTATACTTCATATGCTTTTCCCAGGTTGAAAATCTTAAATAGCACCCAGCCAGCGGCCAGGCTGATTAAGATAGCATACTGGCTCACCCACTTAATGCGATGCCTCGTCAGGTAAAAAGTGAAGGCGACCAAAAAAATGCTGAAAATAGCAATCGGAAGACTCACTTCGCTCCGGCCTCCGCCAAGTCCAGCCATTCCATTCAAGAATGAGCCGCTTAGCTGAATCACAAGCAAAAGCAGGTAAATTCCACTGACTACAGGTGTGAATAATGCTGCCAGTCTATCGATAAGTTTGAATAAGCTTAAAAGGAAAAATACAATACCACTGATGATCATGGCTCCTTCTAATGCCTGCAGGGTTTCAATGCTCGATGAAAACAATGTCGTACTCAATCCTGCGTAAATCGTAAAGACACCCCACCAGAGCCCGGCCGGACCCTCGTTAATTGGCATACGATGCCCAATCAGTGCCTGCAGCAGACTCGAAATGCCAAGGACAAACATCGTTCTTTGAACAAGTCCTGTTGTCTGCAAATCATTCAATTGGAATAGATCGGCGATTGCAATTGGTGCCACAATGGAACCAGCAATGATGAATGCCATCCACTGTATGGCTGATAATAATGTCTTCATGTAAAATCTCCATCTTCTTAACGTAATAGATAAAAGCAGCAGTGCATAAGAGAAAAAAGAATTTCGCCTTTAATAATATCGCACTTAAGGATATTGTAAATGAAAGAAATTATGTATAAAAATTATAACAATTGAAAAAAGGACATCCGTCTGGATGCCCTTTAGGTTAATAGCTTGTAAACCATAAAATTCTTTGAATCCAATAGATTATATATTTAAACGGCGTCATCTTGTCCTTATTATCTTCATAATTCAATGTGTACTCAGCTCCGTCATTATTCCAGATCCGGCTGAAATACTGGTCAACATCTTTAATGACCTGACGATCAGAGTCTGCTTTTATTTTCATATTGGTTTCAAGGTTTAAATCATCGAGGTTCCGTCTGGTAAAATTAGCTGAGCCTCCGAGTATCACACTGTTTTTACCTCTGTCAAAATAAATCATTTTTGTATGGTATTGCTCCTGGCCAGCGTTGTACCATTTAATATTAATGTTCTCACTACCAAGTTTCATGATTTCTTCTGAAACAGGGATATTGGGCAGACCCGACTTCTGGTTGCCAAATGCATTGGTATTGGGATCAAGTATAATATTGATTTTCGCTCCCCGATCAGCAGCCTTGTCAATTTCGTCGATGACTTTCCTTTCTGCAAGGTAGAACATCCCTATCCAAATTTGATCCCCTTTCCCCGTATTTTCCAGCTCGTTCTGGAGATGCTTGAGGATTTTTCCCTCAGTCAAAATCTGGACCTCAATATCCCCTTCGCTTTTTTTAGGAGTGTATTCAGGAAGATTGCCGCCTCCTGAGAAATTGACAACTGCCTGTTCTGATTCCAAGATATCTCCAATTATATTACCACTTGTTTCAAAGGCTATATTTGAGTGGAATCCACTGGCATCATGCGGATTTGCTGATGCCACGATCGCTGTCTTCTCAGTGGCGAACACTTTCCTGTGATTAGCTTTCAGGTTCAGCAGTTCAAAATAGGAGCGAAGCGTCACATCAGGCGCATTTTTTGCCATTGGATTCGGAATCCAGCCTTCGCCTGATTGGCCAAACCACTGAAGAAATACCCGCCAAAAGGCAGTGTATAAGGGGTTAGAGTCCCTTAATGGATCCAGGTTGGTGAAAATAACTTCAATATCATGATCCCGCAGTTCCTTCAAAACACCTGATTCATGGGCACCATATGTCAAATTTATCTCATCAGTTATGAATACTACCTTAAGGTCCTTATGCTTTTTCTTCTGGGCGATCAGTTTTTCACTGATAGATTCGCTTATTTCTGGATAGCCCATGTCCTCCTTGTAATAGCCATTGAATAAAAACATATCCAGGACAATAAAATCTTCCGCTTCCCCAATCCTCTTTATAATCGTATCGAATATTTCATGCTCATACTTTTGCTTCCCGTCTAATCCTTTATAGGTTAAATCATATAAAAAGCGGACATCCTTGACCCTATGGACTTCCCCTTCATATGATAATCCTTCGGGAAGGTCCTTTTTGGTTTGGTAGACAGCCGTGGAGACAAGTATTATTGCAAGGATCATAAATAACAATAAAGGTTTTCTCTTAAATACATTATTCCCATTCCTCATTTTAGAAGGGCTCCTTAATTTGATATATTTACTTATTCACTTATTCAGCAAGTTATAAACTTAGCAAGCAAGACAATCCATACGAAAACAGTTTTGTTCAAGATTTGCATGGAGTTTTTAAGAGAACATGGTAAAATAAAAGAACCTTATAATCTTAAAAGGAGAATATTTCATGGCATTAAACGCAATAGTCATCATTCTGGCATATTTGCTGGGATCAATTCCTTCAGGCCTCATTATCGGGAAATTATTCTACGGTAAAGACATCCGTGAACATGGGAGCGGGAACTTAGGCGGTACAAATACATTCCGGACACTAGGAGTAAAAGCTGGTTTAGTAGTAAGTATTGCTGACGTTTTGAAAGGAACACTTGCTGCTAGTCTGCCTTTGCTGCTAAATGCGGATGATCTCCATATGCTTTTAGTAGGGGTCTTTGCGGTGATTGGACATATGTACCCTATCTTTGCAGGATTCCGCGGCGGAAAAGCGGTAGCCACTTCTGGTGGTGTTTTACTGGCATACATTCCGGTATTATTCTTATTCATGCTCATAGTCTTTTTCATCAGCTTGTACATAACAAAGTATGTTTCCCTATCATCCATCCTAACCGGCATTGCCGCGTTCATCTACTCTCTCTTTACCCAGGACCTTCCTTTAATCATAGTTGTAGCTGTCCTGGCCAGCTTCGTCATCTATAGGCACCGAGCTAATATTGAGAGAATCCGCAAAAAAACTGAGCCAAAAATCAAGTGGCTTTAAACAATCGAACTTAAGCCGGCAAACACTTCAGGTTTGCCGGCTTTTTTATTTCCGTACAATCCCAAAGGCCTTTAATGCCTGTCCGAGATTGTTATACAGTTTCACATTATCAAAATTGATGCCAAGAGTGACAACTGAATGAGCAAGTTCTGGTCTCATCCCTGTCAAGTTCACATCGACTCCTGTCAGTTTTAGACTGTCTATGATTTTAAAAAGTTCCTGGGCAACCATTGTATCAACAATGAATACGCCTGAAAGGTCCATGATCAGGCAATCCACTTCCTTATTCGTCGTTTCACGGAGGGTGTGTTCCAAAAGGATCCTTGCCCGATGTGTATCTATATCACCTACAATCGGCAGGACGGCCACCCCGTCAACAATTGAGATGACAGGTGTGCTTAGTTCATCTATAACCTCCTGCTGCGCCCGCAGCCGCTTATTGGCCTGTCCAGTATAGGAATTCGTGAATATGAGAATCAGGCCGTCAACGAACTCATTAATAAGATTCCCTAATTTTATACATCCTCCAGCAGTAAGATGTTCCATTCTTTCCGCCAGCAACGATACCTCTTCCCATAAGACACCGCGGATACTATTAAAATGCTCAATGGATTGACTAAGTGAAAGCCCCAAACGCACTTTATCTTCACTCGCTCTTTTGCCCCAGTCCCTGATTTCTTCTTCGGCTGACTCCCCAATCAAGTAACCTTCTAGCAAATGGATCAAATCCATTAACTGCTCTTTATAAAAATCGAGTTCCGTATGGTGGGTAAATTTGATGAAGGCTTCCGGCTGGTTTTCATCTATTGCATCCAATATATTGGTCAAAATTTTGTCTTCCCTGTCAATTATAAAATCTCTAAAAAAATGAATAGCATTAACCATCTTATAGCTCCTTTTGTCTTGTAGTTCCGTATAGAAAAAATTTGTTCTTTATAATAAACGCAGCTCATGCTGGTATATTTTAATTAAAAATGTCATATACATTCGAAAGAAATCGAATTTAGGAAGTCTATTTTAAAGTATGTGAATTCTTGATGAAATTACCCGCTACTATATTACTTCAAACTAACAAAGCCCAAACAATCTCGTTAAAAGAAGGGATATATATGAAAGAAGTAAAAAACTATAAGCAGCGAAAAAAAGCAGATCTTGAAAGTGAAAGCCTGAAACTCGAGAAGGAAATTCTTGAAAAACAGCAAACTTTAATGATTCTTCAACAAGCCATCCAAACCGCCAGAAGTGAGGTTCAAGCAGCTTCTGCAAGCCAGTTGGCAGCCGGATTAGCTCATGAAATAAGGAATCCGCTGACGACCATCAAAGGTTTTATCCAGTTGCTCCAACCGGAAATTCTCGCTGTTGGCAAGAAGGATTTCGCTGATGTCGCTTTAGATGAAATTAATCGGGCGAACAGCTTGCTTACTGAGTTTCTTTCTGTTTTGAAACCTGGCAACAACTCTAAGAAAAAGAAGATATCCATGAACAAGTTAACTGAAAGTATTGTCAAGCTTTTTTCTAGTGAGTCAATTCTAAAGGATATTGAAATCATAAGTACCCTTCCAAAGGAAGAGGTATATGTATTTGCAGATGAAAATGGAATTAAGCAGGTACTGGTCAATTTGTTGAAAAATGCAATGGAGGCTGTTGAAGGGAATCATGCCGCAAAAGCTGAGATCACAATGACTGTAATCAAACGTAAGGGTTTCGTTACAGTGAGTGTAATAGATAACGGCAGTGGAATTGATGAATTCACCCTAGAGAAGATCTTCACGCCATTTTACACTACCAAAACCGCCGGCACCGGGATAGGATTGGCGATCAGCAAGGAAATAATCGAAAATCACGGCGGCAAAATGAGTGTTGCCACTGAACCCAATAAAACAACCTTTAAATTCGCACTGCCTGCTATTGAATCGGAATCATTCTTTTCGTCGAAAAATTGTCATATTGAAAGCAATAACACCCATTGATTGACTGGTAAAATGTAGGTAAGAACAAAGGAAAGAAGGCGGATTGTAATGGAAGAAGTTATCAAGCAGGCTGTAAATTATGTTTTTACAACCACAACCGCTGATGTAACGTCGCCAGATGATTTTATTGTCGAGTTTCTAACTGATCTACCCGAAAATGGAATAAACGATCCTGCTGCAATCAAAATAAAGAATATGGATGAATTATTGGATTTCCTGCAAAACATAGAAAGGTAGTAGTATAAGAGCTAAGCTATACTGTAAAAAAATGCGGTTCCTCAATGGACCGCATTTTTCGTATTACACCTTTAGCAGTTTGAACTGCCCCCTCCCAAAAACATCTTTTATATAATCCAGTTTCGTATCATTGAAATAAACCGAATCACCTTCATGAATCAAGATAGGGACTTCCTCGAATGTATGAATCTGATCATTCTTTAATGGCTGCTCCTCCAGAGCAACTCGAAGCTGCGGCCCGCCTCAGCCGATCCCCATTGTCAGCCTGACATATAGGTTTTCCCCTTCCTTGCATTCATTTTTGATTGCCTGATGCAAAATCTTATAAGCGCTCTCCGTTATCTTGAACAATACCTCTCACCCTTTCAAAGTTTCTTCCTTTAATCAACATATGATAAGGAAATTATCGAATTATGACAAAATAATGAAAGTCATACTGAAATTTATACATTTAACACCATTCTTATAATATATTATCCTTAGAGGCTAAAAAATAAAAATGCCTCATTCTAATCTAGGGAGATTAACATGAGAAAAAAGAAGAAAAAACCTTTTGGTCTTGCCTTGTTTGCAGGCTTAGGCATTTTAGCATCCGTATTAACTTTGCAGATGTACAATGAAGCACAAGCCAAAGAACCAAGCATAATATTGAAATCTCAAAAGCCACATCTCGAGAGAAGCTATGATGTCACCGGGAAGAGTTTTGTAGAAACAGTGAAAATCGGAGCGATTGGTGATATCCTGATCCACGATACAGTTTATGAAGATGCATTTATGAATCCTGGCTATGATTTTAAACCAATGCTCAGTCATGTCAGAGAGTACTTATTGCAGCCTGATCTTTTACTGGCGAACCAGGAAACGCTACTTGGCGGTGAGGAAATTGGGTTATCAAGCTACCCAATGTTCAATAGTCCTGTGGAAGTTGGAGAGGCATTGATTGATACCGGAGTGGATATTGTATCAAATGCAAATAATCATTCTCTTGACCGATCAGAAAAAGGGGTACTAGCATCTATAAAAAATATGGAAGCGGCCGGTCTCCCTTATGTTGGTTCGTTCAAGGATGAAGCAGACAAGCAAGACTTACGAATTTTGAACAACAACGGGATTAAGGTTTCCTATTTATCCTACACCTATGGAACAAACGGGATTCCAGTTCCAATCGGCAAGGATCATCTCGTGAACCTGATTGACCGGGAAGCAATGAAAGCTGAGATTCACCGCGCCCGAACTGAATCAGATATTGTAGTCATGAGTATCCACTGGGGAAATGAATATCAGCGCTTCCCTACCGTCGATCAGAAGGAACTTGCCCAATTTCTCGTCAATGAAGGTGTGGATATCATCTTTGGCCATCATCCGCATGTCCTGCAGCCTATGGAATGGCTGACTGCAGCGGACGGAAGACAGGCATTTGTCGTCTATTCCCTTGGTAATTTCCTGTCTGGCCAAATGTGGGACTATAAGGATATCGGCGGCCTTGCCACGATTGAAATAACTAAAACCATCACACCGGATGGGGATAAAATTGTCCTGCAAAACCCTGAATTCTTACCTACATTTGTCTCAAGCAGCAGACAAAGCAATTATCGTGTTGTTCCTTTGCAAGAAGCCGGCCAATTTGGCCTCGCTGGAGCAGAAAGTAAATATAACGAGATCATGGAGCATATGACTCAGTTCATTAAATAGTTTTTCTTGCGAATATTGGTTTGATAGCATTACCAGCTCGAAAACTCGCTTCTATAACTTAAGCATGCAGGAATGGTGCATTGACCTTCACGAATAAGCAATGTAAAAACAGCCAATAATGAAATGTGAGTGCCTGGTCCATGAAGACCAGGCATTGCTTATGTTATAATCGGTCTACCTGGTTTGAAAGGAGAACAATATGATAATCACAATTAATGATGATGCTGCAGCATGGTATGAAAATGAAATGGACCTTTCATCCGGAAGCTATTTAAGATTCTTTGTCCGGTACGGCGGTTTCAGCTCCATCCAGAAGGGTTTTTCATTAGGTGTATCGAAAGAGGAGCCTGATCATATCGGTGTAAAAACAGAAAAGAATGGTGTCACCTACTATATCGAAGAAAAAGATATTTGGTATTTCGATGGCCATGATATGTACGTTGAACTTCACCCAGTTGGGCAGGAACCCGATTTTAAATTCGAGAATCGAGTAGGAGGGGGTGACTAACCCCCGACCTCTCACACCACCGTACGTACCGTTCGGTATACGGCGGTTCAATTAAGTGTGACGTAGAAATTCATATCTTTGATATAGACTTTTGAGCCCTCGATGACTCCAATAAGAGTTATCGAGGGTTTTGTGTAAGATTGGACTTGAGGCAATTCTCCAAAATTTCTTTCTGGAATTTCCCCATTCGTATGCCTTTTGGTCTGGAACGCCAAGACTTTTGAGTTTTCTTACTCTTGTCTTCGGGTTCTTCCATTGTTTCCATTCAATCATACGGAGTCTTCTTCTAATCCACTCATCAAATTCTTTGAATTTACTTGGTGTATCAGCTAATGCAAAATATCCACACCATCCCGTTAGAAATTGATTCAATTTCTCAATTCTAACTTCCATGGGGATTGGTTTAGAACGGGATGTTAACTTTCGTATTTTAGCTTTTAGCCTTTTAACACTTTCGTTGGCTATTCGAACCTTCGGTTTCTTATTAACCGTAAAGCTAAAGCCAAGGAATTTTCGTTTCCACGGGCGGTCAACCGCTGATTTCCCTCTGTTTACTTTGAGCTTTAATTTCTGCTCAATGAAGCATGTAATGGAGTTCATTACTCGTTCTCCAGCTTTCTTCGATTTCATGTAAATATTACAATCATCGGCGTATCGGACAAACTTGTGACCTCTCCTTTCTAGTTCTTTATCAAGCTTATCCAAAAGTATATTCGAAAGAAGAGGGCTCAGGGGACCTCCTTGTGGTGTTCCTTCTTCTGCATCGTAGACTACACCATTTATCATGATTCCTGCTTGGAGATATTTTCGAATTAGCTTCAAGACCAATCGGTCTTGGATTCTGCTTGCCAATATCCCCATCAGCTTGTCATGATTCACTTTGTCAAAGAACTTCTCCAAGTCCATGTCAATCACCCATCTGTAACCTTCACTTATATATCCCCTTGCTTTACGTACAGCGTCATGGCCTCTTCGGCTTGGCCTAAACCCATAACTATGTTCCGAGAAGGTTGGGTCAAAAAGCGGAGTTAAAACTTGGGCGATTGCCTGTTGGATGAAACGATCTATCACGGTAGGTATTCCAAGTAACCTTACTCCACCGTTCGGTTTCGGGATTTCGACTCGACGTACTGGGTTAGGTTGATAGGTACCTTTCCTTAAAGAATCACAAAGGGTGTCCCAGTTCTCATAGAGATGTCTTCGTAGGGATTTTACGGACATTCCATCTATGCCGTGACTCCCTTTGTTCTTCTCCACACGTTTAAGTGCTTCTATTAAGTTTTCCCGTGATAGAATCAGATTCATTAACATGTGATATTTCCTTTCGACGTGAACGTAGAAATCTAATTATGTTATTCCTGCTCCACCCTCATGAAGTCCCCTGTGGATTCACCACTTCCTCCTTCAAGTAAGTCCTTTCGGATTGTCTGCTTCTACACAGGAATTGTATGCCTAGTTCTCGTTCTTCCTAATTGTTCAGTCCTTCCCTTACCGTCTCGAGCCGGTAAAGTACTATGACCTCTGCTGACTTCTGATTGTTCAGCTATCTATTGCTAGATAGGTTACCAAGTGTACTTGGCTTTCCAATCAGACCTCCCCGGGTAAGAGTACAGTCTTTCCCTCCATCTATCTGCTTCATTTACTCTGTACCACCTTCGGCAGTAAGGACTTTGTTTTGTTCTGCAAACTCATCCAATGGTACCTAGCCTTATATGAAGTTCGTGTTCCTCAGACCGGAGGTTTGCCGCTCGCTTCCTTCAGATTCCGCGTCACCGCGGACACCCTTGCGTTAAGCTAACCACTACTACTGCCTTCATGGCTCGGGACTTACACCCTATAGACTGCACCCATGCCGGGCGCACAGAAATAAGGCAGACGCGAAAAGCGCCTGCCCTATTTTTCACCTTCAATAAGAGGGTTCTCGATACCCTCCTGTTTCAAAATTTCAGCCTGCTTCGTTCCTAAAAGATCGAAATGAGGATAATCGATTTTCCTTTTGTCTATCCACTCCGGCCGCAAACCATACTTCCGTCCCCACTGGGCTAGTTTTTCCAGGTCCCTGCATCCTACCTTCGTCACCGTTGAGCAGTCTGGGAAGCGGTCATCAATCCAATAATGGGTCAGGAAGGCCAGCTCTCCTTTTTCAATTTTAGCTTTCCATTCATCAAGCTCATGGCGTTTGATCCCGAAAGCCAATCAGACCTGCTCCTTTTCATCTTCAGGCTTTTTCACGGCCTGTAAATATGCTTCGTGCCAGTCCGGAAAACTCCTTTTTAAAGAAATCGGCCGGAAGCTATCCTTCTTCACACAGACATGTTTTGAACTCCCAGTAAGAGCAAGCTCACCATTACCATTGAAGATCTCATATTTATAGACAGAGCGAATGCCATCATATTCCTCAACCCAGGTTTTGATCGTGGCTGTATCTCCATATCTCAGTGGTTTTTTATAAGATGCTTGAATATCGAGTACAGGCGAGATGATTCCGTCCTTCTCCATCTCTGCATAATTAAATCCGAGATCTTTGATTAATTGTGTCCTGCCCAGCTCCATCCACACTAGATAATTTGCGTGATAGACAACACCCATCTGGTCTGTCTCCGCATAGCGTACTTCAATCTCCCTTGTAGAAATGATCATTTGTATTCCCCTTTATACTTCTTATTATTAGGCTAATTTTCCTTTGCTTTTAAGTCACAAGTTTTATCAATGATATAGGACTCTCTAAAATGAAATTGAAGAAATTTTCTATTTGTTTGGCTGTTAAACTAGGCTGTTGATTTTCGTTCCAGGCGCCTCGCTTTCCGCGGGGCTGGCGCTGAGCCTCCTCGTCGCTTTGTTCCTGCGGGGTCTCATCTGACCAGCTAAGCCCGCAGGACATTGATTGGGCTTCCTTGAACCTGCCCACGCACGATGAAAATGCGTTAGCATTTTCGGAGGAGTCTACGCGCCTTCCACTACAATCAACAGGGTTTAAAACTACATTTGACATTAACAGAGCCTTTTGCAATCTTACAAAAAGAACCTTATCCGATAATCTTTTTTAGAGCTGCTTCAAAGTCCTGCTTGTCCAAGTATAAAACATCTTCATCCAAATCCTCAAAAGTCTCGCGGT
The DNA here is from genome assembly GCF_031759225.1 of Mesobacillus jeotgali. Classification (NCBI taxonomy): domain Bacteria; kingdom Bacillati; phylum Bacillota; class Bacilli; order Caryophanales; family Bacillaceae; genus Mesobacillus; species Mesobacillus jeotgali. The sequence goes on from NZ_CP134494.1 coordinate 2,431,312, forward strand.
CAATCAAACGGTATGCCTGGGATTGAACTGCTTCATCTACTAAGTTAGTTGCAAATCGGCCGTTCCCTTTAATATCGGCTTCTGAAAGTTTATCCGACAGAAACGATTCCACATCTGCACTGATCCTATATTGATATTTGCCAGCATAGTTCTTGATGATCAGCAGCAAATCACTCACACTATAGTCCGGAAAGTGGAAAAACTTCTTGAACCTTGATCTGAGGCCAGGATTGCTTTCAAGCAGCAAATCCATCTCCGCAGGATAGCCAGCTAAGATCACGACTAGATTTTCGTTATGCCGTGTCATTTCATCAACAATCGTATCAATAACTTCCTTGCCAAAATCGCCAGAGCTTTGACCTAGCAATGAATAGGCTTCATCGATGAATAACACGCCTCCGAGGGCTTCACGGATTTTTTTCTTTGTCTTGATGGCTGTCTGACCAACATAACCAGCGACAAAATCTGCCCTGCTGCTGACAATTAGATGGCCCCTTTTAAGCATTCCACATTCTTTCAGCAGTTCTGCGTAAATTTTTGCTACCGTGGTTTTTCCTGTCCCCGGATTACCGGTGAAAACAGAGTGAAGCTGTATCGGCACAGCCGGCAGTCCTTTATCCTTCCTCAACTGCTGCATCCTGACAAATGAAATCAAAGATGTGACCTCTGATTTTACAGTGTCCAGTCCAACTAGTGCGTTAAGCCGGTCTAGTGGCCTTTCCGCTGATTGATTCGATGGAGATTCAAAATCTTCTTTTTCCAACAAAGTATATGTGGAAAAATCATCTAGTTCTGTCTGTCTGGATCCCTTTTTGAAAATGGCCTCCAACACGAGATTCCGAACCGTCCTTGCATTTCCGAAAGTATCATCTACTCTTTCGTTTTCAATGCGATCTCTGAGCTCCAGCTTTGCTCCTTCTGTCATTGCATAATCATTATCCTGTGCCGCCTGCTCAGCAATTCGCAACAGCTCATCATTTGAGTAATCCGGGAGGTGGAATAAATTCGATTGAGGAAAACGTGATCTTAAACCTGGATTGGCATCTAGAAATTGGCGCATTTCCTCAGGGTAACCAGCGAGGATCACAGCGAATTTCCCACCATATTCTTTCCCGGTCATTAAGGATACCAGGGTATCGATCGCAGTTTGGCCATAGTCATTTCCAGTCTGGCCTTCACGTTTAAGGCTGTATGCCTCATCAATGAATAACACCCCGCCAAGGGCTTGCTCGACAACCTTCCTGACATTTTCTTCTGTTTGGCCGACATAAGCTCCGACAAGCTGGGAGCGGTCTGCCTCGATTATTTCTTCCCGGGGAAGTACTCCTAGCTGATGATAAATTTTTGCAAGCAACCGTGCTAACGAAGTTTTCCCTGTCCCAGGATTCCCGGTCAAAACCATATTCAAGCTCTGATCATCTTTTGTTTGCAGACCAAGCTCTTTCCGTTTTTGCTGATACTTCAGGAAGCGGTAAAAATCATTCACTCTGTCTTTTACCGACTCGAGGCCTACCATTTTATTCAACTCAGCCAGAGGATCGCTTTCAGCCTGTTTTTCAATCTCACTATCCTCCTGAAACTCTTGTTCCCAAAGCAGCCTGATTTCTTCAAGGGAATGCAACCTTTTCTGCATTTCTTCATAATGGATGGCTGTATGAAAAACACCGGTGACTGACTCTTCATATAGCTCTGTTGCTTTCAAGAGGGCTGCCGTTTCTTCGATAGCTTTTTCCAATAAACCGGTCAGCCTGTTGAACTTCGACTCACTTTCTGTGTCTTTGTCAAAATGCTGTCCTTTCAGGTCATCAAGCTCTTCTTCGGCATGAGACAGGAACTGCTGCGAAATATCGATATACTGCTCTGCTGTTTTCTTTTTTAAGGCGCGGTTATCCGTTTCCCTGATTCGCGGATAAACGAGCTGGTCAAATAGATTCCCTTTGTTTTTCCATTGATTCCTGGCGAGCAGGGATTTTGCTTTCTTGTTTGCAGAGTCACTTTCTATCGCAGTCTTTAACCACTCAAGCACGAGTGAATCAAACCCGTTCCGTTTTGCACGAGATTGTGCAGCCAGAGTCAAGGTTTGCGACAACTTTACTTTGTCCTCGCTTTTAGTCAGGCTCCTGATCGCCGTGATTAAACTTGCTTCATCTTGAATATAGCCTTTTGTATGTATCTCTTCTTCCCACAGCTTGATTTGTTCATCCATAGGAATTTGTTTTTTTTGCTGATTCATCCTAATCACTTCTTTATCTTAAAGTTTCATGCCGGTTAGACATTATTTTTACTTTGTTCACAATCCGTATATTACCATAATTTTAGCCAAACGGAAAAAGACCCGCCTGACGACGAGTCTTCTCCGCTTTACTGTTGGTTATGCGCTTCATCCTTGATCTCTTCCCGAAAGGCATCAATGCTCTCGCGGCGGCGTTCATTTTTCGCCTTGATTCTTTCCTGGTCTTCAGGACTGGAATTCACCATTGCAGCTTCAGCATCTTCCATGTTCTCAATCGTATGATGGATCATGGATTGCAGCTTTTCCACATTATCGCTTCGATCATCTGGCTTTGGTGTATTGTTTGCCATTGTCATGTACCTCCTTTTAAAAAGTACATCAATAGTATGCAACTACTCTTTTCGATTATTAGCGGAAAACAGTGGATATCTATTCAATGAAAAATTAAGGCCCGCCATTTAATGGCGGGCATATTCATTCATCTATTCACCTTTAGTTTGCATTACCTGGGCATGTTCACCCGACTTGTCGTTCATTTTCTTGCCTTTATTGCCGCTGAATCCACGCGGCTGGGTTCCAAGGTGGCTTGGAACATGATGCTTACTGTCCCTTTTAGGATTGCTCATGTATATCCCTCCTCTAAAATAAGTTTCTCCTAAAGAAGAGGTATTCATAAATGGTAATGTATGATATTTACTCAGCTTTCCCTAAGTGTTTTTGTTCTAACTTTGCCTCTATTTTCTCGAGTGCATCACGGTCATTCAGAAGTTGGCGTTTGTTTTCCATTACAAGTTCTTGAAAAGAACGCTTTCTTGGTTTTCTCATCGTGTTCACCATCCTTTGTCATCATTGTAACAGTTATTATGTCCGGAATCGGTTGCAATTATTACAACTTTTTGAAAATTTAATCGTATTTTACTACTACCCGATAAACTCTTGTATCCTCCAAGCAATTTTTTCCAAATAAAACACACCAGTAGCTTGTACTGGTGTGAAAGTCACTTCATAAGTTCCTCCATTTTCTCGATTGTCATTGAACCAATATGCTTCTTTAAAATTAAACCCTGTTCATCAATGATCAATGTGGTCGGAATGGAAATGACTGAATAGGTTTGCTGTGTAGATCCTTCTTCATCAAGTAGGATTGGGAAGGTTAATTCATTCTCCTCAACAAAACCTTTTACATTGTTTTGAGGATCCAGATTGACAGCCAGAATCTCAACTTCCTTTGAATTCTCCTTATAAAACTTCTCCATCGCCGGCATTTCTTCTTTACAGGGCGGACACCACGTGGCCCAGAAGTTCAGCATCACCTTTTTACCTCTGTAATCCTTCAGGTTGATCTCTTCACCAGCTAGGTTTTTCAATGTGAAGTTTGGGGCCACCATCCCCGCATTGATTCCAGTCGTTGCATTGGTTGCTTCTATTGCCAGTGGTTCATCGGCGGAATAGAACTGCTGGAAAATCGCAAACAAAACTAATCCAGCCAGTATACCTGCTCCAATCGCTTTTTTGACCATTGGAAAACCCCCTTTGGTTTGTTTACATGTAGGATATACCAAGTATACAAAGATAATGAAAGTGGAAATGTGAGAATATTTGAGGATTATGTGAATTTTATTAGAGGAGTTATCCTGACACAACCGGTTTTTCCTAAACTTTGTTCATTTTCAATCCAAGTTCCACCAAATTCCGTTCTTATGCACACATTCTAAAAACCATCATAAAAAAATGCCAGGGATTGCATCCCCCCTGGCACACTGCTTCCTATTTATCAAATAAGCGCGGCAGTTCTTCGCTATAGTTTCCACGCATGATTCCTTTTTCTGTTATGATCGCTGTGATTAAATGATAGGGTGTCACATCAAATGCTGGGTTAAAAACCTTAACGCCTTCAGGGGCTGTTGATTTTCCAAAGCCTGCAGTGATTTCTTCTGCAGCACGTTCCTCAATCGGTATTTCTTCACCTGTTTTGGTTTCCAGATCAATTGTCGAGAGTGGGGCAGCCACATAAAATGGAATATTATGCGCTTTGGCAAGTAAAGCAACACCATATGTACCAATTTTATTAGCTACATCGCCGTTGGCTGCCACTCGATCACAACCTACGATGACTGCTTGTACCTTTCCCTGTTGCATGACCATGGCCGCCATGCTATCAGTGATAAGGGTAACATCGATTCCAGCCTGCATCAATTCCCAGGCTGTCAGTCGCGCACCCTGCAGCAGCGGACGGGTTTCATCAGCAAATACCTTTATATCCATTCCTCGTTCCTTGGCCAAATAAATTGGAGCGAGTGCTGTACCATACCTTGCTGTGGCAATGCCTCCGGCGTTGCAATGCGTCAATACGGTCATCCCATCTTCAAATAAAGTCAAAGCATTTTCGCCAATGGAACTGCAGACATTCTCATCTTCCCTCCGAATTTCATGGGCTTCTTGCTCCAATACTCTCTTGATCTCAGCTACAGGTACACCGTTTGATTTTTTTGCACAAGAGTCCATTCTATTCAATGCCCAGAATAAATTGACAGCAGTGGGACGAGATGTGGCTAGATAATCGGCTTGCTTTTTAAAATACTCATAAAAAATTTCAAAGTTATTCTCAGGAGCATCCTTGATTCCAAGAACCAACCCGTAAGCAGCGGCAATTCCAATGGCTGGTGCACCCCTGACTTTGAGCTGTTTAATCGCATCCCAAACATCCTCAATTTTGTTGATTTCCAGGAACTCAGTAACCTCGGGCAGTTTTGTTTGATCCAAAATATATAGTTTTTCACCGTCATATTTAACAGACTGTAAAAAGGTTCCTTCCATGGTGATCCTCCTTCTGGCTTTTAAGACAATTCTGAAACTAAGTATCATTTTATCAATAATAAGCCCCAGAGCAAGAGAAAAATGTTCATTTTGAAATTTCTCTCTCCTCGTGAAAAAGGACACATAAAAAAGCAGCGGCAATTCGCTGCTTTTACTGCTTACCGGTAACATAATATGGCGGCACTCTTAGCCAACCCTTTTCCTGCATAAGTGTTTTGAGCGTTAAAGAAAAGGTGACTTTCTTCATATGGTACTTTGCAAATAAATAGCCAACATCCGATCTGACGGATTCGGTAATTCCTCTTGTAGCAGAAGTGATTCCTACCACAAGATTGTATGCAATTAAATTGGCAATTTCCTCATCATTCATTCTTGCCCCTTCAGGAAGTGCCTGGTATTCACCAACAATTTTTTCTGCTCCAACATCAGGGAGAGGAATACCTTCATCCTTGAAAAACTTTGTCAATTCATCAATCATAGGCCTGTGTACATTTTCGATGATATCTACTATTTTTTCTTTTAATTCTGGATCCTGGGCTAAATTATATGCGTGCTGGTCGTATCTAAGCGTTTGTTCCGTTCCATGGAGGTAAAACCATAGATTCATTACTTCTCCAACGTGCAAGGGCTTTTTATCGCCGTCCATAAAAGGGCTGAAAGCATCCTTCATTACTTCAAAGATATTCAAAGCAGGACACCTTCCTTTCTTTATAGAATTTGCTGTTATTATTGGAAGAATATGACCTTTCTATTCATGACCAGCTTCATTGATCCCGAGCCTCATTTTTAACAAATCAATAAAATTTCTTGCAGGTCTGGAGAGGTGATGTTGTTTTAACCAGATTAACCCCACGGAAGATCTCAAACCGGCATCAGTAATTTCCCGCGCGAACAGGTTTGAGTGTCCATATGATTGAAAAACTGATTCAGGTATTATAGTCGAACCAATCCCCGAGGAGACCAATTGCATCAATACATTCATATCCGAGCATTCGCTAATGACTTGAAGAGGAAGCTGAGCCTTAGTAAAAGCGGCGTGTATGATACTGTAGCTTCCAAGCCCTTCCGTCGAAGGAAGAATTAATGGATAATGACTGATTTCTTCCATTGAAATCTTTTCATTGCCATTTTGCCTGCAAACAAAAATGAAGGATTCATTATATAAATGGAGGTAATTCAAATCCTGATTGGCCAGAGGCAACCTGACTAGACCGAGTTCAATTGTCCGATTTTTCACGAGTTCAGCAAGGTACGCTGAATCATTTTGTACGATTCGCAAATAAACAAGCGGATAGGATGCATGGAATGATTCGAGCCATTCAGGAAATTCCGGTACAGAAAGTGTATTGATCCCAACCGATAAATTCCCCTTCCTCCCTTCATCAGTCTCTTGAAGTTCATTTTTCACTTCCTCAAATGCATGCACAATATTCAGTGCATGTCTGTATAACAGTTCACCCTTATCAGTCAATTCAAGTTTTTTCCCATGACGCTCAACAAGCATTACTCCTAATTCCTCCTCCATTTGTTTCAATTGAAGGCTTAAAGGAGGTTGTGACATATGCAGTCTGTGGGCTGCAGCTGTTATATTCCTTTCCTCTGCTATTGCGATGAAATACTTCATTTGTCTAATATCCATCAGAATCTCCTTCTATTTAAAAAAGATATGGTTTTTATACAAATTATATATTTTATATATAGGTAAATTCTATGTTACGATATTTTCATTCGTTTCAAAACGGAAAAATTTATCTATAAAAGAGAGAGGAGAAAAAATGGATAAATTATTTGATTTAAAAGGACATGGTACAACATTCGGAAGAGAGATATCTGCAGGTCTAATCTCCTATATAACAGTTGTATACATTATCATTGTCAACGCAACAATATTAGCAGCAGCGGGAATACCACTAGAAGCCGGGATCATCGCTACGATCCTTACCGTATTCGCAGGCTGTTTGCTAATGGGATTCTGGAGCAATACTCCAATTCTAGTGATACCGGGCATGGGATTAAATGCGATGTTTACATATACAATCGTGCAATCCGGCGGTTTCACATGGCAAGAGGCCCTCGCGATGGTTTTCGTTTCGGGTATCCTTTTCATGCTTTTAGCCTTCACTCCGCTGGCTAAGACCATTGTCGCATCCATCCCCGACTCTTTGAAGGAAGCTATTACAGTCGGTATAGGAATACTCTTGATATTGATTGGTTTTGATAATAGCGGAATTATTTCAAGTTCAGAGCACACCTTACTGGAAATTGGCGACTTAAGCAGCTCTACGGCATTGATCACCTTGGTAGGTTTAATTGTCACAGTGATCTTGTTCATTAAAAATGTTCCAGGCAACCTGTTGTTGAGCATCGTTTTCACGTCTGTACTTTCCTTAGTCTTCGGTGATTTCCAAAGTGGCGGAGTTTCGTGGAGCATGCCTTCATTTGGTGAATACACTTCTGTTTTCGGTCAAATGTCATTTGCCCAGGCAGGTAATTTCGTATTCTGGCTGACAGCCTTTTCGCTTGCCATGGTCGTCATTTTTGAGAACATCGGCCTGATCCATGGCCATACAAAAATGCTGAAACAGCCTCAAAAATTCAAGAAATCTCTTCAGGCTAATTCGATTTCTGTTGCAACTGCAGGGATATTCGGCACTAGTCCAACAGTATCATCTGTAGAGAGTGCTGCCGGAATTGCGGCTGGCGGCCGAACAGGATTAACGAGTGTTACTACAGGTGTCCTGTTCCTTGCATCCATCGTATTGATTCCTGTCATAAAAATAGTTCCAGAAAGTGCGGTTTCACCGGTCTTGATTTTAATAGGAATATTGATGCTCCAGAATATCACGAACATCAAGCTTGATGATCTTCTGGAAAGCTTCCCTGCACTTTTGATTATTGTATTGATTCCATTAACCTACAGCATTGCCGATGGCATGGCGATTGGATTCATTCTTTATCCACTCCTGAAACTTCTAATGGGTAAAGGACGGGAAATCCAGCCTGCGCTTTATATGATCGCATTGTTGTTCCTGGGAAATTTCGTTTTGCAGTATGCCCTATAGAGATGAAAGGATCACTATAATCTTCATTGTTGATTTTCGTGCAGCTATGAGAATTCATAGGCGGAGAAGTTCCGCCTATTGTATATAGAGGACGCTTTTTAAGCAGAAATAAGTGGAGATATTCCGGTTAACTGCTATAAAAAAGACAAAATCCAACGATTTAGATTAAATAGACGGAAAAAGGCCCCTTATTTTAAGAAAATAAGGAGCCTTTTTCAATTTTAGCGGAATTTTTCCGCTTATTTTTTATCATTGTAAATTCTAAAGTCAATCATACAGATAAACAGCCTTGGACACCAAGGCTGTTTTAATTTGCTTTTTTAAGGATATAGGACTCAGCATGAGTATTTACATTGGGAATGAACTTAGCAGCCTCATGGAGTAGATGGAATTGCGCAGCCTGTGCCTGGTCAACCGTACCCATTCCATACATCTTCAGTGACCTCTCAAGCACGAGCATCGGTTCATGCCCATTTACATAGTAGAGACTCTCACCAGCACGCGGATAATAGGATTCAAGAGGCTTAGTATTAGAAATGATATGATACTGTGCCTCGCCATTTTGAGAGTACCCTGCCACAACAGCCTCAAAGGACTGTCCATCCCTTAATATCATGGGATTATTGATTGAGGTTTGGATTGACTCTGCCAGCTCTTTAAGACTTAAACCTTGTTTAATAAGAGTTTCAGCAGCACTGGCGGCCATCAAGGTATATTCATCATCACCAGAAAAAGCAATGATGGCGGTATCCGGTATTAACTCTTTAAACCTCATACCATCGATCATCTGATGAATTCCCAAATCAGTAACCAATGAAATAAAATTTTCTCTTGCTACTATTGATACAAGGCCCATAGAATTCACTCCTTATGTTCCATCTACCTTAAACATACCTCTTTGGCAACAAATATCAATAGGAGAAGTTGTCGATTCATTAGAAGTTTTCGCGTATTTTGTAAAAAACGAGTATTAAGAGAGGATACAAGTTAGGATACATAACCATTTAAGCTGAAAGGTTCCCTTATACAAGCACATTCTCCCTCATTAGGGTACCGTTCTCGCAGATAGATACCCTTATTCAAAGCACGTCTCCCTCATAAGGGTACCGTTCTCGCAGATAGATACCCTTATGCAAGCACTTCCTCTCTCATAAAGGTACCGTTCTCGCAGATAGATACCCTTATGCAAGCTACTCCTCCCTCATAAGGGTCCCGTTCTCCTAGATAGATACCCTTATGTAAGCTACTCCTCCCTCATAAGGGTACCGTTCTCGCAGATAGATACCCTTATGTAAGCCATTCCTCCCTCATAAGGGTACCGTTTAATCAGAAAGATAACTCAAAGCTATTTCCCTTAAAAACAAAAACCCCAGGTCAACATAATGACCTGGGGGTTCTGTGTACTATATTATGCTTTTAACTTATCACGAAGGACCATTTGCAGGATTCCGCCGTGACGGTAGTAATCGATTTCTACTTCTGAATCGAAACGTACAAGAGCTTCGAAAGTTTTCTTGTTGCCGTCTTCGTCAGTAGCTGTCACAGTGATGATGTCGCGTGGGCGAACCTTTTCATCGATCTGGACGTCGAATGATTCTCTACCTGTCAGTCCAAGAGTTTCAGCGTTTTCGCCAGCTTTGAATTGAAGAGGCAGAACGCCCATCAATACAAGGTTTGAACGGTGGATACGCTCGAAGCTTTCAGCGATAACAGTCTTGATTCCTAGTAGGTTAGTACCCTTCGCAGCCCAGTCACGGGATGATCCCATACCGTAATCTTTTCCTGCGATAACCATTAGGCCAGTGCCCTGCTCTTTGTACTTCATGCAAGCATCAAAGATGGACATGACTTCGTTCGTTGGCCAGTAAGTTGTGAAGCCGCCTTCTGTGCCAGGAGCGATTTGGTTGCGGATACGGATGTTTGCGAATGTTCCGCGCATCATGACCTCGTGGTTACCACGGCGTGAACCGTAAGAGTTGAAGTCGCGTGGCTCTACACCCTTTTCACGCAGGTATTTTCCAGCTGGCGTATCTTTTCCGATCGCACCTGCAGGAGAAATATGGTCTGTTGTTACAGAGTCACCGAACTTGCCGACAATGCGCAAGTTGTTCAATGGAGCAACTTCCCCAGCCTCTGGAGTCAAGCCTTCAAAGAACGGAGGGTTTGCAATATATGTTGAATCCTCATCGAAAGTGTAAAGAGGATCGCTGTTTGTCTGGATCTCGTTCCACTTCTCATTGTCAGTGAATACAGTTTCATATTCTCTGCGGAATAGCTCTGGAGTTACTACGCGGTGAACAACTTCGTTCACTTCTGCAGTTGATGGCCAGATATCCTTGAAGAATACATCGTTGCCATCTTTGTCTTTTCCGATTGGGTCATTCTGAAGATCGATGTCCACAGTACCAGCAAGTGCATAAGCAACAACCAACGGCGGTGAAGCCAGGTAGTTTGCTTTAACAAGTGGATGGATTCGTCCTTCGAAGTTACGGTTACCGGAAAGGACTGAAGTAACTAGAAGGTCGCTTTCAGCTACAGACTTTTCGATTTCAGGCTTTAATGGACCGGAGTTACCGATACATGTCGTACATCCATAACCAACAAGGTTGAAACCAAGAGTTTCAAGGTAAGGAAGCAATTCTGAATCACGAAGGTATCCAGTAACAACCTTTGAACCTGGTGCCAATGAAGTCTTAACGAACTTAGGAACTTCCATGCCAAGTTCAACAGCTTTTTTAGCAACCAGACCTGCACCTACAAGTACGTATGGGTTAGATGTATTTGTACAGCTAGTGATCGCCGCAATGGCAATTGCACCAGTCTTCATTGTTGTTTTATCGCCATTAGCGAACTCAACAACTGCTTCTTTTTCGATCTCTTTCTTATCGAGGCCGAATCCCTGGTTTCCTGCAGGAGCAGTCAATGCTTCCTTGAAGGATTTCTGCATAGCAGAAAGTGGAATCAAATCCTGTGGACGCTTTGGACCAGAAAGGTTAGGCTCGATTTCTGAAAGGTTGATTTCAACAACATCAGTATAAACTGGCTCTAATGCAGGATCGAAGAATAAACCGTTCTCCTTGCAGTATGCCTCAACCACTTTAATGTGGTCTTCTGAGCGTCCAGTTAAACGCATGTAATCCAAAGCTTCTCCGTCTACTGGGAAGAATCCGCAAGTAGCGCCGTATTCTGGTGCCATGTTGGCAACAGTAGCACGGTCAGCAAGTGGAAGTGTAACAACGCCAGGTCCGAAGAACTCGACGAATTTGCCAACAACGCCTTTGCTGCGAAGAACCTGAGTCACTTTAAGTGCAAGGTCAGTTGCAGTCGCGCCGTTTGGCATATCTCCAACCAATTTAACACCGACTACTTCCGGCACTGGGAAGTATGAAGGCTGGCCAAGCATACCAGCTTCTGCTTCAATACCGCCTACGCCCCATCCAAGAACGCCGATACCGTTGATCATTGTCGTATGAGAGTCAGTACCTACCAAAGAATCAGGGAAAGTTTCGAAATCACCATCTGCATTTTCAACAGCGTGAACAACGTTTGCAAGGTATTCAAGGTTAACCTGGTGAACGATGCCTGTTGCCGGCGGAACAGCACGGTAGTTATCGAAAGCTTTCTGTGCCCAGCTCAAGAACTGGTAACGTTCTGCGTTACGTTCGAATTCAAGTTCCATGTTCACGTTAAGTGCGTCTGGAGTTCCATATTTATCAACCTGTACAGAGTGGTCGATTACTAGATCAACCGGCTTTTCAGGATTGATTTTTTGCGGGTCCCCACCCATGTCAGCCATTGCTTTTCTTAGTGAAGCAAGGTCAACGACTGCAGGTACACCAGTGAAGTCTTGAAGAATGACACGTGAAGGCTTGAAAGGCACATCCACTTCTTTCACTTCGCTAGTTCCCCATTTTGCTAGATTTTCAACATGCTCTTTAGTGATCACAAAGCCATCATGCTGGCGAAGCACGGACTCAAGCAATACCTTAACTGAGTAAGGCAGTTTTGATACATTGCCGATTCCAGCCTTTTCCAATGCTGCCAGGCTATAGTAATGATAGCGTTTCCCGTCAACTTCAAATGAACTGCGGGCGTTAAAAATATCTTGGTTTGACATATGTTTACCCCCTTCTTCTACGTAAACATCATAAACTAAATAAAAGTAATTGTCGAAAAGTTTGAATCTTGTATTCCATCCTAACTTTTCTCACAATTTCATATTAATATAACCTTGTGTATAAGTAAATAACAAGAAAGTTATTGTGGTTGATAAGTTTTTCTTATTATAAAAATCATAAACATGATGATAACAATCATAATGGGATTTTACCAATGGGAAAATCCGATTCAATTTAAAGCCTCTCCGGGCAAAAACTATTCCACAAAAATGAAAAAGCTGGATTGCACAGTGGGTTATGGGAAAAAATATGGCAGATGGAGGTGAATTCTGTGGTAAAAAGAAAAGCAAATCATGTCATTCCTGGAGCGAATGCTGCAAAAGCTCAGGGCAATGGCGCAGGTTATAACGAAGAAATGGCAAACGAACCTATGACTGAAGTCGAAAAACAAAATAATAAGAAACGAAAAAAGAATCAGTAACAGAACAAAAAGCGCAAGCGCCTTGGTCAGCCCCGACAAGCGCTGGAGAGCCGACCGGTGAAGTCGTTCTTTGACTTCATTGGGCGGACCGAAATCGAAAAGCGGAGGCGACTGCCAACTCCGACAAGCGTTGGAGGGCCTGACTGTGAAGTCGGTCTTTGACTTCATTGGCAGGACCGAAACGTCTGGAGGAGTTAGGAGCCGCAGCTAGACAAGCGTCTCGAGGGGCTAGGCGCTGGAGCTGGATTAAGATACCCATATGGAGTTATCCACACAATAATACTTCTATAATTTCCTATACAACCAAAAAAGCGGAAGGCCACCCTTCCGCTTTTTTCTGCTATTCCATGTTCACTTCATTTACAATGCTCCGCAAGTCTTGCTGGAACCGTTCTAGCTGTGATCGTTGGTGTTCCGATGCATTTTCGAGTGCATTTTCAATTTGCTGGAATGCTTCATTCACTTCATTTTTAAGATGCTTAAGTTGATGTCCATAGCTTGCTGAGTCCCGGACAATTTCCGAGTATAGTCCTTGCGCGTCTTCGAATCCTTGCTGTGCTGCCTGAAAGGCTTGCTGTTTATCTTTATGATAAGGCATGTGTGATTCCTCCTGGTGTGATAAATCTTTACCGTTAAATTGCTCAGTTATATGTAATTTATTCAGTATAAATTCGGGGAAAAATCCAATCCTAAAATCAGGAGGGATGAGCAATGAACAAAAACGATTCCAAGGATATGCGCAAAAATGCTCCTAAGGGCGACCAAGACAGCCAGCCTGCTCCATTAAGCGGTTCGAAGAAAGTGAAGAATCGCAATCACACTCGCCAGAAACATAATTCGCACCACGATATGTAAAAAAGCTCAATAGAACATCTATAGCCAGGAAAGAATTACTCCCATTCTAAAAAAAGTAAGGGCTGCACCTGAGAAGGCAGCCCTTGCTTTTTAGATGGTTTTGATTGCATTTAGAAGTATACTTTCTTCTTCTCCTGTGACCGTCCGAAGATCGATATGGACCTCTTCCTTTTGAATGCGGACGACGATTGCCGGGGAATGTTCAGTGCGGAGCTTTCTGGCAATATGTTCAGCACTGACGTCACGATGTCTGATGGTGACTAAATATGTAGGAAGCTGGACATCAGGCATTGTCCCGCCGCCCACCTGACTTGTTCCTTCAGACACAACCGCTAATATGCCATTATCAAACGAATTGATTTCACGGACAAAATGGTCACTCCTGTCTTTCAGTTCCTCCAGAGGAACAAGCAAGTCCCTTAATGTTGGAATATTGGATAATCCTTGTTCTCCCTTAAGATAATCCATTAAGGTACCCTCTAAAGCGGCAAGTGTCATTTTATCAACTCGAACCACCCTGGCCAGCTGGTGCTTTTTCAGTTGGTCAATGAGTGATTTCCTGCCAGCGATGATACCAGCCTGTGGTCCCCCGAGCAGCTTGTCTCCGCTGAATGAAACGATATCTGCCCCCATCTTCAGAACTTCACCGACAACTGGTTCTTCTCCGATTCCATGGCGGGAGAAATCGTATAGGACACCGCTTCCGAGGTCTTCGTAAAAAACAACCTGGTCATGCTTGCTTGAAAGTTGGGCTAGTTCCTCACTCTCGACAGTTTTCGAAAATCCATATATTTTGAAGTTGCTCGTATGGACCTTCATGATCATTCCAGTATTGTCGTTAATCGCATTTTCATAATCATATAAATGCGTTTTATTCGTTGTCCCTACTTCCACCAAATGAGCGCCGCTCTCCTCCATAATGGAAGATATCCGGAATGAGCCTCCGATCTCAACGAGCTGGCCGCGTGAAACAATGACCTCCTTGTTTTTTGCGAGTGCGTTCATGATTAAATAAACAGCAGCTGCATTATTATTGACAACCATCGCTGCTTCAGCACCAGTGACTTCCTTAATAAGTGTTTCCACATGGCTGTGCCGCGAACCGCGCTCCCCTTCCTGAAGCTTGTACTCAAGATTCGAATAATTCTTTGCCGTTTCTACTACATGTTTCACTGCGTTCTCGCTCAACCGTGCCCTGCCGAGATTCGTGTGTAAAATGGTGCCCGTTGCGTTGATGACCCTTTTCAAAGTAAAGTCGAATCGCTCTGCTGCTGCTGCATCAAGCAATTCGAATAACTTTTCTATAAACGATGAGGTACCTGGTTCTGGTCCATTCCATTTTCCGTTAACAATACTTTTCCTTATATCGTTTAACACTTCTTTTATGATGAGTGTGAAATGTTCTGTGTCTGTATCATGATTCTTGGTTAACTCAAGAAACCTTCCATCTTTTTGTAATTCGTGAACAGCGGGAAGCTGTCTTAAAAATTGTTTCAAAGTCTATCTCCCCCAAAACTGAAGTCCATTCATAATTATATCATTATTGCCCAATTAAAAGATTTTTCAAAACGGTGAACGATATGAAAAAAGCCCGGCAAATTGCCAGGCATTAATTCATTGCTTCCATTTGTTTAATTATTTCGTCTGTATCAGGAAAAACTCCTGTATCCAGTTTCGAATATATTGTCTTTCCATTTATAGTGACTTCGAAAGCTCCTTTTGAAGCCGGAATCAGCTCCATCTTTTCTATTTGGCTGCGGAAATGCGTGAAAAGTTCTTCCGCGAAACTCGCGGCTTTTGGTGCATAGTTTCACTGCATGCAGAATTGAACAGATACTTGATATTTTTCCATTGTAATCCCCCTTGCTCATCTTTCTATATATATTTACTGTCATTTTAGTGTAAAGCCCTTGCTAGTGCAAATAATAGTATCTTAAGGATGATTTTAAGAAAAAGAAAGAGTATACTTTTTGTGGAGGTGATCAGGTTGAGTGAACATGAAAAAATCCGTTTGACTTCTTTATCAACTAAGGCTGGCTGAGGATGCAAAATCAGTCCTGAGGACTTGACGCAAGTTTTGCGTCTATTGCCAGAGCAGGAACCTGTTCCTGAATTGCTAGTTGGACATGAAACATCCGATGATGCAGGTGTATATAAACTGACTGATGATATCGCCCTGATCCAAACGATAGATTATTTCACCCCGATTGTGGATGACCCGTATATGTTTGGGCAAATTGCGGCAGCAAATGCATTGAGTGACGTCTATGCAATGGGCGGTGAACCTAAAACAGTTCTTAATATAGTAGGATATCCTGTCAAAAAGCTTGGCCCGGATATGCTTGCTGAGATATTAAGAGGTGCCGGCGACAAGGTAAAAGAAGCAGGTGCAGTAACGATTGGAGGCCATTCCATCGATGATCAGGAACCAAAATTCGGTTTATCCGTAACAGGTTTGGCCCATCCTGGATCCATCTGGAAAAATGTCGGTGCAGAACCGGGCGATTTGCTTGTGCTTTCAAAACCAATTGGTGTTGGCATCATGACTACAGGAATCAAGCGCAGTGCAGTCACTGTGGAACAAGAGCAGGCGGTAACCGAAACAATGGCATTACTGAATAAATCTGCGGCAGATGCGCTCAAGGAATTTACACCGCATGCTGTTACGGATGTCACTGGATTCGGGTTGCTAGGCCATGGAAGTGAAATTGCGCGAGGAAGCAATGTAAGTTTTGAAATCTCACTATCTAAAGTACCTGTATTAGATGGGACATATGATTTGGCTGCAAAAGGAGTCGTTCCTGGAGGATCAAAATCCAACCATAAATGGCTGGAAGGTGATGTGGCTTATGAAGACCTCTCAACAGAAGAGCAATTAGTGCTGTGTGATGCGATCACTTCTGGCGGCCTTCTTGTTTCCCTTCCTGAAAGCGAAGCTGAAAGATACGTGGAAGCATTGAAAAACAAAGGGCTTGACCATGCGGCAATAGTTGGGAAAGTCACAGAAAAGAAAGATAAACTGATTTATGTAAAAAGGTGAAATCATTGAGATTTCACCTTTTTCCTTCGTTCTATAGCTTTGTTTTCAACTTTTCCAGCATGTCAGCAGTCATGCTGGAGAGATCATATTTCGCCTTGAATCCCCACTCTTCAGCCGCTGCAGAAGCATCTATGGAGTTAGGCCAGCTATCAGCGATTGCCTGACGTACAGGATCCACATTGTATGAAATCTCAAAACCAGGAATATGCTTCTTGATTTCAGCAGTCAGCTCCTCAGGATCAAAGCTCATCGCCGTTACATTGAAAGCATTTCTGTGAATTAGCTTCGACGAATCGGCTTCCATCAGATCGATAATTGCTGCGAGCGCATCTGGCATATACATCATGTCCATATAAGTACCTTTATCAATATATGAACTGTATTTTCCATTTTTGATGGCTTCATAGTAGATTTCAACTGCATAATCCGTTGTACCGCCTCCTGGAGGGGTAACATATGAAATCAACCCAGGGAATCTTACTCCCCTTGTGTCAACGCCAAAACGGTGGAAATAATAATCTGCTAGAAGTTCACCGGCAACCTTGTTGACGCCATACATGGTGGTCGGACGCTGGATCGTGTCCTGAGGCGTATTGTCTTTTGGCGTATTCGGCCCGAATGCCCCGATGGAACTTGGCGTGAAAAACTGCAAATTAAGCTCTCTTGCAGTTTCAAGAGCATTCATCAAGCCTCCCATATTCAAGTTCCATGCAAATACCGGTTTCGTTTCAGCCGTGGCAGATAATAATGCTGCCATATGCATGATCGTATCGACTTCATATTTTTTGGCGAGCTCGACCATTTTGTTTGCATCCATGACATCAAGGATTTCAAAAGGACCGTTGACAGCTGCTTCTGAATCAGTTTTCCTGATGTCTGTCGCAATGACATTATCCTGCCCATAAATATCACGTAGTTTAACTGTTAATTCAGATCCAATCTGGCCAAGCGCGCCAGTTATCAAGATTTTCTTCATTTTTATGTATTCCTCCCGGTTACTCTGAAAAAAGAAGCCGGCTTGTCACTCAAACCGGCATATCCAATTAAATAATCTCTAATTCCTTGCCTACTTTTTCATAAATAGCCAGTGCCTCATCCAGCATTTCCTTAGTGTGTGCCGCTGAAGGCATATTCCTTACACGGCCAGTTCCACGAGGTACGGTAGGAAATACGATGGATTTTGCATATACTCTCTCTTCGTACAGTCTCTTGCTGAACTGCTGTGTCTTGACTTCATCACCAATGATACATGGAGTGATCGGCGTCTCAGAATGGCCAATATCAAAACCAAGCTTTTGCAGACCATCCTTCAGGTAGTTCGCGTTATCCCATAACCTTTCATTCAATTCTGTGCTATCCATCAGGATTTCAATCGCTTTTATGCTGGCAGCAACGTCTGCTGGTGTCAATGATGTCGAGAATAGGAACGGACGGCTTCTTACCTTCAGCCAATCAATCAGGTTCTGTTTCCCTGCAACATATCCTCCTACTACACCAATAGCTTTTGAGAGAGTTCCAATTTGGAAATCGACCTTGTCTGAAAGGCCAAAATGCTTAACAGTTCCAGCACCTTCACCCAGTACTCCTGAACCGTGTGCATCATCGACGTATGTAATGAGGTCGAATTCTTCTGCGATTTCGACAATTTCCGGAAGTTTTGCAATGTCTCCATCCATCGAGAACACGCCGTCGGTGATGACCATGATTTTATTGTACTGGCCTGACTCCTTAGCTTCTTTCGCTTTTGCCCGAAGATCTTCCATATCAGAGTGGTTGAAGCGGATGATCTTCGCTCTGGATAAACGGCATCCATCGATTATGGATGCATGGTTCAGTTCATCAGACAGGATGGCATCATTTTTATCCATAACAGCTGAAATCGCCGCCATATTGCACATGAATCCTGACTGGTAGGCAATCGCGGCTTCAGTCTTTTTGAATTTCGCCAGTATTTCCTCTAGCTCAAGGTGCAGTTTGAGTGTACCGTTAATTGTACGTACTGCTCCGGCACCAACGCCATATTTTTCAATAGCTTCATCTGCAGCCTTTTTCAATCTCTCATCAGTAGCAAGTCCAAGATAGTTATTAGAGGAAAGGTTGACCATGTCTTTCCCATTGATTGTTATGATTGGACCATTAGGGCTTTCTAATGGATCGATCACATTATATAGACCCTTCCCTTTTAAATCCTCAAGGTTCTCATTTAAAAATTGATCTAATGTTTTACTAGACATCGTAAATCCCCTTTCTGCCGTCAAATTTGGCATGTCATTATAATGGATACATCTGTCTTTTTGGAGAGGACAATGAATTCGTCCCTTTTTCCATGTTTAGTGTGTGTTCACAAAATATACTTTATCATAATTATTTGATTTGTACATATATGAAGGACAGAAAACGCTTTCTTTTTTATCTGTTTATTTTCCCCTATTTTCCGGCACAATGCATGATATTTTATAAAAAGCGTCATAGAACACGTAGATTTCCTATCACCATGCAAAAAGTCTAGAGGAGGTCTGTAAAAATAGGTTTGAAAGTTTTTAATAGGGTATAGAAAAGGGAGCCAGTCTGCAGGCAAGCAGAATGGCGGGGGCAGTGAAATTTTGAGTTATACATAATGATCACTCCCTCCTTATTTCATATATAAATAGATACTGAATATGGAGGCTGCTTATATGAAATACCCTTTGAATGTAACATCTGAAATTGGTGAGTTAAAATCCGTAGTACTTCACCGGCCAGGAAAGGAAGTTGAAAACCTGACTCCTAAATACCTGGAACGGCTTCTTTTTGATGATATCCCCTATTTACCGGCAGTGCAGAAAGAACATGACTATTTCGCGGATGTATTAAGAAACCGTGGCGTAGAGGTACTTTATCTGGAAAAGTTAATGGAAGAATCATTACACTCAGAAGAGCTGCAACAACAGTTCATAGATCAAGTATTGAATGAAAGCAAGAGCAACCTGAATGGCTCGAGAAAAACAGTTGAGGAGTATCTTCATTCTTTTTCAACTGATGAAATGATTCGAAAAGTCATGTCCGGAGTACTAAAGTCAGAAATCGAGCAAGAGAAAAAAATTCATTTACATGAGCTGCTTGATGATTACTACCCCTTCTTCCTGGATCCGATGCCAAACCTTTATTTTACAAGAGACCCAGCAGCAGTGATTGGGAATGGTGTCTCTCTTAACAAGATGTGTGAAGGGGCAAGAAAAAGAGAATCTTTATTTATGGACTTCATCATGAAACACCATCCCCGATTCTCGACTCATGATATCCCCCATTGGTACGATCGGGATGAATATTATCCATTAGAAGGCGGAGACGAGTTGGTCCTCAGTCCTGAAGTAATTGCGATTGGGGTTAGTGCAAGAACATCTGCCCAGGCAATTGAAAAATTGGCGAAACGGATATTTTCAAGAAATAGCACGATTAAAAAAGTGGTGGCTGTTGAAATCCCTAAATTAAGAGCATATATGCATTTGGACACTGTCTTTACCATGGTGGACCATGAGAAGTTCACGATTCATCACGGAATCGAAGGACCGAATGGCCATATGAAAATCTATATTTTAGAAAAAGGACAGGAACTTGACAACCTCAAAATATCAGAACGTTCCAATCTGACGAAAACACTGAAAGAAGTCCTCGGCCTGCAAGAGCTCGTATTGATTCCTTGTGGAGGCGGACATGAAATCGCAGCGGCCCGCGAACAATGGAACGACGGCTCCAATACACTTGCGATTGCTCCAGGTGTGGTCGTCACTTATGACCGTAACTATGTTTCAAATGACTTGTTGCGCAAAAATGGTGTGGAAGTCATCGAGATTCCAAGTTCGGAGCTATCAAGAGGAAGAGGCGGCCCTCGCTGCATGAGCATGCCGATTTATCGTAAGGATCTTTAATAGGAAGAAACAAAAAGCTCCAGCGCCTCGAGGGGCTAGGCGCTGGAGCTGGATTAAGATACCCATATGGAGTTATATACACAAAAATACTTTTCTAATTTCCTATATAGAAATTAAGGCAGTCCTCTTCATCTGAGGACTGCCTTAACGTTTATTCTAGTTGGTCGCCAGGTAGCTTTGGAGCTCTTTTATCAATTGCTCGGCTCCTTCTTTGCTTAAGATGATTCTTCCATTGGCCAGTGACATGTTATCACTGCTGATTGTACCGGTTATGAGACAAGTCAGATCTGGCTGGTATTTCTTCAGGATAATCATATCCTCATCAACGAATATTTCGAGCGGATCGCTCTCACCGATACTCAGCTTTTTCCTTAGCTCCATCGGAATGACCACTCTACCCAGCTGATCCGTTTTCCTCACGATTCCAGTAGCTTTCATCTAGCATCCTCCCCTTCTGTAAAAAGTATGGGATGTGGATGTCTGTTCTTTGAATAAATTCTAGCCCAATACAATTATAGCAAAACGAGGGATTATTTTACATTCAAAATGTGTCTGAAATAGCTCTAAAGATGTACCAAAAAAGGCTAAATCCTCTATATCAGATTTAGCCTCATGTCTTATTTATGATGAAAAGGGCATTTCCCTTCTATTGGCTTGCTGTCATCCCCAATAAAATACATTTTCCATTCCCTGTGATCAGGGTCGCCATAATGACTCACATTTGGATGCTTCGGCAGGTTGTCCCACTTTTCAACGCGCTCTCTTACCTTTTCACGGGACATGATCCCGCCCTTCGAAGTTCCTTCAAGACCATCGAAAATTCGTCGCGGCTGGAAACCGATGACAAGACTATTCCCGAGGTCCCTCGTTTTCCTCTGCTTATAGGCCGGAGCATTACCAAAAGCAAAGAATGGTTCCCCTGCAAATGAAAATGCCCATAAGTGATGGTCAGGATCTGTAGGATAATCGGCTGGCCACGGCTTTGTGTCTTTCTCATGTAAAAATTGAAGAACATTCCAGAAGTATTCACGGTAATACTGAATTGTCTCCTCTTCCATTTCAGGCTCTACAAATACAAACAAACCATGCCTGATAAGAGGTTTTGATTCGTCAAATAAACCAATGAACTCTTCTATGGCCCCCGGCAACTGTTCCCAATTGTCCCGGGTGATATATGAGTAGCGGAGCTCCCCTTTTTTCTCCGCAGACATTCCAAAATAACATGGAAACTCTCGATGAGTGACTACATCACGGAAATTTTTATATTCTTCTATAACCCATTCAGGTACAAGGTCAGGATTGACCATATCTGCATTTGTAAATAAATAGCTATTGGTAACTGTCATGTATAACACCTCATTTAGTTAGTCAGTTACCATTTACCCTCGCAATCTGTGATTAAACAATAGCATCATGTTATGCCGAAATTCGTTACATTCTTTAAGAAGGTTGTTCCGCTCCTAAAAAAGATGAAAGCATGCAGGACGCATGCTTTCACCTTTTTTTACTCAATTCCCTGTTTTTGTGTTTGGGCGGAACTATTATTCTTTATTAATACCTTTAATCCTGATCCAATATCAGATGCGAGAATGTAGTTTTTATCAACGAATACTCCCCATACATCGCTTTTTTCAGGAGCATACTGTCCAACTTGAACAGGATTTGCAGGATCAGTGATATCCACCGCATATACTCCTCCGGCATAGTGTGACAAGTACAATGTATTTCCATGCACTTTAGGGTCGTGGACTGTGTTTGCGAATGTAGTACCATCCTCAACGTTATCAACTAAATCCGTCTTGAATTCACTTAGCAACTTAGGGTTGGTTTTATCCTTTATATCAAAGATCCTTGTGTACCCATAGGATTGTTCATAACCTTCTTTCGTTGGGTTATAGACTTCCCTTGTCTCGATCAGTACATTTCCTCCTTTTGCAAGGGTTGCCGAGTGTGCCGATCCCTGCTGGTCGGAACCGAAATCTGTGCGTCCCAGGTATTTAGGGCTCTCGGGATTGCTGATGTCAAAAATGACTGTTCCTAAATCCCACATGGAGACATAGGCATACTTACCAGTTTCATCTATCATTGTACTATGATTAAAGACTGGCCGTACTTTCCCGTCCGGAGAACTCCAGTGGTATCCGTTAAAATCATCCGGTATCTCGTCGAGTGTTCTTGGATCGAACTCCCATAGCTTTTGAGGGTTCGCAGGATCGCTGACATCCACCACCTGAAAGTCTTTCTCTGCTCCTTGGCTGTAATAATCCGCATAAGGATTAGCAGCAAGTACAATTGCCCGGTTTCCTTGCATGGTTAAGTATAATTCATGTGTACCATTGGTCTTTTTCGTAACTTCATAGAATCCTAGCTTCTTTGGTTCTGACGGATTGGTAACGTCGTAAAGCAAGAATCCGCCTTTTGAGTCAGGGTTATTACGGTTGAGCTGCTGGACGCTCACCACTGCAAGATCCCCTTTAAACGTAGGAGTGTTGACGCTTTTTACAATCACCTTTTCCTGCCAGGTTCCAGGGATGTCATTATTAGCGAAGACAGCTACCTCTTTAGGATTGGAAGGATCCTTCATATCAAATACTCTTACCCCGCCATTGCCGCCATTTCTTGTGTGCGTTCCAAGATAGGCATAACCTTTGTGCGAATAGACATCTGCAAAGCTATTCTGCTTCCCATCTTCCCTTACAGTTTTCATTTCCGGAGCGGCTGCTTCATGTAGGAATTGGAGGTTTTTACTGCCCTCCATTACAGGGACAGAAACGTTGCTATAACCAGCCCTCTCTCCTTTTTCAATATTGACATCCCCAAGCTCGTCATGGGCAAGAACATTGAATGGAACTGAAGAGACCGTCAAAGCACCTGCTAGAATCAGACTAGATAACATTCGTTTTTTCATAATCTTATAACCTCCTTCTATGTATTGAATAACAATATAGCAGAGGAGAAAACGCAGCTTCAAATAATATACTGTATATTTTGTAATTTCAGTTAATTTATACTAATCCTGTAAATTACTACTAAGTCTATTGTAATTGCTTAGTAACCCGAAGTAGGTAATTTACCACAATGTTCTTAAAATCAGTTTCCATAACTTCCAGCCTAGAAAACTCTGGTGGAAAACCATAGTTTTTAGTATGATTAAGAAATGTGATTGTTAAATAATAACCTTAAAATAGATTAAAGCGAGGATTTCTATCATGAGTCTATTGAATGTAGAAAATTTAAGCCACACGTTTGGGGACCGCATCCTTTTTAAGGATGTTTCCTTTCGTTTGCTGGCTGAAGACCACGTAGGTCTTGTTGGCGCGAACGGTGTCGGAAAGTCGACATTGATGAATATCATTACCGGACAGTTGATCCACGATTCCGGTAAGGTTGAATGGACTCCTGGCGTTGAATACGGATATTTAGATCAGCATACCGTGCTGACACCAGGAAAAACAATTCGCGATGCTTTGCGCGATGCCTTCCTTCCGCTGTTCAAAAAAGAAGAAGAGCTGAATGAAGTAACAGCAAAAATGGCGGATGCAACACCAGAAGAGCTGGAAAAGCTTCTTGAACAAATGGCGGAGATACAGGATGCCCTTGATGCAGGCGGATTCTATTCCCTTGATATCGAAGTAGAAGAAGCGGCACGCGGGCTTGGACTTGATGCGATTGGGATCGACCGTGATGTTTCAGCCTTGAGCGGCGGGCAGCGAACGAAGGTCTTGCTTGCTAAGTTATTGTTGGAGAAACCAAAAGTGCTTCTTCTGGATGAGCCTACAAACTACCTTGATGTCGAGCATATCCAGTGGCTGTCCCGATACCTGAAGGAATACCCATATGCTTTTATCCTGATTTCTCACGACACTGAATTCATGAACCAGGTTTCGAATGTCATTTTCCAGCTGGAATTTTCAAAGCTTACCCGCTATACTGCTACCTATGAAAAATTCCTGGAATTAGCTGAGATCAATAAAAATCAGCATATTAACGCATATGAAAAACAGCAGGAATTCATCAAGAAACAAGAAGATTTCATAGCAAAAAATAAAGCACGCTATTCGACAACAGGCCGTGCAAAGAGCCGCCAAAAGCAGCTTGATCGTATGGAGAGGATCGACAGACCTGAAACAGCTGTCAAACCTACCTTTGAATTCAAGGAATCACGAGCAAGCAGCCGCTATGTTTTTGAAGGAACTGACTTTGAAATCGGTTATACTCATCCTCTTCTTCCGAAATTGTCCGTTACGATCGAGCGCGGCGAAAAGATTGCGATTGTCGGAATGAACGGTGTTGGTAAATCGACCTTATTGAAGACCATGCTCGGAAAGATCCCTCCATTGAGCGGCAAAATCGAGCGTGGAGACTTCCTCTTCCCTTCCTACTTTGAGCAGGAGGTTAAAGCAGGAAGCATCACTCCAATCGAAGATGTATGGAGCGAATTCCCAGGAATGGATCAACATCAAGTCCGTGCCGCTTTGGCCCGTGGCGGTCTGAAGAATGAACATATATCTCGACCGTTGAATCAGCTCAGCGGTGGTGAGCAGGCAAAGGTCCGCCTGACAAAATTGCTTATGCATGAGAGCAACTGGCTTCTCTTCGATGAACCGACCAACCATCTTGACATTACAGCCAAGGCTGAATTAAAGCGAGCTTTAAAAGCCTATAAAGGGACGATTGTCCTTGTAAGCCACGAACCTGATTTCTACGAAGATTGGGTAACAAAAGTCTGGAATGTAGAAGAATGGGCAGAAAACTCAAAATAGAAACTTAGAAAACCTGATGGGATTTCCCCGTCAGGTTTTGCTTTGTTCCAAATGGGAAACACGGTTATTGCACGAATTTAAGATTAGTAACCTTTTCTGCCATTATATTCTTAATAAAATATAGAGAAATCTATTGAGTTATCCGCTTGTTATTGATAAATTTTATAAGATACATAAAATTTATTTATAAAGGTGATAAAAATGAAAAAAATGATTACATTCATAAGCTTATTGATAATTCTTACCCTTGCGGCTTGTTCTGACAGTGGATCAGATAAAGGACAAAAAAACAAAAAAACAGAAACAATTAAAATCGGTGCGATTCCTGACCAGAATGCTGCCGACTTGAACAGGAGCATGGAGGACTTTGCGAAGGACTTGGAAAAGCGGACCGGATTGAATGTAGAGTATGTCCCTTCTGTTGATTATTCAGCGCTTGTCACTGCATTTGAACGCGGTGAAATCCAGCTTGCCTGGTTTGGCGGCCTTACTGGTGTACAGGCAAGAAACCTAGTTCCTGAAGCAGAGGCATTTGCACAGAGACCAATTGATGAAAAGTTCAAATCTGTATTTATTGCCCACACTGATGTTGAAGTTGAGGGTCTTGAAGGTATCAAAGGAAAGTCATTTACTTTTGGCAGTGAAAGTTCTACATCCGGTCACCTAATGCCCCGATATTTCATGATGGAAGCTGGCATAGACCCTGATCAGGACCTTGATGGAAAGCCTAATTACTCCGGTTCTCATGATAAGACCTATAAGCTTGTGGAATCAGGGGCGTACCAGACGGGTGCATTGAATATCTCTGTGTGGGAAGCAGCTGTCAAAGAGGGCAAAGTAGATGAATCAAAGGTTAAAGTTATTTATACAACACCTGAATACTATGATTACAACTGGACATTAAACAAAATGGATGATGAAACTAAAGCAAAATTAAAAGAAGCCATTCTCTCCATGACTTCAGAGGATAATGAAATCATGGAATTATTGCAGACTGATAAATTCATAGAGACAAAGAATGAAAATTACGAAGCCATAGAAAAGGTTGCAAAGCAACTCAAGATCATCAAGTAGGTGGAATACATGCAAGAAATAATAGGTCTTCATCAAATATCAAAAGTCTATGAGCGGAAGATAGCCTTATCTTCCCTCTCTTTAACTGTAAATAAAGGAGAATTGATAGGGCTTATTGGCCCAAGCGGGGCTGGTAAAACAACTTTACTGAACATGCTGGCAGGCATTCTATCACCGGATCAAGGTCAAATCCTGATAGACGGCCGCCCTTTATCCGAGTTTAGGGACCAGAAAAAGAGAGCCAAAAAAATCGGCATCATTCGTCAACAGTTTGACCTCGTTGGTGAGCTTCCGGTCATCCATAATGTTCTTGTCGGGCGGCTGTCTGAATGGGGCATCTTTAAATCCCTCCTTTCCATGCTGATCCCTCAGGATAAGGAATATGCCATTCAGGCACTGAATCGTGTTGGATTGCCAGAAAAATTATATGAAAAAACCTCTTCCCTCTCAGGCGGAGAACAACAACGGGTTGCACTTGCCAGGCTGCTTGTCCAAAGCCCTGAAATCATTTTAGCTGATGAGCCAGTCGCATCTCTGGATCCTGCCCGTGCGGAAGATGTGCTTGAATTATTGGTTAAAATCGCTTTGGAAGAGAACCAAACAGTGATTGCAAGCCTTCATTCGGTCGAATATGCAAGGAAATACTTCGATAGATTGATAGCCCTTAAAGATGGTGAACTCTTCTTTGATCTCCCCGCTTCCTCCGTGACTGATGAACATATCAAGAGCCTTTACAGACTAAAGGAGACTTCCTGATATGGATAAAAAATGGTTGAGCTTTGAGCTGCATAAACGAAAAATTCTTTCACTGATCCTTTTGCTGGCATTTATAATAAGCCTATTTTCTATCGAATGGAATAAAGACTTGATCCATAGCAAAGGGTTAGATACCGCAAAGCAAATTGCGACAGCATTCTTCACGCCTGATTTGTCCGGTGACATCTTGCTTCTGGCCATGGAGTCAAGCTGGACCACTCTTTCCTACGCTGCTGCTGGTATGAGTCTGGCAATTGTCATTGCCTTTTTCTACGGTGTTCCCGCCTCGGGGATAATAGTGGCGGATGGGAAAGGCAAACGTTATATCCGGAGTTTTTTTAGAGGGCAGCTTGGATTCATGAGAGCGATTCATGAACTTGTATGGGCGTGGTTATTCGTCGCTTCGATTGGTCTCTCCCCTTTTGCGGCGATTTTCGCATTGGCTATCCCCTATGGCGGTATCCTCGGAAGGATTTTTGCAGACATGCTTGAAGATGTCTCCAAGGAACCGATCAAAGGTTTGGAAGCTGCAGGCGCAACAAAACTGCAAACTTTATGGTATGGTTATTTGCCAATGGTCAGGGCTAATATTACAAGTTATGCGATGTATCGATTTGAATGTGCTGTTCGTTCATCTGCGATTATGAGTTTTGTCGGGATCGGCGGCCTGGGGTATCAAATTCAGCTGAGTCTAGATGACCTTCATTATGATGAAGTCTGGACTTTTGTGTTTTTCTTGATCATCCTTGTCATCATGATCGATCTGTGGAGCAATCAATTAAGAAAGAGGCTGGTCCAATGAAAAAACGGAGAATAAGCTTTATAACTGTCTCTGTTTATGCTCTGCTGTTACTGGGTACTGCATCCTGGATTTCTATATTCATGATTGAAAAGGCAAGCTTATCTTTACTTTTTTCAGAGCAGAATCTTTATTATGCAGGCAAGTTCTTTAAAGGGCTTTTTGGAATAGGAGAAGAAAGCCCTGCCTTCTTGAATGTTGAAAGCTGGAAAAATGCTTTGGATCTTACACTTGAAACATTGTTCATGAGTGTTATGGCGACTGGCTTCTCGACCATCGCCGCACTTCTGACTGTTGTCCCGGCAGCCCGGAATATTGCCGACGGATCCCTGACGCTGGTGAAGAAATGGCATGGATGGCTCTCTTTCGGCGCTGTTCGCGGAGGCTATATATTTTCTCGTGCGGTCCCTGAGCTTGTTTGGGCAATGATCATTATCTTTATCTTCAAACCTGGACTGTTGCCCGGAGCAATCGCACTTGCTCTTCATAATTTCGGCATTCTTGGCAAGCTTTTTGCAGAGGTCATTGAAGATTTAGACTCCAGACCGGTACGAAATCTTTCTTCAAGCGGCGCTGGCCGTCTGCAGCTATTATTGTATGGTGTACTGCCAGCTGCTTTGCCACGTTTTTTGACATATATACTCTACCGCTGGGAGGTTATCATGCGGACGACGATCGTTGTGGGATTTGTTGGCGCAGGCGGATTGGGACAGCAATTCAAGTTAAGCATGAGCTTCTTTCATTACACTGATATAACCCTCTTGCTATTATTCTATTTGCTCCTGGTATTTGCAGCTGACTTCATTTCAGAAAAAGCAAGATGGTTCATAAAATAAATCCGGCGCAGCGTACAGCAGCCGGATTTTCCTTTTACAATATATCGATTTTGTCCAATCCGTTTTCCAGGAAGTACTTTTCGTAGCGTGCTTTCAGCTGGAAAAGGCGATTGATTTTCTGCTCTATCGAAGCATCGATGTTGATCTCGCGCTTCAAATCGATGGTGGCGAGCTTATGGGTCAGCTGATCCCAAAAGACATCTTCCTCGTATTCGTCGATAATTGCTTCAACCGTGTCTTTAAGATCCTCGGAGAGATAATAATACTCTTCTTCGTTGTCGTAGTAAATCCCGTCATCCGCTTCAAAATCCCTCGCGAGCGAAAAAATATATTGTTCAAGATCCTCCGCCTTACTCACCAGCTCCTGATTTGCTTCAGTCAATCCAAGCGGCCAATTTCCAAGCTGCAATAATTTCACAAGTGTCAAATATTGTTCTCTTGAAAGGTCAATTCTCATTTATAACCCTCCTCTTTCATATACTTGTTTCATGTATATGATAGAAAGATGCCTGTCTTTCCTAAATCACTGATTTTACTGCCTTTTGTTTTCTGCACTGGTTTGATATTAACTAAAATTCTGCCAATAAAAATAAAAACGGCAAGCCGCCGAAGATGGGCTTGCCGGAATCTATTTTAACCTAATTGCTGATATTGATCGCTTCACCTATAAGCTGTATATCTTTATAAATCTCATTTTTCAATTCCTTATCCTCGCATTGTGCGTACTCATTGAATAAACGGCCAAGTTCTTTAATAAATAATAGATGTTCCTCGACTGCGACCATACAGAGACCCCTTTACACAGAAGATGACCAGTGGCTTATGCTGCGAATCTATTTCCGTTGACCAGAATATTTACCCGTTAGAAAATAAATGAAACTATCAATTTCTACATCTTATGAGTTTACATTCCGCTATATGACAACCATTTGTTTAGTGACCTACCCTTTAAGGTAAATAATCAGGAAGAGACATAATTTTTCAGGGGGGTAAAGACATGTGGATTCAACGACCTTTTTTTAAATATGCAACAGGAACCATTCTTCTGCTTCTTATCATTTTTCTCTTTGGTAAAATAGACTACTTCGTTTGGCCACTGCAGAACTTTATTATCGCTATTTTCTTTCCAGTACTCATCTCAGGCCTTATTTACTATATTTTGCGTAAGCCGGTTCAATGGCTGGAGCGATTCATGCCCAAACTGGCGAGCATCCTGATTGTTTTCGTTCTGGTGTCAGGTTTATTCTCTGGATTTGCTTACTTTGCAGGATCACTTTTAGGTGAACAAATCAGTGACATTGCAGAAAACCTTCCACAGAAAGCAGATGAAATAACCGAAGAGTCAAAAAAAGTTATCAATGATAACAAGATTGGAATTGTTAATCCTGATGAAATCAAACAAAAGGCGCTAAACTACTTGAGCAAAGTTACTCAGAATCTGGGAGAGAATATCATGACGGTATTTTCAGTGATTACAAGTATCGCAACAGTACTTGTCGTAGTCCCTTTTCTCGTGTTCTTCTTTTTAAAGGATGATGATAAATTAAGGCCATATATAATAAAACTTATACCCGCGGAGCATGCTCAGGAAGGCAACAAAATTTTAAAAGATATTGATAAGACACTATTCACATATGTCACCGGTCAATTCATCATTGCACTTGTTGACGGGACCCTCATGTATATTGGATATAAAATCATCGGCCTGGATTATGCTCTTATCCTTGCAATCTTCACGATGTTCTTAACTGTTGTTCCTTTTTTGGGTCCAATTTTAGGTGTACTTCCCGCGTTATTCGTCGCTCTCGCCATCAGTCCAATAATGATGCTGAAGGTACTTCTTGTCCTGGTAATTGTACAGCAGCTTGAAGGGAATCTCGTTACACCCCAGGTAATGGGGAAAAAGCTCAGCATCCATCCGATTACGGTCATCCTTCTGTTAATCGCGGCAGGCTCTTTATATGGATTTATAGGTATACTGATTGCCATCCCGCTTTACTCTGTCGTAAAAATAATCATCAAGGATGTATGGAAATTCTATAAACTTAGAGAAAAAAGAAACCCGATCAGTCAGGAATCATAAGTCTACAACCAAGACTGTACAGATAGGAACCAAGTTTACGAAAAAGGCGTTAACAAAGACCAGCTTTCACAGCTGGTCTTTGTTGTTACTGGAAAATATTGAATAGAAGTTCGTTAAATTGGACATTATATTCCAGATTAAGAAATAGGAGGAACTGCCAATGAAACGAATTAGCGTACAACTGCTTATTCCTATTATGACTATCCTATTATTAGCTGGGTGTAACACTTATACGGATGAAGGAGCAGAAACTTACCAGATAAACAATGATGGGGCACAAATCCAGAATATCAATCAGGAGTACAACTCCACTTCATATAACCAAACATACAGGATGCGTGTAGATGAAAATGCAGAGGAACAAGTGGAAATGCTGAATGAAGTACAAAGCGCGACGATCATTACGGTCCAGCGAAAAGCGTATGTCGCTGTAGTTCTTGAAAATGGCAACACAGAAGGAGTTCCAGGTGAATTGCGGAACAAAATTACCCGACAGATCAAAATGAACGATGAGGCAATTGCAGATGTGTATGTCTCCGCAAATGCCGACTTTGTTGTCAGCATGACTGATTATAGAGAACAGCTTCTGACCAGAAGACCAATCATGGGGCTTACTGAAGAATTTAATACTACGATCAAAAGGGTCTTCCCGAAAGAACGCTAAAATAACCAGCAAAGGGCATCGAAAAAACGATGCCCTTTATTGCTTATTTACGAGGGTAATTGCGTATCTCCCCCGCCCTCACCGTTCATTAGGACTTCATCAATCATTTGGTCGAGCCTGATTAGGCTTTGCTTTGCCCGCTCATGCTCTATTTTCCTGTAATGATGGTTACCGCCCTCTTCTTCATCTTTTTCATCTGCCCATTTCACTACCTGCTGAAGGGGGGTACGGACAATGTCATTAGTAGGCAAAAAGGAATCTGTATGGAAAAGGATAGCAAGTGAAGTGGCTTTCGCCTGTACGGGGTTTTCACCCAAGCGGATCAGGAGTTTATGCGCCCTTTCTGCTCCCTTGATTGGGTGGATATCATTTTTTCGATATAGCTCGTAGTCCCATTTTCCATTCCTGTACCATGTAAAATGGCCGATATCATGCAGGAAACCGGCTTTCGCTGCAATATCAACGTCTACATTATGCTCTCTGGCAAGGTGGAAGGCGTGATAAGCGACAGCAATAGCATGCGCCATACCGGATCGCTTCAAATATTTCTGGGCAATATGGTGTTCGAAAATGTCCAATAGAGTTACATCCCTCATTTCACAACCTCCTTAGCTGTTGAGATACCCTTATTTTTAAGAATGTTAACAGAAATAATTAAAAATTGCACATTTTTATATCAATAAACATAAAGCTGGCAAAGGAACCTTAACTATCCCTTTGCCAGCATCTATTAGTTCCAATTTTTTAATTTCATGAGCAGACGTTCTTTTAATCTTACTAGAATGGTTTTCTCTCCCTTGGCTGCTTTTTGTTTATTCCATTCGTTGAAGCTGGCAACAGTGATCAATATTGAACCAGCAATCAACAGGTAGCCCCACCAAGGTAAATTCCCCCAGAACGGTCTCGTTTGCAGGATAACATTCAGAAGCAAAACTCCCGCTCCTACAAAGAAATACGCTTTTACCCTTAGCCACATCCCGGCCAGCATTGAAATAAGCGACAGCGTCCCAAGAATCAAGGCATCATAAACTGTATTGCTATCAAGGCCATCCTGAATCAGCAAAAGAGAGACGATAATCAGAACTGCCCACTGGATATAGCTAGTGATCTGTTTATTCTTTCCTTTAAGAATAAAGCGTGCAAAGATGCTTAAAGCAACAAACGGAAGGACATAGATTTCCCGTTCCAGCAAGGCTGGCAATTCCAGCTGATCTATGGCTGTGTAATACGGAACCAATAGATATGCCCCCGCGATAAGTTTAATTGCATTGACTCCTTTTCCATGGATCCTGTTCCTCTGCAGCCATAACCCTGCAGATAAAAGGACGCCATGGATAATGAGAGCCCAGAAGGTTTCGCCATACAAAAAAGCGACAGAAACAACAAACAGGAAACCCACTAATGAATAAGCATCCAGGCTTTTCAGTCCAATTGCGCCGCCTTTTTCCCAAAGGTTTTGAAAGATTCTTGATCCGGAAAAAATAAGCAAAATACCGAATCCTGCAAGTATCGCTATATCCCAATTTACCTCAAGACGGGCCTGAAAGATGATTTGGATTGTACCGTAAAAAATCAACATCAAAGGGGCGATCGCAGCTAATTCCCAATTCACTTTATGAAGCAGTACCAATATTGCCGATGCGTAGCCAATCGTTATTCCAAACAGCAGCCAACTGTATGGATAGGCCGCCAGGAAGCTTGCTGCACCTAACAGCGAAATCGGCAAAAGATAATACAATGTTCTGTGTTTGTATTCAGGAGATGACAGTTTCCAAAATGCAGCCAGCAAAATGCTTGTAAGCAAGAATCCATAGTGTCCTGAATCAGTTTCTGTAAAATAATCGACAGCTTTGTGAATTGCTAAAAATAATGAAGTGAACGCTGCGTACAAGAAGGATTTCACTTTCCATTCCTTTTTTACAAAAGGAATACTACTTGCGTAAACTCCTGCTGCAATCAGATAACTCATGATTGCTTCTTCCCCATAGATGATGAATGCAATTGCCAATATAGGAGCGAGATAGACATGCGCAATCCATGAATACGCAACCGCAAGCTCTTTTCGCCTTTGAAAAATCAAAGCGGCAATCCCTAACAATAACCATCCGCCTCCTGGGATAATCAGCACCTCCGACAATGTGTTGAAATCATACAACTTATCATCTATTGAATTTAAAGTGATCAAGTACCAGACAAGGCTGATTATAGCTGAAATAAATGCAGCGATTCGTTCGTTAGTTACTTTATAAAGCAAAAGGGACATCATGATTCCGCCAAACCAAATAGCGGATTCCCCGTATATATTCGAAATTGGAAACGGGAATGTGTAAAACAAGCTTGCTGCATAAAATCCATTTGCACAGAAAAAAGCGTTTTTCGACAACTTGTTTTCCTTGATTTTGCCAAGGCCGAAACTGATCGTTAATAAAAGGGCACCCGCGATTGCAAAATTCCCCGGCATTCCTATGGCATCATGATAAAAGCTGGAATTCAACCTAATTTCTTCACCGAATGCAGCTATAGATAAGCCGAGTGAGATTGGCGCTGCCCATTGAGACAACAGTGGCAAAATCGTCCGGGTTTCAATGTTCAACATTACATAAAAAGCATAGCTGATCAGGAAATACATCAGCCCCAGTTCCCACCAAAGCGACTGGAAAAACGTAATAAGAATCATTGAAAGCATGATCACGATCCCGACATCACGCGAGCTAGTTTTAATAGTCTTAAGATATCTCAGATTAAGCAGCCAGCCTAAAAGCATGAATAAGACAAAACCAATCAAATAAATTGGCAAGGAAAGATTTTCGATGCTAATCCATTTTCCCGTCTGCAAAACCGCTTCAAACATGGCTGCTGCAAGAAATATAGGACTTAAATATTTGAAGATCATATTTCCATTGTTATTGGCAAGATAAATGAAATTAGCCGAAATAATCAGGTAAGCAGCCACCAGAATATAGGATGT
This sequence comes from Mesobacillus jeotgali, assembly GCF_031759225.1. Taxonomy (NCBI): domain Bacteria; kingdom Bacillati; phylum Bacillota; class Bacilli; order Caryophanales; family Bacillaceae; genus Mesobacillus; species Mesobacillus jeotgali. The sequence goes on from NZ_CP134494.1 coordinate 2,465,769, forward strand.
GTTTTCTGTATGAATCATCATTGCTTCCGCTGTGATGAATAGAAACGAAAGACCCGATACGACTGCACTAGTGATCTGGAACGCTTTCTTTAAAGCATATTTATCATCTATGAGCCTGGGAACGTAAAGGAAAACAACTCCAAGAAGTGCGTAACCGATTATGCTTCCCTCTGCAAATTGCCAATTTTCAAGAATCTGAAATGCACCATAGACAAACATCGCACTGAAAACAAAATGATACTCTTTATGGCCATTAACGAAGATCATCGATAGATAGAGAATTGCAGTCAAAATCAAGTTGAAACCGTTGAATACATTACTCTCATAAAAGAAAAGCATCAATAAGGTAGACAAGACCAGATTAGCCTGACAGTAAAGAGCCAGTTCTTTCGTGAAGAGCGACAAAACATCCTTCTTTTTCAGCTGATGGTACGCTGCAAGCAGAAGAGTATTAAATACAACCAAACCAAGGTAGAAACCATCTGTTTGCAAGCCAATCGCTTTCAACAGATAGGCTGCTGTTATCGATACAGTAATGAACGTAAACCACACAAACAACCTTGAAGACAACCTATTGGCGAGATAGCCATATATAGGGATCAAAACTGAACTGCTTATTGCCCCTAAGATGAAGCGGCCTTCGCCATAAAACGATAAGTAAGACCCTAGCAATTCAAACCAGCCTAGTGATAAGGTGAAAATCGGCAAGAATAGGCTGCCAAGGATCACAAACGCAAAGGCTGTTTTATCAATTTTTAGCACCTTGTAGCTTATATAGGCAATCCCGTAAAATAAACCCGAAACAAGCGCGATGGACCCTGCTTTCATAAAAGGAGTCATCGTTTCCCAGTTGCTAGTCGCAACAAACAAACCACCAATCAAAAGCATGATGACACCAAGGTTCAACGACCAGGATATGTTTCGTTCTCGGATCTCTTCTGCTGATTTCTTTGACCTGACTATAGGCTGCGGTTTCCGCTTCTCCTTCATTGGAATATTTCCTGCAGGCTGGACTTCAAAGTCAACAGAGTCATTCTTCTTATTTCTGGCTGCCAACTCTTTCTCCTGTCGTTCCTCTGCAAGCAAATCCAGGAAGTATTCATTATGTGCTTCCGCAACATTTTTATATTCCTCTGCTGAAACATAACCTAATTCTTTTAAATTATAGAGCTCATTTCTAAAAATCCGGCGTCTTTCTTCTTTAGGAGTATGTTCCATTTTAATCCCCCAATTCCTCTTTAATCCAAATTGAATCATTTAGTGTAATTTTACACCTTTTATTGAAAAATTCAACAAATATTAGTAAAAAAACAAAAGTGATTTTTCGACAATATTCTATACCAACATTGCCTATACACCTTTATAATGGATAAGTGCGCTCATAAACTGTCTTTCACGGACTACTATGCAAAAACTATCCAATCTCCGTATCACCTTTTCAGTTTCAGAAATGAGCAAGTTTAACTTTGAAGTAAACAACTATTTAAAAGATTAAGAGGTAAATAAGATGACTGATTTTTTATGGATCATATATTTGGGGTTTTTGGGCACGACGGCAATTTGGTTTTTATTGAAAGGAAAATATAAAAACAATATCACCAGGACGGATTTCATCATTTCAATCATTACCTGGTTTGGATTATTTGGTTATGTAACGGAAACACCAATCCTGGTCCCGCTGGTATGGAAAATCGTTTTTGTATTTGGTCTTCTATGGGATGTCATTTTCACTATATTCTTTGCGGAGCGGTTTGCAGGAGATTTTGGACTTGAAGAAGACGAAGAACCGATGCCCCTTGCTGCTAGACTAAGTGGTTTGATCTTTGTGATGCCCCTTTATTATGGAATATTTCAGTATGCATTTTAAACGGCTTTAAGCCGTTTTTTTGTTAACAATAATTAATTATACCGAAATAACAAAGCTGGTTTTCAATATAATATCGAGCTGAAAATGGGTATTTCCTGTTATCTTTCGGTAAAATTAGTACCTGGTGCTATTACCAAACAGGACTGTCTTCACCAGAAAGACAGTCATATCCCTCCTATTTTCTGTACAAAAAAAGGATAAAACCTTTATTGGTTCTATCCTCATAACGTTTATGGATTTGTCGACCACATTCCAGCTGTTTTTACAAAAACGCGGCGGTTCAATTTTAACTGCGCTACCATTAATTCGGCCAAATCTTCCGGCTGCATGACTTTTTCAGGATTGCCGTCTGTTAAGTTGGTCTCAATAGCCAGGTCAGTAGCTACAGTGCTTGGAGTCAGGGCGCTGACACGGATATTATGCTTTCGTACTTCAAGCATTAGTGATTCAGTCAATCCAAGGACTCCAAACTTCGAAGCGCTGTACGCACTTGTTACTGGCGCTCCTTTTTGTCCTGCAGTTGACGCAACATTTATTATGTCACCTGTTTTCCGTTCCATCATCCCTGGCAATACAGCCCGGGTCACATAATAGGTTCCCATCAAGTTGACTTGGATGATTTTCTCCCATTCCTGTGGCTCAAGATCAAGAAAACCGCCGAATTTTGCGATTCCAGCATTGTTAATCAGAATGTCTATAGGGCCTAACTCCTCTGTAACATGCTGTACAGCATGCTGAACAGATTCCATATCAGCTACATTTGCCACAGCTCCTGACACATTCACCCCATATTCCTCTATTTCAGCTGTAACCTTCTCCAGATTAGAAAGCGTAAGCCCGATCATGCCAATATTAACGCCTTCTTTTGCAAGTGCAATAGCAGCAGCACGGCCAATTCCTCGTCCTGCACCCGTGATTAATGCTGTTTTCCCTTTTAAAGATTCCATTTGATGACCCCTTTCAATTATGTAGTCAAGGGTTAATTATAGAAAATCTTAAGACCGAAAACAAATTATGTGACTCTTTTAACCCCTATTTCAGCTGGAGTATGAAGACTTAAACAAAAAAGCAGCAGTGAGTTTACTGCTGCTTCCCTGATTATAAAGGCAACAATGCCACGGTTTCTCTATTTTTTAGCTGTTCGATCATTTTGTTCCACTTCTCCGGTTTCTTAGCGAGAACGGAATAATAAGTGGTGAGAAAATCTGAGATTAACGCTGCAGGCAGTTCAAGAGTATTTTCATCTGTTGGCATGAAGCATAAATCCAGTCCTTCTACAGCTTCTCCGTCATTCTCCCAGGATGGGTGGACGTATTCTAAATCAAGTCGCTTATACCCTAGATGAGATAAGACTTCGCGTCTCACAAAAGGATCCATCGTTTTTACGCCGCCAAAATCATGGTCAGTCTTTCTGTATGGATCATAGATCTCCGCAAACATTCCAAACAACTCTACGCCTTTTTCACCAGCGAGGTTTTGCAGGTCTTCCATCCTTTTATTTGCCAGGAATCTCCCTAGACTGAGTCCTGGTTTCCCAACAATAGTGAAATCCGTCATTGCAATATTCCAGTCTGGATAGTATCGATATTCTGTTACACCAACGACTTCATCTTCATGGACTGCAACAAAGACTCTTATGCCCGGATCCTCAAGAGGTTCTTTCCATAAATCGAACTCAAGTACCTCTTCAGGTGGAAAGACTTCTTTCATTAAATTATGGAGCTTTGTAAAAAGCGGATCTTCAATACTATTAACGCGAATATATTCCATGAACCATGCTCCTTATCGTTTTAGATTTTTTCTGTCTGCTCCCAGTCCGGATAAAGGTCAGTGCGGCGGTCACGCCATGTAGTGACCGAACCTCGCTCACGCACTTCGTATAATAGCTCCAAATCGAGGTCAGCAGTAACAATCATGTCATCATTTAGTTCTCCTTCGACCTGGAGGCCTCGAGGAGGGAACGGAATATCATTAGGCGTGATCACTGCCGCCTGGCCAAAGTTGGCACGCATAAAGTCTACTGTTGGCAATGAGCCTACTGTTCCAGTCAAAACGACATAGACTTGGTTTTCGATTGCTCGTGCATGGCTGGTATAGCGGACACGGTGGAAACCATGGCGATCATCTGTACAAGATGGAACAAAAATGACATCTGCACCTTTAGCTTTTGCCATTCTTACGATTTCAGGAAACTCAATATCATAGCAAGTTAGCAGCGCAATGCGACCCTTGTCTGTATCAAATACCCTGAAATCCTCACCCGCACTCATATTCCATTCATTCACCTCGGTTGGTGTGATATGAAGCTTCGCCTGCTCAACGATTCTGCCATCCGGGTAAAACATATGCGCCACATTATAGAGCTTTCCTTCACGAGCGATGACATGAGTTCCCCCAATGATATGCATGCCTGTTTCCAGTGCGAAATTCTGGAAAAGGTTTAAATATTGTTCAGTAAAACCAGGGAGTTCATTGATGGTCAGCCTCGTACCCTGTTCACTGCCGATTGATAACAATTGAGTAGTAAAGAACTCAGGAAACAAAACAAATTCTGAACCATACTCCTGTGCTGTTTTAACATAATGCTCACATTGCAGAGCAAACTCTTCGAACGACCTGATCGTGTGAAGATGGTACTGGACTGCCGAAACTCTCATTTTCATCCATCATTCCCCCTGTATCTATAAAAATTACATTTTGAATTCAAATTATCAGAAATACGAAAATCATTATAAAGCATTTTACTTTTTATGAATACACTTTTTATTTAAATTAGGCATGAAATTTCTTAAGGTGAATTGGAAGCAGATTAATCCAATTCGAAATAGCTGGAAAAAGCTTGATTTGCAGATAATGGACTTTTTAAAAAAAACAAAGCTCCATCGTTTACATGACGATGGAGCCAGTTGATTAACTTTTACTTTTCATCCTCTTTACTTTCATATACCTCTATGCGATTACGACCGTGTTGCTTGGCTTTGTATAGCGCACGGTCCGCCAATGCGGGTGAAAACCAATAAAATCATAGATATTAAATTGCTAGCAGATGATATCAAAACGTTATCGATAACTAGCACTATAGGTCGAGTGGAGTCGAAAAACCAGTTATAAAGCTGTTTATATGCTTCCCGATCTTTTGGATTGTCGATTTTCCAGATTGCTGGTCTGAAAGTTCATCAATCAGAACAACAATGATTGCTTCCTTCTTGCCATAGGTAATGATGCCGCAATCATGTTCGACTCCGGGAAGTTCTCCGGTCTTATTTCCGATTTTCAGAAAATTATCTTCCATGTAATATGGCAGCTTTTCCTTGAATTGCTGTTGCAGCAAAAAAGAATGGAAGATGGACCTTGACACTTGATTTAGGTGATCCCCATTAACTGCCTCTTTCAGGCATAGTCCGATATCGGCAGCAGATGTATAATTATCGAAACCGGATTGAATGGCTGAGAAATCCAGCATTTTGCGCTGCAATATAGAATTGCTCATTCCTATCCTGGATATAGTCGCGTTAATGGACTCTTTGCCAAGCAAATCTATCAATAGGTTAGTAGCCGAGTTATCTGACACGATGATCATAAGGGCCAATAAATCCATGACAGGCAGTTGCTTGATCCTCATGGCCTGAAGAACACCGGTGTCACCAACTTTGTCACCTTCTTCAATTGCCAATTGACTTTCTTTTTGCAGCTGGCCTGCCTCCATTTGCCTCAAAGCTTCGAAGAGGATCGGCAGTTTAATCAGACTTGCAGACTGGTAAACTTCATTACTGTTAAATTCGATAATTTCTCCTTCAATCTCCAAAAACAAACTCGCCCGGCCTTTGCACCCAGCGAGTTCTTCCAACAGTATTATTCTTAATTCTTCTAATGTCATAGATTTTATTCCTTATCTAATATTAACAAGCATCTCATTTTTATCTTTTCCCTCTGAATGTTCATCATACAGATGGCAGGCCACATAATGATCTTTGTCAATTTCCTGCCACACAGGTTTCTTTTGGGCACAGATATCCATTGCATGCTGGCATCTCGTCCTGAAAACGCAGCCGCTAGGCGGATCCATCGGGCTTGGGAGTTCTCCTTGCAAGATGATCCTTTCCCTCTGATCCTCCACATCAGGATCTGGTATCGGTATGGCTGACAGTAATGCTTGAGTGTACGGATGAAGCGGTTTATTGTATAACTGGTTACTAGCTGTAAGCTCGACGATATGTCCGAGGTACATAACTCCAATCCGGTTGCTGATTTGCTTTACCATAGAAAGGTCGTGAGCAATGAATAGATACGTCAATCCCTTCTCTTTTTGAAGACGCTTCAGCAGGTTTACCACCTGGGCCTGAACGGATACATCAAGGGCTGAGATTGGTTCATCCGCTATGATAAAATCAGGATCCAGTGCAAGTGCCCTGGCAATTCCAATCCTTTGCCGCTGCCCGCCGCTGAATTCATGGGGGAAACGGTTTGCATGGTCACGATTCAATCCAACATCTTCAAGGAGCTGATAAATACGTTCCAGACGTTCTTTTTTGTTAGGGAACAACCCATGGACTTCCATCGGTTCTGATATAATCTCTTTTACAGTAGAACGCGGGTTTAACGATGCATACGGATCCTGGAAGATCATCTGCATCTGCTTATGGAAGTGAAATCTCTCTTTCTCTGTAAGTGAATGCACGTCTTTGCCGTTGAAAACAACTTCTCCATCTGTACGGTCATAAAGTCCGATCATTGTTCTTCCGGCAGTGGACTTGCCGCAGCCAGATTCACCAACAAGGCCAAAAGTCTCTCCTTTATATATATCAAACGAAATGCCATCCACTGCTTTGAGGATTTCATTTTTACCCATAGTGAAATGCTTCTTTAAATCTCTTACACTTAATAAAACTTCATTTTCCATGATTATTCCTCCGTATCAATCCAGTAGCGTCTTGCTGCACAGAGTTCTTTTTCGTAAATCGTTCCTTCTAAAGAAATGATTTCAATATTTTTACCTGTATTCGGTGAATGAAGAAGCTTGCCATCTCCATAATAGATCCCGACATGATGGATGCTTCCTTTCCCTTCTTCATAGGCAAAGAAAAGTAAGTCGCCTGGCATGATGTCTGACAGCGGAACTTGTACACCCGCAGCCGCCTGTTCATGGGCATCCCTCGGAATGGTATAACCGTTCGCCAGGCACATATTGTAACTGAATCCAGAGCAGTCATAGCCATAGCAGCTCATTCCTCCCCAAAGATATGGCAGGCCGAGGAACTGCTCGCCGGCACCTACGATTGCAGCGCCATTCCCCTTAGGAATTTTCTCCTCTGATGGGAAAACAGCAACATCCTCAGCTCTCAAAACGCCGATACCAGTTGGAGTCTTAACGCGAATTCGATCAACAATATCCTCCACTACAGGTAATCTGGTCTGATAGCTCAATTCCATCAACTTTTCGTTCTTTTCGGAATATAGCAAGGTTTTCTTAGCGGTAATGACAGCTACTGAACCTTTCTTGATATACCAGTCTGATTGCTGGATGAGCTGATTTTTCGCTATCCACCCCGGATAACCGCGACCGTCTTTTCCTGACGGCTGGTCTGGGACAACAACATTTGCCCACTCATCCATTTCACCGATGATCAAGACTTCCTGGCCAAATAAAACCTGTGATTGAACCAGATTATCATCGCATAATTGCAATCGTGGCTCGTAAGTAAGCTTTTCAAGCCATTTTTCTATATTTAAGGGACCGGAAACTACATCCATGTCGATCTCTCTAGCTGAATCATGGGAAGTCCACAAAGTAGCAACAGGGACATTGACGAGCCAAATATTATTGCTTTCCATTTGAAATTCCTCCTTCTGAAAGGATTTCTTCTATACCGAGACCTGGTTGATCCGGAAGGGTGATATTTCTGCCATTATACATTATTCCGCCTGATATTACGTCATTTGCCAGCATTAATGGTGCATCAAAATCAAAACGGGTAATGTTTTTCTTGCTTGCCGCGAAGTGGGCAGCTGCAGTAATTCCCAGCCTGGTTTCGATCATACTGCCAACCATGCATTCTATCCCAGCTGTTTCAGCCATTTGGTTAATCATTTGAGCCTGATAAATTCCGCCTGACTTCATTAATTTGATGTTAATTAAGTCTGCGCTTCTTCGCTTGATCACTTCAAAAGCCTGTTTAGGTGAAAAAACGCTTTCGTCCGCCATTATTAAAGTTTCAACAGAATCAGTAACCTGCTTTAAACCATCCAGGTCATCTGCTTTAACTGGCTGTTCAACAAGCTCGATATCGAGGCCAAGATCCTCCATTTTTCGAATCGCCCTTACTGCATCCTTCGGTTTCCATCCCTGGTTCGCATCAAGCCGAATCTTGATGTCATTGCCTATCCTTTTTCGGATTTCCTGGATCCTGGCAATGTCTGTCGCGATTTCACCAATTCCTACCTTAACCTTTAAAACATTGAATCCATTATTAACATACTGAACGGCGTCTTCACCCATTTCATCAGGGCTGTTGACGCTGACGGTAAAATCAGTTTCTATCTCGTTTCTGTATCCGCCAAGGAATTGATAGAGCGGAAGCCTGCAGTTTTGTGAGATACAATCGTAAAGAGCCATATCAACAGCAGCTTTTGCACTTGAATTGTTAACAAGGATTGTTTTCAATGCCTGGAAAATAGCTTCGTAGTTTACAAGATTCTTATTTAATAAAGATGGCTTAATCACTTCATTGATTGAAGCCTCGATACTTGCGAGACTGTCACCAGTAATGACCAGTGTAGGTGGTGCTTCTCCCCAGCCTGTCACCCCGTTATCACAGGAGATTTTCACAAAAATTGCTTCAGCTACAGTCACAGTGCGGAGTGCAGTTTTAAATGGCTTTTTCAAAGGAACAGCAATGCGGAATGTCTCGACTTTTTCAATAATCATAACATTATCTCCTTTGGTTCTAGTTGATCCCGCTCTCTACATAAAGCGTTTTTTCTTTCGTATCCATAGAGGCAGTCGCGCCGAGCGGCACACCAATATGCGGTGAACAATGCCCCATGTTGAAGCCTTTTAATGCCGGCCTGCCCGCAAGTTGAATGTAATGATCAATAACTTCTTCAAGAGATAAAGAAAGCTCTCTTTCTGGTACACAGTTATTAAAGTCACCGATAATGATCCCGGCTGATTGCTGCAGTTTACCAGCCATATAAAGCTGGTTCAACATACGGTCAACTGCCCTTGGTTCTTCATTTATGTCTTCAATAAGCAGGATCTTTCCTTTTGTATCAATTTCAAAAGGAGTGCCCATCGAGCTTGAAAGAAGCGAGAGATTTCCTCCAACCAATGGACCCTCGGCTGAACCGGGAACCAGTTCTTCAATTTGCGAAATAGAAGAATCATAATTCAGCTCAACTGGTACAAACAATTGCTGGAATGTATCCTTTGAAACTTGATTTGCCCCTTCTTTTCCGATATCTGAAGCAAGCATTGGACCGTGGAAAGTGATCAGCCCTGTCTGCTGCCTTATCGCAGTATGCAAGAATGTAATATCGCTGTATCCCCAGAAAATTTTCGGGTTATTTTTAATAGCATTATAGTCTAATGCTGAAGCAATACGAGCTGTACCATATCCTCCCCCAGCACAGATGATCGCCTTGATTTCATCATCAAGGAACATTTCATTTAAGTCGGACAATCTTGCTTCATCATCCCCGGCAAGATAGCCATATTCTGAATACAAAGATTTCCCTAATTTATAATTGAGCCCTAAATCCTCGACGAATTTTAAGCCGCGCTTCAGGTTTTCTTTATTAGGCGGACTCGCTGGCGCTATGACAGCCACCGTATCACCTTTATTCAAGCGTGTGGGCTTAATTGACATGTCAATCAACTCCCTTAGTAAATTTTAATTTTTTCATAAAATCGAATTATAAACTTTGATTATCAGGATGAAAATTACCCTGCTTTTACCCAAATTCTGTTCTCTGGTCCTTTTCGGTAAATGCACTAAATCTGCTTAGGGGCAAAGTAAAATTTCATATGTTATAAGATATTATTGAAGAGTATGTACTAGTAAAAAAGAGGTGTTCCAAGATGAACACCTCTTTCTTAGAAAAATTACTTCTTATCTGCCCACTTTAATTCAAGGTATCCTACTGGATGGCGGACAACATCAGTTACAGCTTCATTTTGAAGATAAACTTGGTTGTAGAAGTGAACAGTGAAGAATGGTGCTTCTTCAAACAAAATCTTCTCAGCTTCATACATCAAGTCAAAGCGTTTTGCTTCGTCAGATTCACTTTTTGCTTGTTGAATCAGTTCATCATACTTCGGATTGCCCCAGCCAGTACGGTTCATGGAGTGCCCAGTCTGGAAGTTTTCCAGGAAGTTGATTGGATCAGCATAGTCTGCAAGGAATGAGCTGCGGGAAAGCTGGTGCTTGAGTGCTTTCTGTTCTTCCGCGAATACGTTCCATTCCATGTTCGCAAGCTTGACTTCAACACCTAAGTTTTCTTTGAACATTTGCTGTAAAGCTTCTGCGATCTTTTTGTGTACATCGCTTGTGCTGTATGTCAGAGTCACTTCAGGAAGTTCAGTATACCCTTCTTCTTCCATTCCCTTTTCTAACAATGCTTTTGCTTCTTCTACATCAGTTTTATTGAAATCTCCATTCACTTCACGGAAATCCTTGCCTGATGGATCCTGGAATCCAGGAGAAACAAAGCCGTAAGCAGCTTCTTCTTTGTTCTTCGTGACAAAGTCAACGATCTTCTGCTGGTCAACAGCTAGAGCGAAGGCTTTTCGGATATTAACGTTCTGGAATGGTTCTTTCGTTACGTTGAAGCGGTAGAAGTAATCTCCTGCCTGGTCATCAACCTTTACCTTGCCTTCTTTGAACAGCTTATCACTTAATTCAGCAGGTACATCGGAAACATCCAGATCCCCAGCCTGATACATTTGGTATTCAGTATTTGTGTCATCTACGATCGCCCATTCAACGCGATCAAGTTTTACATTTTTAGCATCCCAGTACTGGTCATTCTTTTTCATGACGAATTTCGTGTCATGCTCCCAGCTGGCAAGGTTAAATGGTCCATTGCCTACGAATGAGTCAGCTTCAGAAAACCATTCTGGGTTTTCCTTCGCAACCTTTTCATTGATTGGGAAGAATGCCGGATTGGCAATGACACTTAAGAAATATGCCTGTGGGCTAGTTAAAGTAACTTCAAACGTCTTGTCGTCAACTGCTTTTACTTTTACATTGTCAGCAGATCCTTTTCCGCTGTTGAATTCCTCTCCGCCTTCAATGAAATAGCCAAGGAATGCCGCAGCAGAACCTGTTGCTGGATCCAATAGACGTTTCCAGGCGAATTCAAAATCATTAGCTGTTACAGCGTCACCATTGGACCATTTTGCATCTTCACGAATGTGGAATGTGTATGTCTTTCCATCTTCTGATACATCCCATTTTTCTGCAGTAGCCGCTTCTGGCTGATGGTCTTTACCTAGTCGTGTAAGACCTTCCATCAGATTGTTCAAAGCGTTCCAGGATGCAGAGTCAAAGCCGATTGGCGGGTCAAAGGATGTTGGTTCCTGTCCGTTGTTCAAGTAAAGGACTTTTTCCTCTCCTGCTTCCCCATTGCCTTTACCTTCTGTTTCTTTACCTGCATTATCGTTCGCGGTACATGCAGCCATCGTGAACACAAGCAGTGCTGCCATAAGCATGGTTAAAAACTTCTTCACTCTGTTTCCCCCTTATGTTGGTCTAAAATTTATATCAAAAAGGCAAAAGCCTGATTGAACCCTATCTGTTTGCGACTAATTTCTTCGCCCGTTCATCCTGAAGCCAGCAGTCTACCCCGTGGCTGGTGGATAGCTTGGTTTCTGCAGGATAGACTTTGTCACATACCTGCATTGCAAATGGACAGCGGGCAGTGAACGGACAGCCGACTGGCGGGGAGAATAAATCAGGCGGTGTACCACCAATCGGGATCAACTCCGCCCCGTCTACATCAAGACGCGGTACAGAGTTCAATAACCCCTTCGTATATGGATGCTGAGGATTATAAAAAATCTCTCTCCTTGTTCCTGTTTCAACAATTTTTCCAGCATACATGACCGCAATTCGATCTGCGACTTGTGCCACAACACCTAAGTCATGGGTGATCAGGATTATTGAGACACCTGTTTTTTTCTGAATATCACGGAACAACTCTAAAATCTGAGCCTGAATTGTCACATCCAGTGCTGTTGTTGGCTCATCTGCAATCAGCACCTCCGGCTGGCAGACAAGCGCCATGGCGATGACGATTCTTTGTCTCATCCCGCCGCTGAATTGATGAGGGTATTGTTTCAGTCGAGCCTGGGGGCTAGGAATCCCAACCAAATCGAGCATCTGTACCGCTACCTTCTTTGCCTGTTCCTTAGATAGCTTCATGTGCTGAAGGATTCCTTCTGTCAGCTGATCACCGATTGTCAAAGTAGGATTCAATGCAGTCATTGGATCCTGAAAGATCATTGAAATATCTGATCCGCGAATTTTACGCATTTCTGGATCTTTTAGTTTCGTCAAATCCTTTCCTTTGAAAAGGATGGATCCGCCGTCAAACTTGCCGGGCGGTTCCGGAATCAATCTCATGATACTTTGGGAAGTTACGCTTTTCCCGCACCCAGACTCACCGACTATCGCTAAAGTTTCTCCTTTATGTAGATCAAAAGTGACTCCGCGGACAGCTTTTACCTCTCCTCCGTATGTCTTGAATGAAACATGAAGGTCTTTTACTTCCAGTACTTTTTCCATGTTGCTTACCTCCTTAGCTTCGGGTCAAGTGCGTCCTGAAGCCCATCACCTAAAACGTTAAACGAGAACATCGTCAATGAAATGAAGAATGCCGGAAAAAACAGCCTCCACCAGTCACCGGAAAGGATAACCGGCAAAGCATCACTAGCCATCGATCCCCAGCTCGCAAGCGGTGCCTGGATGCCCAAACCCAGGAAGCTAAGGAATGCTTCTGCAAAAATGGCCGACGGAACGGATAGGGTGATCTGGACAATGATTGGTCCCATCGTATTTGGAAGCAGATTTTTACGGATAATCCGTGCCGTTTTCGTTCCAAAAGTCTTCGATGCTAAAACGTATTCGTAGTTTTTGATCTGGAGGACCTGGCCGCGCACAATCCGCGCCATCCCAATCCATCCAGTAATGGTCAATGCGAATATGATCGTTGCAAGGCTAGGCCCCATCACTACACTGATTAAAATTACAACAAGCAAGTAAGGAAGTCCGTAAAGAACTTCGATGATTCTCATCATGAAATGATCTGTTCTTCCGCCTTTATAGCCGGCTATCCCGCCATAGATGACCCCGATAAGAAAGTCGATCAATGCTGCCGCAATACCGACGAATAATGAGATACGTGCACCATACCATGTACGGGTGAATACATCGCGACCGAGTTCATCCGTACCAAACCAATGTTCACTGGATGGCGGCAGATTCTGGTTGACCAAATCCTGATGGTCCACTGTGTGAGGCGAGATGATCGGCCCGAAAATCGCCATGAAGGTCAAAACAGATAAGAAAAACAATCCGAGCATTGCCAGCTTATTCTTAAGGAGGCGTCTCCAGGCATCCTGCCAGTACGATAGACTTGGCCTGACAACAGCTTCTGCTTCTGAGTCATTTTTTTCGATTGGAACAAACCAGTCGTCTGGAACGGACGAGGCTGCTGGTGGTTCCTGATGTTTGCGCAGAGCCATCATTTCCCCTCCTTTTTATGAAGTTTGATCCTAGGGTCGAGTATTCCGTAGGCGAGGTCTACAAGGAAGAGCATGACGATCAATACTGTACTGTAAAAAATCGTTGTTCCCATTATGACTGGATAATCACGTTGGTTAATGCTCTCGACAAAGTACTTGCCCATGCCCGGAATCGCAAAAATCTTTTCGATGACAAAAGTCCCTGTAAGTATACTGGCTGCCAATGAGCCAAGAATAGTGACAACCGGCAGTAATGCATTCTTCAATGCATGTTTGAAGACAATTTTAACTGGTGACAGCCCTTTTGCTTTTGCTGTCCGTATGTAGTCTTGCGTCAAGACCTCAAGCATGCTTGATCTCGTCAAGCGGGCGATGATGGCCATAGGTCCCGTAGCGAGTGCCAGGGTCGGCAGGATCATATGTTTCGGACTTGTCCACGTGGCAACCGGAAGGATCTCCCATGTTACAGCCAGCTGCTGGATCAATAATGTCGCCATTACAAAGTTTGGCACCGAAATGCCGACTACCGCTAACGTCATCGCAAGATAGTCGATCAAACCATTATGGCGGAGTGCCGCAATGATTCCCAGGAGAATGCCTGAAAATATAGCCACAATCAGAGTGATCATCCCCAGTTCGAATGAGACAGGGAACCCTCTTCCAAGCATTTCATTTACTGTCTGTGAGGACTTTTTGATAGAAGGTCCGAAATCGAATGTCGCGACCGACTTTAAGTATATAAAATATTGGACGAATAAAGGCTCATCCAAATGATAGAAACTTTCAAGGTTCTTTTGGACCGCTTCGCTTGTTGCCCGCTCCTCATTAAAAGGAGAACCAGGTATGGAATGCATCAAGAAGAAGGTCAGGGTGATGATGACCAGCAGCGTGATCGCCATCGAACCGAGTCGTTTGAGTAAATATTGGAGCATTGACTCACATCCTTATCATGTCTTTATGTCAGTTCTTGAGGTGTGTAGTGCCTTCTATGAAAATGTCGTCCTCATTGCGAGTTCTGTCATTACAAGCATAGCTTGATAGGCTTCAAGAATGTCCTTAGCCTGGTACCGTACGATTGTGGTTCCTTCTTCTATTTCCGTGCCCGGCATCAAGTTCGCCCACTCTGCTTGCCCATAGTTCGCAAATTCGATTCTTAACACAGGGTTCTCGGGAGGAGTAAGCGGTTTCACTTTTTCGAGACTTTTGATAGCCTCCTCTGTCTTTTCAGCCAGAAGTTCACCAGCTTTCACAGGAGTCATAGATTTTGCGGCAGATCTCGAAATGGACTGTTTGACTACGGCTGTTGTGATGTTAGGGATCAATTCCTCAGCTTCACGGGCAGCACCATCATCCCCTGCAACCATGATGACAGGTACACCATAATGACCCGCTACATAAGCGTTGAATCCAAGCTCTCCTATTTGAACATCATTGATCCACATATGGCGGACACCGAAGATCATCGAATGCGACATTACGCCCTTCATCGATGCTCTTGCATGATAGCCGACAAAAACCGCTCCGCTAAAGCTATCATCCAATCCCTGGACCATTGAATATGGCTTAACATCCCCAGTTATCAATTGTGTTTCTGGATGAAGATCTTCTATTAAAAGATTATTCATCTTGGAGTGGCTGTCATTGACGATGACTTCCCGGCAGCCAGTTTCAAATGCTTTTGCAATTACATGGTTTGCTTCCTGTGTCATGATTTTTCTTCCACGTTCGTAATTGTGCTTTGAAGAATCAACATGGGTATGGTCGACCAGACCAGTGATTCCTTCCATGTCCACAGATATGTATAGTTTCATTGTTTGCCCAACTTTCTATGAATAATTATCTTAAAATTATAAATAATAAATCTACCAATCGCAACCTTTTTTCCTATAAAATTCTGTTATTACAAGGAAATAGGAGATTTGTCACTTTTTTGAATGCGTCAAAAAAGTTATTACTTGAATAATATTTTTAATCTATCGATTGGAACAGGGTGAAGGAAATGAATTTCCAAATCCCTCTTTAAATACCTCCTGGAGTGTTCGAAACAGTTTTATCAAGATAATGGTTTTCACACAAAAAAAGAGCGCAGCACACGCTCCTACTCTTTAGAACTCTGGTTCTCCATCAGTTCAATAAAATGGGTCAACACTTTGGCTGTAAGACCCCATATCACCTTGCCATTAGCCCGATAGAAATATTCATCCATTTTCCTTGTTTGCCAATTGTAATTCTCGCCGCCGATGATCAAATCAAAAGGAAAGCCATCTTCTGGCTCTACCTGGAAATTGATTTTATAACTGTCAGGCTGGTTCTTTTTAAAAAATGACAAAGGTACTGTGAATACCTCACCCACTTCTGCTTCATTCGGAATGATTTTACTTCGATCACTGATTCTCCCGGCAAAAGGATAAATGATCGTACCAAATGCCGATACCATGTAATCAAGAGGAAACACATCGATAATTTCACTTTCCTGGATCCCAAGCTCCTCAGAGGTTTCCCTGACTGCTGCTTTTTGAGGATCTTCTCCCTTTTCTATCCTGCCGCCTGGAAAGCATACCTCTCCAGGCTGCCTTCTCATTGTTAGAGATCGCACCTCAAATAAAATATGGACTTCGTTATTGACTTCCACTAATGGGAGCAATACTGCGAACTTGATGAATTGTTCATGGCCCATAATTGAAGGTGTACGCCCCAATAAAGTTCTTGTGATCTGATTTATATTCATTATTGGACATCCACTCTCCCTGTTCTAGTTTATGTATTATATTCTATTATGAAGATCACCAGAAAATAAAGAAAATGGCTTTTTCATAATTAATCGTGATAAAAAACTGGATGCCGGAGTTTCACAAAGCCTTGAATTGGCACTCATCAAAGTTTTAATTTGTGTAAATTTAAATGACAGGGCGTCAATACAACCGGTTGGTTACCTAAAGTCCCTAAGTTTTCTAAGACAGGATACAAATACGCCACATTGGTGACCTAATATCCCACATTTCTCTAAAACAGGGAACCAAAGACCTCGCTGTTGTTCTTCTGGCATTAGTAGCCTTAGCTAAACAGGGCATTAACTAAGCCGATGCAAATAAAATAGACCGCTTGGCCTTATGCCTCCAAAAGTAAAAGGACAGCGACGAAATGTCGCTGTCCTTAAATCTCGGATCAACCAGAAGCGCGTCCTTTGATCGCCTTATATGCAATCAAAATAATTCCGATGACCAGGAGGATATGAATGATTCCGCCGGCGATTTCGAAAATCATCCCTAGAAGCCAGAGTACCAGCAATATTCCTGCTATAGTCCATAACATTAGCCTCATCTCCTTTCCTTATTGTTGTCTTGGTTAAAGTTTACCCTTTTGTAAATTCTATTAAACAAGATGCGCCATACCTCAAATATTTGATAACTTCAGGGCCATTGTGTAACACTTAAACTATCCTTTTAAGTCAGGAGTAATTGCCATGGGACACTATAAGATATTATTTTTGGATATAGACGGAACGATTTTAAAGCCTGATGATACGATTGAAGACTCTACGAAGACAGCTATCAATAAAATAAAGAGGCAAAATATTGAGGTCGTTTTGGCTACAGGACGTCCGCTCCATGAGATATCGGAGCTTGCAGAGGAACTTCAAATCACTTCATTTATCGGATATAACGGCGCACTGGGGATTTATGAAGGCGAAACGATTTTTGCACAACCAATGCACCCTGATGATGTAAAATACATTTTGGATATTGCAGCCGCAAATGACCATGAAGTTGTTTGTTATACACATGAAAAAAATTACTTGACCAATCTGGAATCCGAATCGGTACTGGCCTTTCTCAAACAATTTCATTTACGCCAGAACGCAGTTTTTACTGAGAATGTGATCGGAAAAATTCTTGGCATGACAATCATCACTACTGGAAAAAATGGTGAGTCGCTATACAGATTCAAGAATGGTATCCATTTGTCTCAGGTGAACGTCGGGGGTATGCAGCATTGCTTCGATGTTATTCGTGACCAAGTAAATAAAGGGATTGGCGTAGAATTTCTTCTAAAGAAGCTGGGGATTAGACGCGAAGAGTCGATTGCCTTTGGTGACGGAATGAATGACCGGGAAATGCTTGTAAGTGCAGGTGAAGGATTCGCGATGGGCAATGCGCATCCTGACCTGTTCCAATATGCAAAACATAAGACAACTGCTGTTACAGATTCGGGGATTTACAATGGTTTAAAATCTCTTGGATTATTATGAAATAAAACTGTGACATTAAAATGGAACCTCTGCCCGAGAGGTTCCATTTTTCATTTGCTTGCTGCCCGTTTTTTTGCACTTGCCTTTGAAAATTGATCCTCAGGCTGTGCAACAGACTTTTTAATGCTGTCTTTATAGCTCATCCAATATATCAAAGCTACGAAGACTCCACCGCCAACTGCATTGCCTAAGTAAACGGGGACAAAATTAGTGAAGTACTCCCCCCAGCTATAATGGCCAGCAAAAATTGCTGCGGGGATGACGAACATGTTTGCGACCACGTGCTGGAATCCAATTGCCACAAAACCCATGATCGGGAACCAGATAGCCAAAACCTTCCCCGTCATGTCGGATGCCCCATATGAGAGCCACACCGCTAAACCAACAAGCCAGTTACAACCTATCCCTGAGAAAAAAGCAGCCCAGAAACCAGCATCCAGCTTTGCGCCTGCAACTGCAACTGTTTTTTCGAGATAAGGACCCGTTTCAGTCAAGCCGACAATATGGCCAAAAAAATAGGCTACAAAAAGAGCTCCTATAAAATTGCTTATCGTGATCCAGAACCAGTTTTTCAACAGCATCTTTACTGTCACTTTTTTAGCAAGGCTGGCCATCGAAATGGCAGTCATATTCCCTGTCAACAGTTCTCCTCCGGCAAGAAGGATCAAAATTAAGCCAAGCGGAAATACCGATGCACCAAGGAATGTTCCAAAAGTTCCCCACTCGTGTGGCAGGTTCGCGATTACCCTGATGTCCAAAAGATACCCTATAGCAATAAATGCTCCGCCCAGGAAACCCAGTGCCAGCATGTTCTTTACGGGCATAGCAGCCTTGTATGTGCCAGAATCAATTGTCACTTGAGCAATTTCCTGGGGTTTACGAAATGCCAATTCAAATTCCTCCCGTTCTTTAGATGCATTATTTCATTTGCTTGTTGAACATTCTTTAAATGCTTAATTCCCCTTTGTCCAACAAAAAAACAGTGTTTTAATTTTTTTGACATTTTTTTATTAATAACATATCATATTGATATATCAAACCGATATATATACCAAAAGGAGAAATGAACATGTCAATTGAACATTCAATCCTAGCAGTTATTAGTTTCCGCCCAAGCACTGGCTATGACATTAAAGCTGAATTCGAGCATAAAGCAGCAGGCCTATTTTGGGGTATGAGTTACGGCAGTCTCTATCCAAAACTTAAGAAGCTTGAAGAACAAGGATATATCATCACCATTGAATCAGAAGCAGAAGGCCGAAAGAAAAAACTTTATGAGCTGACCGGCAAAGGCTGGACAGAATTGGAAAGCTGGCTTGCCAGAAAACCTGAATCTCCTAACATTAAGGATGAGTTATTCATCAAAATGGCTGCCTGGCATAATGAGATGGATTTAAGGCTTCTTGCGGGCCATTTAAAGACTAGAGCTCTGGAGTCAGAGGAAATATTAAGCTTCATCAAGGAATGGAAGCAGAATAATACATCTTATATTAACGGTGTAGGAATGCTGGCAATGAGATATGCGGAATTAAAACTCGAAGCTGAGCTTCAATGGATAAAAGAATCGCTTGACTCCCTGGAGAATGATGGACTTCCTGAGGGTCAGGATCCGAAGAAACTTGGAGAGAAACAAATGGAACGAAGAAAGGCAGCACTTAAAGCAGACCAATAGGAGGGGCACTGTATGAATAATGGAATCTTTAAACCTTTGAAAAACAAAGCTTATCGTTCTCTTTTTGGCGCACAGGTATTTTCCGATCTGGGAAACTGGCTTGACTTTATTGCCATACAGGTCATAGTTGCCTATCATTGGGGCCTTGGCGAAGGGGCGATTGCTTCTGTCATAATCGTCATGGGAATACCCTGGGTGATCATAGGTCCGCTTGCCAGTGTGTATGTTGACAGACTTCCGCAAAAGATGTTGATGATATCATGCCTTTGGTTAAGAATCCTGTTTGTTGCTGGTTTGTTTTTCGCGCCAAACCTTTATGTTATGCTGCTTTTTGTTTTCCTTAAGGCGACAGTAGCCGCATTGTATGACCCCGCAAGACAGAGCGCGATCAGGCATACAGTTGCCGATGAAGAACTTCCTGAGGCTGTAACTTTGAGTCAATTATCAGTCAATACGATGAAAATCATAGGTCCCGCCTTAGGTGGAGGCATCATCGCCCTTTACGGTGTAAAGAGCCCATTTATTTTTGAGGCAGCAGGTTTTTTGATCGCGATTGCGATATTGTTCACGCTGCCAAAAATAGAAACAGAAGCACCTATGCAGATGGACAATAAAAACTCTTATATTGAGGATCTTAAAGAAGGAATCCGGCATATTTTCTCTGCCAGGATTCTTAAAGCTGCAATCATCCTCTCCTCCATTGCCTTTTTCATCATCTTTTTATATGACGGTTTATTTATCTTTGTTGCGCAGAATCTGGGATTTAGCGGCGAAGAATTCGGCTTGCTTGTCAGTTCTGTTGGATTTGGCAGCGTCATTGGCGCGCTTTTTCTCGGCCGATTTACTGCCTGGAAGGATAAGCCGATCCAGCTGATGGCTTCAGCTTCTGTAATGAGTGGTACCATGATTCTTATTATTGGAATCGGCGTGCTGGGGATATTCGAACTCCCGAAGATATTGTGGATGGCTGGCGCTTTCCTTCTTGGACTACTAGCTTCTGCAGAAGGTGTTCCATACGGTTATGTCCTGCAATCCGAAACTCCCAAGAACATAATGGGCAGAGTATCGTCAGCAGCTGCCTCCTTGCAGACATTGTCCATGCTGGTCGCCCCCGCAGCGGGTGCACTCCTGGCAAAATCAATCGGTGTTTCAGGCGTGCTGATAGGTGCAGGCATTGCCACCTTTTTTCTCGGGACAATTGCTTTAGCCTTCCATTCAAGAAAAAGAGAAAAAGTAAAGAGCCTTGAAGCATAGAAGGACAGTTTATTACTCATTAGAGAGATCTACGGCAAATTCTAACGGCAGTTCTAAAAATCAAAAAAGGGTGCCCAAACTTTTATCATTTGGGCTGCCCTTCTCACAATCAGTCTTTATTCAGCAATTCTTCCCCAGCTATTCCTGGGTTTGTCATTTCGTATGGATTCAGGATCAAGTCGAGCTCTTCTTCTGTCAGGACATCATACGCGAGACATAATTCCCTTACTGACTTTCCTGTCAGAATCGCTTCTCTCGCAATTCTTGACACTGCTTCATACCCTAAGTGCGGATTGACAGCCGTAATGATGCCTACGCTCCGCTCGACATCCTTTTCGGTCTTTTCTTTATTTGCTTCAATTCCGACTAGACAATGATCTGTGAAGACCTTAAAACCATTGTTCATGATGCTGATCGATTGGATTAGGTTGAAAATAAGCACTGGTTCCATAACATTCAGCTCCAGCTGACCTGCTTCGGAAGCAAGGCAAATCGTATGATCGTTTCCAATTACTTGGAAAGCGACCTGGTTAATGACTTCAGGCATGACCGGATTCACCTTGCCCGGCATTATGGAAGAACCCGGTTGTCTTGATGGCAGAAAAATCTCGTTAAAGCCTACCCGAGGCCCGGAAGCCATCAAGCGTAAATCATTAGCTATTTTTGACATATTCATCATACAAACCTTCAAAGCAGCTGAAACTGTCGTATATGCATCTGTATTTTGAGTTGCATCAACTAAATGTTCGGCATTCTTTAATGGATAACCACTGATTTCAGAAAGGTGCCGGACTACATTTTTGATGTATTTTGGATTGGCATTTAGCCCGGTCCCAACGGCAGTGGCCCCCATATTCACTTCAAATAGGTGGCCGCGAGTATGCTTGATCCTTTCAATATCCCTTTCGATCACCCGAGTATATGCTTCGAATTCCTGGCCAAGACGGATTGGAACAGCGTCCTGCAAGTGGGTCCTGCCCATTTTGATGACAGCATCGAATTCCCTTGCCTTCTGGGAAAAGACATCGCGCATGATTTCCATGGTATCCAGGAGCTTGTCTAGAAGCGCTAGAACGGATAGATGCATCGCTGTTGGAAATGCATCATTTGTAGATTGCGCCATGTTCACATGGGAATTCGGGCTTAATGTGAAATAATCCCCTTTTTTCTCACCTAGCAATTCGAGCGCACGGTTAGCAATAACTTCATTTGTATTCATATTGATGGATGTCCCTGCTCCACCCTGGATAGGATCCACGATGAATTGATCATGCCATTGTCCCTGGATAATCTCATCTGCTGCTTTTACGATTACCTCCCCCAGGCCTCCGAATAGCCTCCCTGTTTCCATATTGGCAAGTGCTGCCGCTTTTTTTACCATGGCCATTGCCTTGATAAGCTCGCTATGGATTCTATATCCAGTAATTGGGAAGTTTTCAACCGCCCTTAAGGTTTGAATTCCATAATAAGCATCTGCTAATACTTCTTTCGTTCCCAGAAAATCCTTTTCAATCCGGACTTTTACCTCTGACATTTCTCTACCCCTCCAGAAAGCATAAAATATTCGCTGTTATTTTAGATTATGTATTAAGGGCATTCATTTTCCGACAAACTTTTTGTGACTCTTAAAATCCCCCTTGGCCGTGACATCGGCCTACATGACTATTGTAAATCAAAATGGAAAAATCATCACGACAAATGATAATTTTCGGCACGAATGTTTGCGAACACTGTATGATTTCAGGTTGTTATGATGAAACAACACTACTTTTAAGAGGTTTTGTCACCATGCAGGAAAACAGGAATGTTCTTGCTGAATTGTAATAGGACATCGAAATTTCATAAACCAAAACAGAAAGGAATGTGCATGATGACTGACACTCAATTCATGAAGGCATACACCATCAAAGAGGTGTCCAAAAAAATAAATGTTCCATCTGGCACCATTAGACAATGGGAAAAGGATCTTGCCGGTTTGCTGGTAATCCCAAGAACGAAACAAGGTGCCAGATTTTATACGGATATTGAAATAGACCAATTGATGAAAATAAAACAAATGCGTGATAAGAATTTAAGCAAAGAAATGATTCGGGAGCTCTTGCAGAGACATATGGGTACTGACCCTGTTTCAGAACAAGCTCCAAATGACAACAGCCTTGCTGTAAAGACGAATATGCCGTCCGCACCCCAGACAGACAGTAATAATGAGTATGCTGCCTTTATGATGGCAATGGAACAATATAAGGAATCTCTGCTTGAGGAAGTTAAGGCAGAAATCAGAAATGGCATTCGAAAAGAAGTTCTGGAGGAAGTAAAGAAAGAAATTTCTAAAGGTACTTTTACAACAGTAAAAACCCTTTCTGATTCAATTTATAAAACAGGTGAAAGAACCAATGAACATATTATGGACCTCTCTCAAACAGTAGCCAAAAGCTCGCAAGAAAGTTCCGAACGACTCGGAACCATCTCATCAGAGCTTACGAATGTTTCGAAAGGCACTTCCGAAATCAGCACGAATCTTGCAAAGGTATCAAAAGGCACAACAGAAATGTTCGGCAAGCTTACTGATCGTGTAACGAAGGCTTCACAGGGCACGATTGAAAAAATAGCCCAGCTATCTGAAAATATCCAAAAGAGCTCCAAAGGGACCACTGATAAAATCACCAAGCTGACTGAGAGTGTTGCGAAGGTTTCAAAAGGTACTTCCGAAAAAATAAATGCCTTATCCGGAAGCATTTCGAATGTTTCGAAGGGGACTTCCGAACGGATCGCATCTTTAACCTCCAGTTTGACAAAAACATCAAAAGGGACAAATGAAAAAATCATTAAGCTTGAAAATTCGGTGGATAAGCTATCCTCAGGTACGAATAAGGAATTATCCCTATTGGCAAAACGCTTGAACGAGACCACTGAGACGGTTTCCGAGGAATTTAAAATACTTGCTGATTATGTGTCCAATAGCCGTGAGACAACAAATCAGGAGCTCTCCAATTTAAATCAGGTCATCAATCAGGAACGAGAATATCTTGTCCGCACTCTCCAGTCTGAACGAGAGGAATTGCGCCGTGAAATCAGGATACGTGATGAGATGTTCAAGAATATGGTCGATAGCTTCAGGGAAACAGCAGCTTCTAAACAATCCAAACGTAATTGGTGGAAGTTTTGGAAGTAGTTTTCATATTCCTGACATATTACTTGCAAAGATGTAAATAATATTCACACTTAAGTACCACTTTTGTAAAAGTCTCCATAATGAAATGCATGAATACTCTTGGGAGGGAAAAGTTGGAGATGGTTGGATATTTTCGCAGGATGGCAATCGCAGCAATGATCATTTTCCTATCAGGTGCCACACCAGATTCTGTTTTAGCGGAAATCTCCTCGGATAACGCGCAAGTCAGGGCCTTAAACATTTCTCACCGTGGTGCTTCAGGCTATGTCCCTGAACATACATTTCTCGCATATGAGCTGGGGAATAGCATGAATGGAGATTACATTGAAATCGACCTTCAAATGACAAAGGATGGAGAATTAATTGCACTGCATGACGAAACCATAGACCGGACCACGGACAAAAAAGGACTAGTCAAAAATCTTACGCTTAAAGAAATCAAGAAACTGGATGCAGGATCATGGTTTAATGAAGACTACCCTGATAAAAAGAATACCGTGTTTACGGGGCTCCAGATCCCAACCCTTCGTGAAGTGCTTTCTAGGTTCGGTTCCAACTCAAAATTTTTCATTGAGACCAAATCACCTGAAGTCTATCCTGGCATGGAAGAAAAGCTAATCGATATTCTGAATGAATACAATCTTACCGGTGCCCAGCCATTTGGAAATGTTATTGTTCAATCATTCAGTGCTGAGAGTTTAAGAAAAATACATCAAATGGATGATTCGATTCCATTGGTCCAGCTGTTGTCCTACTATGCCCCAGCAGTCATCACTGACCAGGAAGTAAGGAAAATCAAGGAATATGCTGTTGGAGTAGGATTGCATTACACGGCAGTCAGTCCTGGCTACATCCAAAAAGTGACTGGTTCTGGTCTGATGATTTTTCCTTATACGGTCAATGAAAAAGAAGATATGAAAATGCTGCTGGAATGGGGAGTTTCGGGTATGTTTACTAATTACCCCGACCGGTTGGACGAAGTGATCCAAATGAGTTCACTCGGGAACTCGTAAATGAATGAATGAATGAATGACTAAAAGAGCTGCCATTTGGCAGCTTTTAGTCTTATTCCGGGATAACACATCATCAATAAAGTCTATTTTTATATCCGTCTTCCAATCTTTGCTGTATCTCAACTTCGGACCATTCAGGCATTTTTGAGTGTGCTGCCAGTATCTCTGCACCTTTTGGCAAGGTTGATGAGTCTGCCCAGCTTTCGGGATTCCATAGGCCTGACCGTTTCAATGCTTTCCCGCATTGTATATAGCATTCCTCAACTTCCACTACGATGCCAAGCAGTGGTTCCTTCCCGCCGGCTTTCATCCTACCCAGCAGTTCTGGTTCCCGTGTCAAGCTGGCCTTTCCATTGACTCTTAATGTTTCCAGCATCCCTGGAATTAGGAACAACAGCCCTACTCTTGCGTTTGATAAGATATTTTTCAGAGAATCCATTCTTTTATTCCCTGGCCTCTCAGGAATCACGATTCTGTTATTGTCAAGAACAAGGACAAATCCAGGTGCATCACCCCTTGGAGAAGCATCTGTACACCCATTCTCGTCTGAGGTGGATAAGACTAAAAATGGTGATTGAGATATGTAGTTGCTGCAATGTTCATCCACCAATGGAATAACCTTTCGTTTGGCCAAATCACTTGGCTCACCAAATAAAGCTCTCAATTCTTCAAAGCTATTAATATCGTGACTCATAAAATCATCTCCCCGAGCAGTTTATAATCTTTACTATATCGTAAATTGACCTATGTTACTTTTAACAGATACATACATTATGCTAGGATTGTATTACCACAATTTGGAGCAACAAAATAACTAGAAGGTGCAGATTTGAAAAAAAACTTACGTGCAAAATCATTTATTTCGGCTTTCTGGATCGCTTTAACTGGCGGCCTGATCTTTTCATCCCTGTCAATTCCCGTTCCCTGGCTCCTCGGGCCGATGTCGGCAATTTTGATTGCTGACCGCTATAAAGGCTTAACACTCTACTGGCCAAGAGCTTTAAGGGATTCAGCATTGGTTCTGATCGGATACTCGATCGGTCTTTCCTTTACTCGTTCATCAGTACAGAATATCGCAGAAAACCTTCCGGCCATGTTGATAATGACTGTGATTCTGGTGAGTTCTGCTGCTTTGATCTCTAAAGTGATATCAAAGCTATCCAAAGTTGACTATCCTACTGTATTGACCGGCAGCATCCCAGGCGGGCTGTCACAAATGATCATATTTGCTGAAGAAATGAAGGGGATTGATATCACAACGGTTACCTTCCTTCAGGTCTCCAGATTATTGATGATTGTTTTTGTCGTCCCTTTTATCATATTCGGTCCTGTGTTCAATTTCAGCCATACAGCGAATAATGGATTGGCAGGCTCAGACCAATTTGTTTCAGATCCAATCAATTCTTTATCTTTTTTAATAGTATGTATCCTTGGAGTGATAATCGCTAAAAAGCTGCAGCTGCCTACTCCATTTTTACTCGGGCCAATATTAGGAACAGGCATTTTGTCTTATGCTGGATTTACTGGCCCAGCCTTGCCGTCATCGGTAATGGATGCATCACAGCTGATGATCGGCGGGTATATTGGCATGCTGTTAAAACCTGAGAAATTAGAGAGGAAATCAATAACGATCACCCTCGCATTATTGAGTGGTTTCTTGCTTGTGATGGAATCACTAATGTTAAGTTTCTTATTATCAGACGCTTTAAACATCAATATAGTTACAAGCTTTCTCAGCCTTGCGCCAGGCGGAATGGATCAGATGGGGATCATTGCACATGAGGTCAATGCTGATTTATCAATAGTTTCAGGCTTTCAGCTGTTCAGGCTATTCTTCATCTATTTTGCAGTCCCCCCGATTTTGAGATGGTATTTCAAAAGAAAAATAAACAATAAAATGGATTCTCTATAATCTTCCCGGGTATATTACTAACATCATGGAAAATGCTTAGTTGGAGGAATGAAATTGAACATATCTTTTAATAATTTGCTCAATAAGGCAAAGATAGGTTTGAATCAAGCATTTGGCCACGCCAAGGAAACTCTGTATTCCATAACGAGTACATCCTCAGCAACTGTCCAGCAAATAGCTGATTATGTCAGGAATCATCCGGATACTAGAGTCACCAGAAAAGAGTTCCTGGGAATTACCATTTCATTTTATGAACTAAGTAAGGGTGAAATGAGATACTATTTAGAAACAAACAACGCAAAAATTTTACAGCTTGACGTCCATTCCCATAATCATTCAGTCATAGCGTACCGTTCCTATCGTGATCATTTATCGGTAAATACCCCGGTGAAATTCCCGGATTTACAAGATGCCAAATAGAGAGTATTCCTCATTGACTCTGTTAGTTAAAGATTTAATATTTGTGAAAAATAATCGGAAAAAATTCTGCTTAAATTGGAAACGCCCCTTAATTCCTTAAAATTAAGGGGCATTTTTTCGTTTATTTAAACCAAATCGTTGGATTTTGGAATATTTTTAGCAATTAACCGGAATATCTCCACTTATTTCAACTTCTAAGCCTCATCTATATAAAATAGACGGAAGTTCTCCCCTTAGGAATTTTCATGCCTACATGAAGCTCAACAATGAATGATAACAGAGCCATAAATTAAGGGTGTCCCATATGTACTCAAATACGGGACACCCTTCTTCAATTTATTTCAACCCTGACAGCTGGTCTCTATCGTCCGCCATTGGAGGCTCTTCAAGCCAGGAATTTTTGATCATGATATTAGCGCCGTCCTCCGCATACAAAGCTATTTCTGGAATCAGGGAAGCATATTTCACCCCTATATCCTTTCGCGGACTTGCGGCCATGGCGGCTCCATAGTTACCAATCCCTGCGGCAATCATCGCTGAAACATGGAATAAAATCAGCTTGTCTGAAAAAACCTGCGTTGTACTATCTGTTACGGCAGCATCCCAAAACATTGGAGCAGGGATATCATTATTCTTTAGGATATCACTGAATAAATCGACATGTTTTTGAGCGATTTTCTTCCCTCTCTGCAAATACTCCTTGACCTCTTTGTTCTGTGCCACTTGTATAAATCCCATGATTAGTGCTTTCCCGATTTGGTTTGTTTGTATATTCATAAATAAATGAGTCATTTCTACTGATGTTAGTGAACGTCTCCTGCTTTTAAGTCCTGACAGGAACTTTTGTTTCTCAACAAAATCCACCTTATCCGGCACTGATATGAAAGGAGGCCTAATATAAGTCCCTTGCTCCAGCATTAACTCCCTCGTCAAATCCTGCAGCCCGACTGCAGATTTCAGAACACTTTTATGAAATGATATAACATCAGGGCGAGTTCCCAGGCCAATTGCTGCACTATTTGCTGCCATTCCGAGAATTGACATATGCCTTAAATACATCATGACAAATGTATCAGAGAACAGTCGGGGAGCGTGTATATTCACATCTTTCTTAGTGAAACCAACGGGGCACGGAAAATCTTCACGATCGAATATCTCCTTTAAAATAGAAATGTTTTTTTGTGAAGCTCCAATCCCAAACTCAACGATTTCTTTTATTTTATTGTCGTCTATGTTGTTCATAAAATAACTTAATACACAAATGGATACTGAATCATTTATATATTGCGTCCACATACTGGACATCTCTGCCGAAGTTAGGCGTATTTTAGTCTTGTCCTCCATCTGCACACCTCAGTTTACTGATGATATCAGTAGCATTCCATAAGAAGCCAAATTTTATTTAGGCTCTTTTGAATTTTTCCTTTTGGTTCAAGAGCAAAACAATTTTGTCGTAGTACAGATAAAACAGCCTATCAATTTTTGAAAAAAATAGTAAAATAGATGTAGGATTCAAATTAGGAGTGAGCAAGCTGGGTGCCATCATTTTATTAATCATTGCTGCTGTTGGGCTATCACTGACAGCAAATTTAATCAGATTTCATGTAAGCGCTTTTCTGAATCAATTGATCTTCTCTGTTGCAACATTGATCCTTGTTGAGCTTTCAGTTTATTTTTATGGAAGCAATCATTTACATTGGAGTATTTTATTATTTATCACTACAGCGGGCTATTCTTTTAAATTAATTGGTGGTATCATTGGAGCCATTTTCAGCATATTTCTTGTTTATTTACAGACAGAAGGAATCCCTTTGGTTCTTCTGCCGGTATATTTGCTAATCGGGTCTGGTGCAGGCTATTTATCACAGTATTTACTGAATAAGAAAAAAAATCACCATCGCTGGCTGAACATGCTTATGGAACAATCAAAACATCTACAAGTCTTTCGCGAAGTAAGTACTACGATGCAGCGCACGCTGCAGCAGGATCTGCTTTTGAAAGTAATCTTGACATCGGTTACCGCTGGTCATGGTCTGGGTTTTAACAGAGCGATGATTTTCCTTGCTTCCAATGAGTCAAAGTCGCTGAAAGGCATAGTGGGCGTAGGGCCAATGGATGTGAAGAAAGGTTATGAAGTATGGGAAAAAATTTCTGAAGACAGGCTCAAACTCAGCGACTTGATCGAACATAATTTTGACAGCAATTTCACTGATCCGGAACTGAATGCTCTATTGCATTCGTTGGAAATCCCGATTGATGAACATAATGTCTTTGGATTAGCGTTATCAAGCCAAAAACCAGTAATTGTCAGAGGCATCGAGAAAGAGGATTCTTCACAGGTTTTAATTTATGATTTGTTCCAAACTGAGGAGTTTGCGGTTATTCCACTCATTAACCAGGGAAAAAATATTGGAATCCTTTTCATTGATAATATTGTAAATAAGAAACCTATCACACTGATGGATACAGAGAATATCCTGCCTTTAGCGAACCAGGCGGCAATTGCCCTTGATCATGCCAATCTCTATGAGCAGATTGAGGAAATGGCTTTACGGGACGGTTTGACAGGTCTTCTAAACCAACGGGCATTCCAGACAATACTTAATGAACACTTCCCTTCTAAAGGAAATAGAGCTGCTCCCCTTTCGCTTATCATCTTGGATATCGATTTCTTTAAGGTTTTCAATGATAAAAATGGCCATCTGCTCGGAAATGAAGTATTAATGAAGTTGGCGAGAGTCATTGTGGAGTCAATAAGACCCGGAGATTATTCCTTCCGTTTTGGCGGAGAAGAATTTGTTGTTCTTCTGCCTGATACCGATCTGGAACAAGCTGAGATAACAGCCGAAACAATTCGTTTAAATGTTGAAAGGACAAGCTTTCCCGGTGAAAAAACACAGCCAAATGGCACTTTAACTGTGAGTGTTGGAACGGCTTGTACTGACCATAGGGACATACACAGTGAAAATGAGTTAATAGAAGCTGCCGACCAGGCCCTTTACAAAGCTAAAAACGCAGGCAAAAATACTGTAATTTCTTTTAAGGAGTTCGTTAGCATTGATTGAACTGGCATTGATTCTAGCTGCCCTTTTCTTCTTCCTGGCTTCCGCTTTGACTAGCAGGCCACTGTACATCCTATCACAGAAGTATTATTCCAAAAAGGTAACCTCGCATTATGGGTTCAAAGTTTCAGACCTGCATTATTCCTATGATCAAATGGTCTACTTTATTTCCCTCCCTACTACGTTACCTTATATAAGGGATGCGCTGAAGGAAGATTTGATTATTGAACAAGATTATTCATCTTATTTTTTCCCTCTTCTGAAAGGGATTAAGATTTCATTAAAACAAAATGGGAAGAAAATGTTCCTTGCCTACCTGCCTATCGGCAATTTCCGGTTGCCTCACCTTGATAAATTGCAGCAAGAAGGTACAATCGATGAACAAACCTATTTACGAATAAGTACAACTAAGCTGCTCCATCGTGACACCCTGCAGGAAGTGCGCGAAGAAGTATACAAACAACTCCAGGTGGGTCGTTACTAAATGTGAAAGATCTGCTAATATGCACTTCAACCCAAAGGCTGAGTCAAGCCTTTGGGTTTCTTATGTGTCAGCTCGATGGTTTCCTCCGCATTAGCTGTCCCGTTTTTCTCTAGTATAATTCCACTTTTTTAAAAAGACAGCCCAAAAAATCACGAAAAAATGTATGGTATTAACTGATTCAGAATGTAATATTCAAAAGGAAAGGAACAGGAAAAGCCCAGTCTACTTCTCCTGACTGGGCCCACGTGTCACTTTATACTTCCAATAAAATTAAGTTCCTCAGCGTTCGATATACTTGAAGGGTTATCAAGAATTTTTTTAACATCAGATAATGTTTCCTGGAGCTTTACATTTTCTCCCTTCTTTCCAGTGTATGCTTCGGCCACATAGAAAGGCTGAGTCAAATATGCCTCCAATTTTTCACCCTGCGTGTATATTTGTGACTCGGAGGCTGGCAGACGTTCGAGGCCATGTACATTAACGATTGCTCGCAATTCTCTATACCTGCGTAAAAGCTTTTGAGCTCTTTGTTGAATACTATGGTGAATAGGGTCTAAATAGGACCCCTCTAAGATGGAGGAAGTAGAGTAGATTGGATTGATCGCTGGGTATTTATGGCGCGCAGCAAGATCAGCATCAAATTGCCACAAAGTATCAAGTGGACCATAGGGAAGGTCTTCATCGACAGCCTCTCCCTTTAAGTCTATCAAGAAAGTCGTTACCCTGCCGGCTCCTTTGGCATCGAAAGATTCTTGCAAAGTGAACATCTCGCCTGAAATGACATAAGATCGGTCGGCTGTAAGAACGTAATCTTTTCCTATAACTTCTCTTTGAATGATCTTCTCTGTCTCTTCGATATTGTTTGTGACAAAATCAATGTCTTGGAGAACATCTTCAAGCTCGGGATGATCCCCTTTCGGATTAATGAGAATAGTCACATATCCTTCTCTTTTCAATCGATGTAACATCTCGGCCAGTACCACCAATTGCCCCATGCCAGGTCGGGCAACAAGTCCAACGGTTCCACCTTTCGAAATAGGTGCAAACAAATCCAAGGTTTTAATGCCTGTTTGAATCATTTCTACACTCTCCCCTCTTAAAATCAGTTCATCCAAACTGCAGCCAGCAAGCTCTGCCAGAGCGACAATTGTCCTTACCTCTGCCCTGCCGACCGGTATTTTACCTGTAGACAAATTTGAAACGGTCGCCGGCCTAAGTCCAACAGACTTAGCGGCTGATGTCAGGTTTGGCACTTTTTTTCTAAGTAATGCTACGTTCAATCTAATATTCTCCAATTACTTCCACCTCCTTACTTTAAACAGTAATCTAATTTACTTTAAAAAGCAATAAAAATCACTTCTGAAAGTTATTTTTTTCTTTAAGGCTGTTTTCCCCTCGATTGTTGCTTTTCGTACATGTTCACAAATCGTGCTAAAAGGTTGTACTATTTGAGGAGTTACTGAAGAAAGAATACTTTAGCTGTAAAATCTTAGATGCCGAACCTTAAAAGTTTGTTTTGAGTGGTTCAGGGTATATAAAAATATAACAACTAAAGGAGGCCATAATCATGAATGACAAACAAACAAAAGGCGCATTTGACCAGGTTAAAGGTGAAGCTAAAAAGCAATTCGGGAAGCTTACCGACAATGAATCAATGGAAGCTGAAGGCCGCCTTGATAAAGGAAAAGGAAAACTGAAAGAAACAGCTGGAGATATGAAAGAAGAAGTATCTCGTGCCTTTAACGACTCTTCCAGAGATTAATTACAGATTATGTAAAAAGCCTTTGCTAGACAGCAAAGGCTTTTTTATATGCTAATCAATATTATTCTTATTTTTACCCTTCACAAAACGATAGGCTAAATAGGCGACATACAAAGGTGTTGCAATATAAATCAAGTATGGGAACTGACTGTAGGTGCCTTTCCAGATGACGAACAGCAAAGAACCAAGAAATATTGTTACAATTGTTCCATACTTCGGAAGTGGTACTTCTTTGAAGCTTGGAATCCTGATCCTGCTGACCATGAGAAAGCTTAGCGCTGTAAAGACAACAGTAGTGACGATGTTGGGAATCAAGTCTCCAAATAAGGTAAGGATGGCCATGATTCCGCCTGCTGCTGTTATAGGGACTCCAATAAAGTAATTAAGAGATGATTTATCAGTACTGATGTTGAACCTTGCCAGTCGATAAGCGCCGAATAACGGAAAAAGACCTGCTACCATCAAGCCCCACAATCCAAATTGATAAAAATATGTATAATAAACGAGAAAAGAAGGTGCTACACCAAATGTAACAATATCCGCAAGGGAGTCGAGTTCCTTGCCAAGCTGGCTGTCTGCTTTCAACATTCTCGCCAGTCTTCCGTCCATGCTGTCCAGCATCATTCCGATCAATATTAAAATAGCTGCATTGTTAAATTGGCCATTAGCCGCAAACCCGATTGATAAAAAACCACAATATAGATTCCCAAGTGTGAACATATTGGGGATCATTTTTGTAAACCGCATCAGTTATCATCACTCTCCGAAACTTATTCTTATTTTGCCTATGCCTATTTTTACCCCAGCCACCTCATAATCATGTTTATTTTACTGAAGAATAGCCGAAAATATAGTTTAACTATATCATTTTTTCTTCTTCTGGATAGAGGTAAGCAAGAAATTCCTATACGAAAAACGCAGAATACGTAACTATGGAATAAATATGTCAAAATGGCTATTCAAATGATTCATCAAATTGTATACTAATCTGGGGTTGGTGAATTATGATCAATAAAAACTTGCGCAGGTTAAAATTCCTTCTTATAAAATTATTGAGAATCAAAGAAAATGCACATAATGTGAGCTTAGGGTTTACTCTTGGGTTTTTAATCCACTTTATCCCATCTTTCGGCTTGGGGCCTGTGATTTCGACCGTTAGTGCAAAACTCTTTAAAGGAAATCCGGTAGCTGGTTTCATAAGCGGTGTCGCACTTATCTGGCTTTTCCCATTCTTATTTTATTTGAATGTAGTTGTTGGTGAAACCCTGTTTCCTTATGGGATCTTCCCTTCTGCAGCGGGTATGCCTTCCCATGGTTTAGATGCCGGAATTCATTTAGGGGCTGTCTTTTTCATGGGTATGATCATTAATATCATTCTTTTTGGGATGTTCGTTTACTATCTCATTTATACAATCATGAGGAAATACCGCCTAAACTTCCTGTCTTTAGTAAAGAAATGGGATATTAAAAAATAACAAATTCATTTTCTGTTATAGAAAAGGCTGCAAATTATGCAGCCTTTTTTCATTACTTATTCCTCAATCAGATATACAATTGCTTCGTACGGCCTTAAAGATACTTGAGAGCCGTATCCTTCACTTGTTTTATAATTTGAGATCAGTATTTCATTCTTCTTTCCTTGCAGATTTAAAGGAACTTCAAAGGCCTGCTCTTCATTCGTGAAATTCAAAAGAACAAGTAATTTTTGAGACTCGAGAGTTCTAGTATAAACATAGATATTCTCGTCCTCAGGCACCAGGATATCATATCTGCCATCGACAATAACCGGTTGCTCTTTCCTATGCTGGATTAATTTCCGATAATAGTGATAAATGGAATTTTCATCTTCAACTGCCTGCTTCGCATTAATCTCTTTATAGTTTGGATTTACCTGGATCCATGGGGTGCCGGTCGTAAACCCTCCATTCTCAGTATCATCCCACTGGAAAGGAGTACGGGCATTGTCCCGTCCTTTTACATAGATGGACTCCATTACCTTCTTAGGATCCTCCCCATTTTGTTTCACTTTTTCGTTATACATATTAAGGGTTTCAATATCTTTGTAATCAGCAATAGAATCAAATCGGACGTTTGTCATCCCAATCTCTTCGCCCTGATAAATGTATGGTGTTCCTTTTAGCATATGGAGGAATGTAGCCAGCATCTTTGCTGACTCTACCCGGTATTGCTGATCATCGCCAAATCTTGAAACCATCCTTGGCTGATCGTGATTGTTCAAATAAAGGCTGTTCCAACCTATATCCTCTAGACCTGTTTGCCATTTTGTAAAATTATTCTTTAAATCTGTAAGCCTCAGCGGCTTCAGGTCCCATTTACCGCCAGGGCCGGAATCCAGATCCACATGCTCGAATTGAAAAACCATGTTCACTTCATTTCTGGATTCATCGGTGTATAGCTTAGCCTGCTCTACATTAACCCCAGGCATTTCGCCTACTGTCATTACGTTATAATCAGCAAGAGCTTCTCTGTGCATTTCCTGAAGGAAGTCATGTATTTTCGGTCCGTTCATAAAGTATTTGCTGCCCGAAACATACTTTTTCCCATCAGGATTAGGTGCATCAGGAAGGCCATCTACTTTTGAAATGAAATTGATGACATCCATCCTGAATCCATCAATGCCTTTGTCCAGCCAGAATTTCATCATATCGTAAATTTCCTGGCGAAGTTTTGGGTTTTCCCAGTTTAAATCAGGCTGTTTCTTACTGAAGATATGCAGGAAATACTCATCTGTATTTTCATCGTACTGCCAGGCAGAACCACTAAATGTAGATTTCCAGTTATTTGGCTCCTTTCCATCCTTCCCAGGTCTCCAAATATAATAGTCTCGATAAGGATTGTCTTTAGACTTTCTAGATTCTACGAACCAATGGTGTTCATCCGAGCTATGGTTAACAACCAGGTCCATAATCAGTTTCAGTCCTCTGTCATGCATCTCTTTTAATAAAAGCTCCCAGTCTTCCATCGTTCCGAAATCATCCATGATTTCGCGATAATCACTGATATCATATCCATTATCATCATTAGGAGATTTATATACTGGAGAAAGCCAGATAACATCTACTCCCAGGTCTTTTAAATAGTCAAGTTTTGAAATAATGCCAGGGATATCTCCTATCCCATCTCCATTGGAATCCATAAAGCTTCTAGGGTAAATCTGATAAATGACTGATTCCTTCCACCAATGCTTTTTCAAAAAAACCACTCCAAATTAGTTTTATTTATAAAGACTCTCTTCTTAAAATTCCGCATTCTCGATTCCATTTCAATTAAGCGACCTCTTCAAAATAGAGGATAACTATGAAAAGGAGTAAATTATGCGATATTTGCCTAGGTAAACGCTTACGTATCATATGGGTTTTATTTCTTTTACGCTTTCCCGCTCAATCACACAGTGTGGCAGGATCCGACTTTCAACCCTTCTGCCCTGTTCCATCATCGAAAAAAGCATTTCTGTTGCGACCATCCCCATTTCTTCCAAAGGCTGTGCTACGGTAGTAAGTGGCGGTATCGCCATTTCAGCGATCGGCAGATTATCATAGCCAATAATAGAAAGTTCATCCGGTATTTTAACACCAAGTTTATATGCAGCAGATATGGCGCCCAGAGCCAATGCATCGCTTGCAGCGAAGATTGCAGTCAAATCGGAGGACTGTTCAAGGAGTTTGGGCAGGCCTGTAAAACCATCTTTAAACGAAAACCCTAGTGAATGGATGATGCTTTGCTCATTTATAGGAAGTCCACTTTGTGCCAACGCTTGCTTATAACCATCTATTCTCGGCTGGCCGGCTATGAGATCTTCTTTATTTCCGCCCAGCATCCCGATTTTACTATGCCCCATTCTTACTAAATAATCAGTGGCAGTGAAAGCTGCGTGCTTGTCATCGACCTTCACGAAAGGGAAAGGATATTGATAAGATTCAGTTGAGATAAGCACAACTGGTATTTTCATCGAATCAAGAGTTTTATAAAACTCTTCTGTGATGCTTTCACTGACAAACAGAATCCCGTCCACCCTTTTTTCGGATAAGAGCTGTAAATATTTCATTGTTCTCTGTCCATGTGATGCCGTATTGCAGACAATTACACTCGAACCAAGACGATGGACCGCTTCTTCCACGCCCCGCAAGATCTTTGCTGAAAATTGGCTCGACACTTCAGGAAATAAAATTCCAACCGTATTGGATTTCTTACTGATTAACCCGCGGGCGATTGCGTTGGGCTGATATTCAAGCTCTTTAATCGCTTGAAGGACTTTTTCTTCAGTTGCTTTTGAATAGCCGCTCAGTCCATTGAGGACCCTTGATACGGTAGCAATCGAGACATTTGCATGTTTTGCTACGTCTTTAATTGTATAGCTCATTTCAATCAAACCCTTTACGTAAACGTTTACGTTACCCATTCCATAATAGTATGCTTTCCGTTTATTATCAACCGGTTTCTGAGAAAAGCACAAAAAACTTGAAGGCAAAATGCCTTCAAGTTCACTTTAATAATTCTTACCTTTTTGTTCTTCCTTTACTTTTGAAGGCTTTGGTCTTACATCAGTGGTGATACCTGTTAGGATATCACGGTCAAATTTACTGCGGTCTTCTCCCATACCGGGCAAAGTGTTAGCCATAGGCAACTGTTCAAGTTCTTTTCCTCTTGGCAATGCAGACACCTCCTTATTTTTTAAAGTTCCTCAATTTCTCTAGAACTAACACAAAAATTTCAGGAAGGTATTATGAAGGTATTTGGTGAATTAAAGTAAGATACTACATTGTTTAGGGTGAACAATATGAAAATTGGATTGTTACGGCATTTTAAAGTGACATTAGGGTATCCAAATAAGCTCGTCACTTCCCAGGAGCTTCTGAATTGGCAAAAGGAATATGATCAATCCCGAGTGGAGGAAGTTGAAATACATCATCAGAATGAAAAGTGGCTTAAATGTTACTCAAGTGATTTGGAAAGAGCTAAATTAACTGCATCC
Organism: Mesobacillus jeotgali; assembly: GCF_031759225.1. Lineage (NCBI taxonomy): Bacteria > Bacillati > Bacillota > Bacilli > Caryophanales > Bacillaceae > Mesobacillus > Mesobacillus jeotgali. The sequence goes on from NZ_CP134494.1 coordinate 2,503,372, forward strand.
AAAGCGTTTGAAGGAGATATCATTTTCATGGAGGACCTGCGGGAGATGACGCTTTATCCTGTCATTCATACTGAAATTCGTCTGCCCCTCTGGCTTCATGTCACATTAATTAGGATAGCCTGGTTTTTGGGACATAAATCACAAAAGGAAAGTAAACAAGAAGTTATCACGAGAATCAACAAGGTTCTTGATCAAGCAATGGTTCACGGTGAAGACATTCTGATAGTTGGCCACGGAGGAATCATGATGTTCATGAGGAAGGAGTTAATGAAGAGAGGGTTTTCAGGCCCTAAATTTAATAGAGCCGAAAACGCAAGAGTGTATATCTTTAGCAAAGATAACCACAACAGTTAATCAAAAGGCGCTCAACTTTGAACGTCTTCTTTTATGATTGCGTACATTTTCACGTCATAATGGGCGCCTTTCACATAAATGAACTTCCTTAAGATGCCTTCGAATGTCATTCCAGCCTTTTCCATTACACGCTCAGAACCTATATTGGCTACAAGGCTTTTGGCCTGTATCCTGACTAGATCCATTTCACTCATTCCAAACCGGATCAGTTCTTTAACTGCTTCAGTAGCAATTCCTCTTCCCCAATAATTCTTGGACAGAGCATAACCAATTTCTGCAGTCTTATGCTGCGTCGACCAGGAAACAAAGTCTACCGTGCCGATCAGTTTGTTATCCTCCTTATAGTGAATGCCCCATGGAGCAATTTTCCCCTCTGCATAAAGAGTTAGAATCATCTTTACATAGTCTTCAGTCGCCACTCTTGTTTCATGCGCCTCCCAGAAAACATATTTCGATACTTCAGGGTTGGAAGCATATGTATGTATATCGTCAATATCCTCATAACTGATTTTTCTTAAGACCAGACGCTCCGTTTCAAGCCCTGGTAAATTGCCGTAAATATCTTTTATTTCCACAGATGTCCCTCCTTACAAGGCAATTTATAACTCCTATTTTACCCTATCGGAGTCTATTTTCATGAATGATTTGATTCAGTAATGGAAAAAGTAACGACGAGTCATTTATAACAGGAGGTATATGAATGGAGAATACCAACGAATTTGTTCAGAAACTTCATGATAAACAAAGGAAAGACGAACAGAATAGAAAGCGTCAGGGAAAAGATAACCCAAGTGACAAGCTTCCAAATAAGCAGCATTAAACAAGACGATCCTAAAAAATCCGGTTGGAAAAATGCAGAACAAATAGACCGCAGATAAATTACCTGCGGTCTGTTTTTATATCTGCTACCTGCTTCTGCGGCTGCTTGAACCGCCTCTTCTGGCTGTTCGGCCTCCTGGAGAGCTGGAACTCTGTCGCTCTCTGCCCTGTCTTTCCCGGGTAGGTCTTTCTCCAGTACTTCTTCTTGCTTTTTCATCACTCATCCTTCCACCTGAACGAGAAAGACTAGATTGCTGCCCTTCAGTATGGTTTCTACGTTCACGTCTTGATGAAGGCTGCTCCCTCTCTCTTCGGCCTGGACCATCATATCGAGCTTCGCGTCTATCTTCCGACCTTCTTCTCGAACCTGGATCTTTACTTATTTTTTCACCCCGGTGATCCCTTTCAGGGTTGTGATCATCCCGTCTTCTTGACCGAGTATTCTTACCCTTATAATCACCCGATCTCTGTTTACTTTTTTTGCCGGTACGATCATCATCCGTTTGGGAATCACTTCTCTTGGCGTTCCCCATGTTTTTCTTTTCAATTCTTAAGTTGAGCTCTGTTTCGATTTGGTCCAACAAGGGCCTATCCTTTGGCGAATAAAATGTTAAAGCAAGCCCTTCACTGCCGGCCCTGCCGGTTCGCCCGATTCGATGGATATAGCTCTCAGTATCCAGGGGAATGTCATAATTAAACACATGTGTTACACCTTCAACATCAAGCCCCCTTGCCGCAACATCTGTTGCGATCAGGTACTGGATCTTAGCTTCACGGAACTTTTTCATCACCTGTTCCCTTTTTGCCTGTGAAAGGTCCCCATGAAGCTCGTCACAATTAAAATGGTTCGATTTCAGAGCGTCATTCAACTTGCTAACCCTTCTTTTCGTACGGCAAAAAATCACGCCTAAAAAAGGCTGATATAATCTAAGTGATTCGATTAGATCATTCTGTTTTGCCCGGTCAGTTGTACTAATGGCAATTTGTTTAATATTTTCCAGCGGGGCCTGGTTTTTCTGAACCTGGATATATTCTGGTTTGAACATATGTTTTTTTGCTAACCGTTTGATTTCATCCGGCATTGTCGCTGAAAAAAGTAAGGTTTGCCTAGTTTTAGGGGTCTGCTTGATGATTTCTTCAACCTCATTCAGGAAACCAATGTGAAGCATTTGGTCAGCCTCATCCAGTACAAGAAAAGCTGCATTTGAAAAATCAACCGTTTCCCTGCGGATATGGTCAAGCAATCTGCCGGGAGTACCGATGACAATATGAATATTCTTCTTAAGCTTTTTAAGCTGTGATTCTACATCCTGCCCGCCATATACAGCAAGCACATTCATTCCTTCTATTCCCTCAATCAGTTTTTTGATTTCATGTGTAATTTGCAATGCAAGCTCTCTAGTAGGAGTTACAATCAGGGCCTGTATATTAGATTGGTTAATATCGATTTTTTCCAGTATAGGCAGAACAAAAGCAAAGGTTTTTCCGGTACCCGTCTGGGATTGTGCAATAACATCGTTGCCATCGAGCAATAGCGGTATTGCTTTTTCCTGTATTGGTGTTGGATTGGAAATTCCCTGCTGGTTAAGTGTTTCTGCAAGTAGTTCTGATATGCCTAGTGATCTAAACTGATTCAAATTTAATCCCTGCTTTCTTTAAAAGGCCGAATTTTACCGACCATCCTTATCATTATTGCTTTTAGTGAAGGAAAATATCAAGCCTGGATTGATTCATATACCTAAAGAAGTCTCTTGATCAAGAAATTTCGGTATCGTACCCTTATGCGGGCTGATTCCTCTTCATAAGTCTTCCGTTCGACCGTCCGTCCTGTACATTATGCGTCAGGCTTTGTCTGTTTGGGTAAAATAATATTATTATGTGGATTTTAAATTTTGCCTGTGGTACGATTTACTAATTGAAGAATAGGAAGTGATTAAAAGTGATTAAAATTGAACTGCCAGCACCAGATGTAGTCATCACACGAAGCAAGCAATTAGGAGAAAAGGTTGAAGCGGTCATCAGCAGCGAATATGGTTTTACCGATTACCACCGTATTCCCAGGGATAAAGGCGGAATCATCTTGTTTTTCAACGCGGACGACGAATTGATGTTCGTAGGGAAAGCCCGCAAGCTTAGACCACGCGTAAAAAAACATTTTGAGGATAATGTATCCCCTATCAAAAACCATCGTCATGAAGTCAACAAGATTGCTGTCATTACAGTGGTCGATCCGGTAGACAGAGAAATTTATGAAACCTATGCCATCAACGTACTTAAAGCCAAGTATAATGTCGATAAGGTATTCTATAAATAAGAAGAGCCTGATTACAGGCTCTTCTTATTACTTAAACCATCCTTTTTCCTTTGATTGAGTGATTGCTTCAATCCTGTTGGTCACTTGAAGCTTATCTAAGATCGTTGAGATATAATTACGGACGGTACCTGTCGTAATACTTAATTCTCCTGCAATTTCTTTCGTATTCTTCCCGTCGGCAACGAGCCCAAGCACTTCCATTTCCCGGTCAGTCAGCGGATTTTCTTCGCTATATACATCGTCCATCAGTTCAGGGGCGTATATCCGTCTTCCCCCCATTACGCTGCGAATCGAGCTTGCAAGCTCTTCAGATGGACTATCCTTTAATAAGTACCCGCTCACACCAGCTTTCAACGCTCTCTGAAAATATCCAGAACGCGCAAAAGTTGTCAGTATAATCACCTTGCATCCCAGGCCTTTCAATTCTTCCGCTGCTTCCAGCCCTGTTTTCCCAGGCATTTCAATATCCATGACACATACGTCCGGTTTAAGCTCTTTTGCAAGAGCAACAGCTTCCTCTCCGTTGCTCGCCTTGCCCACAACTTCCATATCATCCTCAAGACTCAACAGAGAGCCTAATGCCCCCAGGAGCATGCGCTGGTCCTCCGCAATGACAATTTTAATCATATCAGATCCTCCCTGCCAGTTTGTTTCAATACTTTTGGTATCTTGATTACTAGAGTTGTTCCATCTTCAGAAAGAATCTCGAGTGTGCCATTCACGAATTCCAGTCTTTCCCGCATTCCCTGAAGACCGCTCCCTTTATATAAGTCTTCGTCGGCAATATTCCCCACGCCATTGTCGCTTACTTGCGCAAACAATTCCTGTTCACTTTGCTTTATGGATATGCTGCACGCTGATGCCTTACTATGCTTAACAATATTCGTCACGGCCTCTTTTAAACACATACTCAAGATGTTTTCAGATAGCAAAGACACATTATTGAGATTGAATTCCTCTTCATTGCCGATAAACTCGATTTCAGCTGCTTTTAGCATCTGCCTGACGTGAACCAGTTCGTCACGGACCCGGATTCCTCTCATTTCAGCAACCATTTTCCTTACCTCATTCAAAGCCGTCCTGGCAGTCTGCTGGACATCTTTCAATTCTTCTTTTACCAGTTCAGGATCTTTATTGATCAGCTTCCTCGCTAAGTCGCTTTTCAGTCCGATCAAAGACAGCTTTTGGCCGAGTGTATCGTGCAGATCACGGGCTATCCTTTGCCGCTCTTCCAGTTTAACCAACTCTGAGATCCGCTTGTTCGCATCCTCAAGCTTTTCTTCCAGCTCTCCTCGTTCGTTTTTGTTATGGATACTGAACGGAAGAAGGATGACACCAATCCATACAATCACGATGATCGGCAGCTGTCTGATGAAAAAGTCTTCTTGCAGGACAATTTCAAAATTGATCACAATCGAAGTCCCAACTAGATGGATGAAATACAGAACCAGGAATGGAATCCGGTCCTTGATGTTCCCAATGAAATATGCAATGAAAAAAGCGAAATATATGTAACTGAACAAACTTGTTGACGCAATTGAAATACCTATCAAAATACAAGTCCAAAGATATACCGTCCAGCCTTTTGAAATAAAGGCGAGCCAATAGACGAGAAAGAACAAAAGAGTCAGAATGATACCGACAACTTTGCCTACCGTCGTTGGCATCTGCCAAATGAAGTAAAAAGGCAGTATTCCTAGAATGGTCCAGATGTATGGAGAAATCCCCGTAATCCTAAGCGAATTAAAAAACTTTTTGATCATATCAAACCTCTTTTTTATGGCTCTTTCCGCAAACCCTGTTGCTTCCTCCACCTAATATCACCTTAAAAAGAGCATCCACCTCTTGTTAACGGCGAGAGAAGAAAAATATTCAAACAATAATTAATGGGAAAATAGCCCTTTTATACGTATCTGCTCTTATTTTAACATATGTAAAATCTGACAGCTTACAAAAAATGACTCCCCTTATTCCAGTATGAATCATACTGGACCAAGGGGAGTTGTGATTATAGTTCAGGCTTTGTCTGAGCAGTTAATTTACCATTGTGCTTATAGGCTTTCATTTCCTTGAAGCTGATAAACTGCTTATTCTTTTCATCCCACAAACGGAATTTCAATGAAGTTAAGCTTGTAGAAAGTGTGATTGTCGGCACATTTTGCAAAGGCTTAGTATTCTTGTGGACCTCTTCAAGCTTATAATTTGGAACCCTAGGGCTTAAATGGTGCACATGGTGGTAGCCGATGTTACCAGTAATCCACTGAAGCACTTTAGGAAGCTGATAATATGAGCTACCCTCGACAGCAGCCCGCAAGTATTCCCAATCCTTATCGGCTTCGAAATATGAATCCTCAAAAGTATGCTGTACATAGAATAACCAGATGCCAAACATTCCAGCGATGAAGAAGATTGGACCTTCTACCATTAAGAATGCTTTCCAGCCAATAGCCCATATCAAAAGACCAGAAATTCCAAAGATCAACACATTCGTTAGATAGGTGTTCAAGCGCTCCTTCATCCTCGCACCTTTCCGGTTGAAACGGTTCGTAATCAAAACGATATATATCGGCCCGAGTACAAACATCACAAATGGATTGCGGTACATTCTGTATGCAAGTTTTTTCCACATTGGAGCAGCCATATATTCGTCAACTGTCAATACCCAAATGTCGCCTGTCCCACGCTTGTCCAAGTTGCTGCTTGTTGCGTGGTGGACAGAGTGTTCATGGCCCCACTGGCTATAAGGGAACAATGTCAGAACACCGGTGAGCGTACCAACCACTTTATTTGCTGTACGATTTTTGAAAAATGAATGATGCGTACAGTCATGGAAGATAATGAAAATCCGGATCATGAAACCAGCTGCAAGAACAGCGATTCCAAGAGTTAACAAATAGGAAATCTCAAGGCTTTGGTAGGCCAGAAACCATAAAACTAAAAATGGAATGACCGTATTGATTATTTGAATGATACTATCTTTAATGTTAGAACTTTCATAAGGGGCGACCTGTTTTCTAAGTTCTTTTGCGTTGTGAGTTGCCATCTTGATATTAATTCCCCTTTCGGATTTGTTAGTTAACCAAATTATAAATAAGGGAAAGGATTCTGTGCAGTAGCAGGTGTCATGTATGACACATGATAAATGTCATGTTTTGATAATTTTCTTCTTTAAATCCTTGATTTAACAACGTTTTTCTTTTGTGACCAGGTAATAATATTTGTTGATATTTTTTTATTCAGCCATTTATTCGATAAAAAAGAGATATGTAGGTAAAGTCTTCTTAAAGATAGTTAACCCCCCTTTTACTGAAGTAATCACTTTTCACCTGAAAAAGTACCACTTAAAATTCAAAATTAAACACGAAATTCATGTTTTTAGAATTTATCTTCTTTAAACCAGGCGTTTTTTCTTGGAGCCACATTTTTAGCCCTGATTGAATACTCATCCATCCATCCAAAATAGCTGCCACTGCCACTTGAGTTAATGAGGATCTCATCAAAAGTAGGAGGATAAGGGTTCTTCCTCATATGCAGTGCCAGTTTCTTGAATACGATGCCATAATCCATCAATTCACAGCAGGCCATCCACCTCAGTACCGTATCATTTTTGAATGTTACAAGCGGATATACATTTTCAATAAGATTTAAAAGCTTATATGTGTCTAACTTTGTCATAGGCCATGCTCCTTTTTTAGGAAAATCCACAATATTAGATTTTTTCCATGATCGCTGGAAAGATACATTAATTCATGTTCAAATTAACCTTTTACCTGTAATATTGGTCAAAAGAGACATAAGAAGGTGAAAAATTGTGAAAACAGCAATTGTGACAGGCTCCTCTAGTGGCTTCGGAGAATTGATTGCCATCGAACTGGCTAAAACCGGTTTCCAGGTAATCGCAACTATGCGAAACCTCAATAAAAAAGAACACTTGCTGAAACTTGCAGAAGCTGAAGAAGTGAAAGACAAGATTACCATTTATCAATTGGATGTAACAAGGCACGAAACGATCGAGAAATTCAAAGAGTACATACAATGCCTTGATTCTGTGGATTTGCTCGTTAACAATGCTGGCTATGCTCAGGGGGGATTTTCCGAGGAACTTTCAGTGGGTGAATATCGAACACAATTTGAAACGAACTTTTTTGGGGTTATTGCCGTCACAAACGCAATCCTTCCTTACATGCGTAAGCAAGGATCAGGTAGAATCATAAATATGAGCAGCATCAGCGGAAGATTTGGATTCCCAGGATTGTCTGCCTATGTTTCTTCAAAACATGCTCTTGAGGGTTACAGTGAAAGCTTAAGGCTAGAGCTAAAACCCTTGGGAATAGATGTAGTCCTTATCGAACCCGGTTCATACAAAACAAACATATGGCAAAGTATCGAAAATGTATCATTATCCAATGAGTCACCATATGAGTTAATGAAAGACTCCATCTTAAAAATACTAACAACCGGCCAAGATTCTTATGGAAATCCGCACGATGTTGCAAGGCTTGCAGCGCAAATTGCATCAAACGAAAACACACCAACCCTAAGATACCCTATTGGAAAAGGTGTCAAGAACATGATTCAGTTAAAGAACTTCCTTCCTTGGAAAACAATCGAAAGAATCCTTTTGAAAAAATTGAAGATATAATGTGATAATAAACGGAGAAATTCCGCTTAATTTGGAAACGACCCTTAATTCCTTGAAAATAAGGGTCGTTTTTCCGTTTATTTCATCCAAAACATTGGATTTTGTCTTTTTTATAGCTGTTAACCGAATATATCCGCTTATTTCCGCTTCTTAAGCATCCTCTATATACAACAACCGGAAATTCTCCGCTAATGAAATCGAGAATCAGCACAGATTGTTAACAGAGTTACTATTTAACAGGAACTGGAAATCCGAGAAGTTACTTGCCGAACAAGTGCTTAATTTGCCAACAACGTCAAAGTGGGGATATTTAAAGGCATTTTATATCAAAAAAAATCTCATTGCGAAAAAAGGATTTTTTTACCACAAGGAAGAAATTTAATAAGTCTGGAAGGAGAATAACTATGAAAAATGGATTTTGGCTACTAAAGAAAGCCATAACTAAAGCACTTTATAGTTTGGCATTGATAGGAACTTCCTTGCTTGGTATAGCGTCTCTACTTTCTTTCACAGCATTATTTAACTTTGATAGAAAGAATGGTGAACATTTAGCACTATCGATTGATGGATTTCTGCAGCAATTTCAAATGATCTTCAGTCAATTATTAGATTTCAGCTTCAACAGTGTTTTAGATTACGCAAAAAACCCTAATGTTTTGGATGGATTTGTGAATTCTTATCAGGTACTTGGCATATCACTGGCTACAATCATCCTACTGGGTAGTATGATCGGATTCCTGGTCATACTATCGCCTATAAAGCTAAGGAAAAGATTGCATCATTTTTTGGATCATTTTGAAGGGCTTCCCGATCTTCTGTTTATTTTCATTATAAATATGATGAATATCTATCTGTTGAAGGAATTTAACTTTAAAATTTTTCCTATGTACGGCTTTGGATCTTCACAACCAATAGCATTTCCTGTCATCGTTACATCTTTCTTGCCTGCCATCCTTTATGGCTTATATCTCATAAAATGTATGGAAGAGGAGGAACATGCTCATTACGTTCATTTAGGATTTTCCAAGGGTTTATCCAGGTCCTACTTATATTTTGCTTACATACTTCGGAATATCCTGCCAGTTTTAACTCTTAAATTCCGGATCATTCTTTATATGCTGCTCTCCAACCTGATCCTGGTTGAGCATATGTACCATTATGAGATGACTCTTACAAACCAGATTCTTTATCAGGTTTTCAGGGGTGAACATGTATTGCCGCTAATCTATGGAATTGGCATTTTGATTCTCCCAATAATCATATTCGAGTCTCTTATGAAACTAGTAGTCAGACAGACTGTGATCAGGAAAAGAGGAGAATTCCAGTTATGAGATTGCGAACATATCAAAGAACGAAAATCAGCCTTGGGATCTTGCTGGTCTTATTGATCGCCAGTATTTTATACGATTATATCGGTCCGGAGGATTATCGCTCGATGCTTGACCAACTATATGACAACAACGGAAACGTCCTGGAAAATCCGCCTTATCCACCTAGTAAAGAATATATCCTGGGGACTGACCGTGATGGACGGGATAATTTGCTATTGATCCTTGATGGTTTAAAATATACCATCGCGGCCGTATTGATTGTATCTCTAGCAAGAGTAGCACTCGGTGCAGCAATGGGAATAATCACGGAAACATGGGCACCCTTCATTAAACCATTTGTCCAGGCTTTCTTCCTGCCGTTTCAATATATTCCTTTACTGCTGCTCGCTGTGATTTTAATGGATGCTGTCATATTTACTTTTAACGAAATACCCGTTATCGTCAAAATCGAATACCAGTTGATTGTATTATTCCTTCTCGGCTTTCCGGCGGTATTTTTCTTCACCGCAGATTTAGTGAAAGAAATCAGCACGAAATCATACGTGACAAGTTCAGCACTGTTAGGGGGAAGTAAATTTCATATTATAAAGATACAAATCCTGCCTCATTTAAAACCGCATTTGGTCTTATTAATTGTCCAACAGGTTCTACAAACATTGCAGATTTTGATGGGATTAGCTCTATTCCAGCTCTTTCTCGGTGGACGTCATGAGGAAAAGATATATAATACGCATTATCCTAAAAGCATTACCAATGAACTTGCGGGCCTTACAGGACAAAATTTCTGGACTCTTAAGAGTGCACCATGGGTAGCATTCAGTTCCCTGGGCTTGCTGCTGATTATTTTCATTCTTGTTATTGTAATTAAAAATGAAATAATCACTAATATGGAAAGCCAAACAACCCAATCCGGCATATCTGTTCCTAAAATAAAGCAACGGGATCTCGAAGGAGACGCGGGTAACATAACTCCTGCAAAATTCATCCCAATCAAACAAAAGGTGCTCGATCAATAGATCGGCACCTTTTATCCTAGTTAGACATCGCTTTATTATTAAAAATGTTATGAATCGGGTTAAGCAAAACAGCTCCCATTCCCTGAATGATGGTTTTAACGATAACCTGGCCTAGAATTGCCGCGGGTACCGCTTCCCATGGAAGGAAGTTTGCACCAAGCGGGCTAAGGCCAATTATGACGAAAATGATTGAATCAAGCAGGCCGCCGACCAAACCACTGTAGAATACTCTCCAGCTCATTGGCAGCTTGAGCCGTGTATAAATCTCTGTGTCAGTCGTTTCGGCGACAGCAAAGCTTAATGCAGAGGCAACGACTATATTAAGTGTATCGCCTAGAAGAAAAGATACGATGGCTGACAGGACAAGAGCCAGACCGATGAACATATAAGTTTTCTTACGCCCATACTTATTTTGTACAAGATCTCGAAAAATGAATGTAGCCCCTATTAGCAATGTTCCCATCGGTACGATGAACATGCCGAAATGAAGCGGTGCAAGCGCAGCTGTAATCACATTTGCCGTTATAATTGAAATTAAGTATAAAAAGATCCTCATGATTTTACCTCCGTCTATTAAAATCTTTATCTATTATTCATTTTTTTCCGACTGTCTCAAGGTACTCGGCAAGACCATTTTTCCTTAGCTGACAAGATGGGCATATCCCGCATCCTTCTGCAATGATTCCGTTATAGCAAGTCAGTGTTTTTGTCCTGATATATTCAAAAGCGTCCAGTTCATCAGCCAACTTCCAGGTTTGAGCCTTGTTCAGCCACATCAATGGTGTATGAATGACAAAGTTCTGGTCCATTGATAGATTAAGAGTCACATTCAACGATTTAATGAATTGATCCCTGCAATCCGGGTAGCCGCTGAAATCCGTTTCGCACACACCTGTTATGATGTGTTTAGCGTTCACTTGACTAGCTAGCACGCCTGCAAAGGATAAAAATAATAAATTTCTCCCCGGCACAAAGGTCGTAGGCAGATTTCCATCTTCCCCTTCCTTTACTTCAATATCATTCCGGGTAAGCGCGTTTGGCGCAAGCTGGTTAAGCAAACTCATATCCAGAACATGATGCTTGATCCCGAGCTCGCTTGCGATTTCTTTTGCGCATTGAATTTCTGTCCTGTGCCTCTGGTTGTAATCGAAAGTAACTGCCTCAACTTCTTCGAATTCCCTCATGGCCCAAAACAAGCACGTTGTACTATCCTGTCCGCCGCTGAACACAACAACTGCTTTTTCCTTTTTCATTAAAAAAACTCCTTTACAACAGAAAAAACAGCACCACTAAGACAGCAGTACTGTTTTCCCTTAGTTTTTTTGAGAGGGTAGCTAGAACCTCTTCCGCAAGAACGGAATATGTAATTTTGACATTTTCATTTTACCATACATTTTATAGATTAAAAGATATTTTTATTCCATTACTTTTTACTTTTACAAGGCCCTAACAAGATAGTTTATATGGTCAAGTTCTCTAACAGGGCATCTTGCTCATTCAAAATAATTTTGCAGGAATAAAATGAATACAGGCACCTACGTAAAATCAAAAAGGAGGATACAGATGGATATTGAGGCTTATTTTTCTAGAAGCCGTGAATTATTTGAGCAGCATCATGATGAGGATCACCCAGAGTGCCAAAATCCTGACTTTCCTGTCTCTTGTGGGTCAGCGGAAAATGAACAGCTGGAATCCAGTTCGAATCAATATTGCCATAGCTATAAAGATGATTGTGTACCCGTAATATTTGACCGTCGCTATAATTTCGCAGACCGGGAGCTATGCAGCAGGCATTTCAGCGTTCGTTTGGGTGGATTGCGCAATAAAATGGCTGCAGTCTTGCGAGGATATATCGGCTGCAATGTTGTCATTGGGACGGATTGTGACGATCACTTTAATAAGATTCACGGCAGGCTGACCTTCGTAGGAACTGATTTTGTGGAGATGGCTCTCCATAAATGCAAACAACACTCTAAAAAGAAATACAGGATGATACCTTTCGATACAATCAACTGGTTTGAAATGGATCAAGAAGAGAACGCCTGAGCAGAACTCAGGCGTTTTTCATTTTTTTCAGGTAGCAGCACGAGGAAAAAGGTATTTCGATCTCCTGGTCACTTTGGCTGACTAGATGGATTTTGCTGTTTTCACAACCTTTTAAAAGTCCTGTTTCCTTGCCTGTATTTGTATAAATCGTAACTTTTTGATCTGCAAATGTCTTAAGGTACATCGATAACTTAATCCTGAAAAAAATCTGGACCAATTCGGGATCTCCAGCGACGGTTTCTCCAAAATTGTAAGTCAGTTCCCTTCGAAAACATGGTTCAATATCTGCTAGTGGAGTATGGGATTTTGGAGGCTGATATGGCTTTTTAGATAAGACGAGACATGTACTTCGGAACGGTATTAGATACATCTTTCCATTCTTCTGGATCTGAACAAAATCACTGCCAACTAATTGTACAAATCCTTCAAGAAAATTCTTGCTCAACTTTTTCTTTTTCAGCCTATGCTTGCGCTTCAAGTTATTCTTCTTCGCCAGCCGTTTCTTTTTGGGCCTTTTTTTCGTCGATGACTTCTTGTTTATTACTTCTTCGATAGATTCTGTACTTTCACCTGATTGGTTCCCATCTGAATCAGAACACCTGATCTTGATTTTTACCATTTCCCCTGCCAGGCCATCAAATAAAATCCTGCGCCCGAGTTCGGACTGCTCATTTGAAAGACCCAGATCTAAAAGCATGCGATTGGCTCCGTCAATTTTTTCTTCCAGTTCATGCAGCCTTCCTTCCGGCAAACAAGATGTTGGAGATGGGAATCTCGGAGTTTCGATTACGTCAGGACAATCGTCCGGGAGACAAAAATCGTCTTTAGGACCGGTTCTCGATGAGGAACTGCTTTCCAATACTTCCTGGCTTGAAGACTCTTCGGCCGGGATTTCAATTTTATGCCTCTTTTTCATCGTCCCACTCCCCTTCAACTTCCTCAAGACGGGGCAGGTTTTCTTTCGAATCCTTATGGACCCGGAAGATTCCCCACATTCCCAATTCTATGTCCCAACGGATATTGCCAGAGCGGTACAAGTAATCCCCAGGTAAATTGAATAGTCCTCCTGCTCCACCAATCAAACGCAAATCATCAGTATGCCCCGTTATCATATGACCCAAAAAAGACTGGATTCGTGAATCAAGATCCTTACTATCGAACTTCCAATAATGTCCGTGCAAGTGGAAGGTATGCGATCTTCGCCTTTCTGCTGGTGTGGTAATTCGTATTACCACTGGCTCACCCGGATAAGCTTCGAATAGAGGGGTAGCGGGATCCCCGAAAATTTCTGAAGAGAAGAGTTCGTGCATTACTGGGTGTTCCCTGAATCGATTGATCAGCCTCTCACTTCGATAATTAAATCCCCTTGACCCATAATCGTACGTATCGACCTCTTCGAGTACCTCAGTATCTGGTATCACTCCATCCATCGGATCAATGATGACTTTACCATTCTTATCCTCCAGCCTTACACCATCGTGTAATATGAGGACAAATTCTCTTGTTGCCGGCAGTAACGGATGACGAAGAATCACATTTTCGCCTGTATTTATTTTTTCCATGCTGTGAGGATCAAGGTAAGATGTAAACCTCGATTCAGCAATAAATGCACCGAATGTCCCAAATGAACGGTGATTCCGGAGATCGGCCATATCCCACATCGAACACATTCCGAACTGTCCGTCTACAAACCATCTATACGTGATTGTTTCGCCAGGACCAACTGTCTGGTCAGGATTGTATCCAACAGTATCTCCGCTTGAAGTCTTTACATCATAGTTCAACAAGCTGGTATGAAGTGAAATCCTTAGTGAGGGAGGATAATAGGATTGTTCTTTAACAGGCGGGTACGGATGGATTCCGTCTGGAAAAGGAAAGAGTTCCTTCTTTAACTCACTTGTCAGGGTTACTTCAACAAGGTCACCCACGTTCGCCCTCAGGATAAGTGGCACGGGATTCTTTTTGCCTGATAGGATATCTTCCACATCCTCTTTTAATGCAAAAATAATTCCATATGGGTCATGATCGCCATAAGAATTATATTTAATCGGTGTCTGGAATGCGACTACCTCGAACTTCTTGACTGGTGAACCAGGATAAGCGCCTGGAGGGAGACTGGACAGAGGATTTGCTTTCTCAGGCGGTTTACCCGTAGGCTTTGGAGTTTCACCTGGCCCTTTTGGCGGCTCGCGGTCAGCCAATACGATCAAATCGTCTATTTTCCCGCTGTACGCTCGGATTAACCCCCATGTCCCGAGCCATACATCTTCCTCATCCTCAAATGCCCATAGATAATCACCTGAGCCTGGTATTTCAGTCTCAAATGTAAAGGATTCCGAAATCCCGATATGCTGCTGCGCTTTCATGGATGAACCCAGGTCAGGCCGCTCTTCTTTCCATCTTAAACCATGAATATTGAAGCTGTGCGATTCCTCATGGGCTCCTTGCAATAGCCTGATCCTGATTGGGTCTCCTTCATACGCCCTTAAAATCGGTGTCACAGGGTCCCCGTGAACATAAGAGCTGAAGGAATAAGCAGGATCGCAATCTTCACCAAGCCTGAATTTCAGCGGTTCATTTTTAAAGTTAACACCAAAGACACCTGGGTCATCCTCTGATCCAGGATAATCTGGCGGCTGGATGGGTCGACCGTTTTTGTCAAATAAAAGGGCAAAGTCATGGACAAAAAGGGTTTGGTCCCGATAATCCGGAATCAATGGGTGTTCAACTGAAATCTGAGTACCACGATCCACCTCTTCACCCGTTCTTGAGTCAAGGAATTTCGAAAAACGCGGCTGGATTACGCCTGCTCCAAAAACTCCATGCTGCTGGTGTGAGTTGGCAAATAAATGGTCATGGAAGAAAAACGCTTTTAACTCGGTTTCGGCATACCATTCATAACGAATCGTCTGGCCAGGAAGGACTGCACTATCATAATTCCAACCTACATTTCCTCCGTCACAGGCGAGAACATCGAATTTTACAAAGTGAATATGGAAACCATTTTCATATGTCCTTGTCACCAGCTGGAAAGCATCGCCATCTAAAATATGGGGCATGCGATTTGTATAATTCATCCGTATACATGTACCAGCAGGAACATGGAATACAAGCGGCTCAGGCTCTTTCTTGCCTGAAAGGACATCGTCAAGGTCTTCATCCATCACATAAAACCTGGCTTTCGGGTCATGCCAGCCCTGTTTGTTATAGACTACTGGCATTTCAATTGCAGAGACATTAAACTCCACGACAACTGGATCCTGGTCAATGCATGGGTCAACGAAAACAGCCCCCGGACGAGGGTTTTCAATCCCTGCATTCCGCTCCAGTTCGGTCATTTCCCTGCCACCGACAATACCCAGCGGCGGCCTTGGGGCTTTGTAGCCAACTTTTCCAGGTATGAAATTAGGGAAGCCCGGTTTTTCAGCAGTAGGTCTTGTCGGTGCGGGTCGGTCTGGTAAAGGCTTTAATGCCTGAATTCGGACACCATTTGGATAACACTGGCTTCCATCCTGCAGTGTGTCAAAAACCCTGTTGATTCCCCACATGCCTATGCCGAAATGGGGATACAGGTGGCAGTGGATGATGGAGTCACCGATTGCACCGTGAAGGCTCCCGAGACCATAGAGCGGTTGAATGGAATAATGAGTTTGGGGGCTTATGGACTGGGCATCGATTAGTTCAGCATTCATATTGCTGGAATCCCCCAGCCACTGATGAACATGATAATGAAAAACATGTGTTTCTTTGACACCGCCATGAATCAGCCTTATGACTGCAGGATCACCGACATACCCCCTGAGAATCGGTGTAGCTGGATCACCAAATACCCACGAGTCATGATGCACTTCTTCAGAATCACAGTCTGGGCATACAACTCCGGCATCTATTAATTTTTTCCGATTTGTCATAGGTTCATAGCGTAGATTCACTCCATGGAAGGACTCAGCTTCCTGGTTTGTCATCGGATTCAAAGGACGGTTTCCGGTCAGGTCCTTAATCTCCATTTCGTCATTGAAAAACCAGGCATATTCCCTGAAGGACGGAAGAAAAGGATGGTGTATATCGGCATAGACGCCACTGTTGATTGGCCCCCCAGTAACTGGATCTGTCCAGGAGGATCCCCTTTTTTCGACAAGCAGTGCTCCGAACAAACCCTGAACACTGGATCCTTGCTCGGTGCTTGAAATATTCCCCAGGTCAGTGAAGAAATGAATTCCTTCCTGACTAGCATTGAGTCTGTAAAGGATTTTCTCACCGGGTTCTGCGGTTGTATCCGGATTGTAGCCAGCATCCGCACCATCAGAAGTCAAAACATAGTAATCAGCTTCCTGAAAGTGCATTCCCGCTGAAAAAGGAAGCTGGTTCTCAAAGAGGATCTCTACAACATCTCCCTCATTCGCGCGAATCGTTAACGGTTGAACAAGGTCGATTGGCTTGAATGGGTTTTTTCCTACGAGTTCCTTAAGCTTTGTTTCATTTTCCTTCAGCACATATATTCTGCCATTAGGGTTGTGATCACCAAAGGTATTTACTACGATTCTCGTAGATATCCCCACAACATGATATTTTCTTAACATGGATTTCCCCCCTTCTTAGGATTTAATAGTCTTTAAGTTCCGGGATGGCAGGTGCACCAGGTCTTTCAATATAGAAAACCTCAATATTATGAATATGGATGTACCACTCCCTGTTTTCTAACTGTGCAAAGTGAGTGGTTTCCACATCAATCTTGACTGTATCACCGATTAATTCCTTGATTGTGCCAACAAACATATAGGGATAGGATGGCGAAATGACCAGCGACTTGTGGCCTATTCCATTTCTGAAATGTTCTAGAATGGCAGAGTCATGGATTTCATTCACATTTGTCATTTTTGAGTAATCTGTGGACATAAGAAAAATGCCTCCTTGGTCTCAGTGATTAAACTAGCGGTATTCTCATCGAGCAATCAATGTCTGGTGTAAAATGGGCGATTTTTTCAAAAGGGATGGATAATGGAACCGGGAACTTATGGAACGGTGCATTCAGAATTTTGACTGTAACAGGAGATAATGTTAAATGGCCAGGTTCCACTTCTGCTATTTTGCCGCAAAAAATCGGCCTGAAGGTTTGCCCCAGGATATTTAATTGTGATGATTCCGTAATGATCAGAATTTGATTGCCCATTTCTCCCTTAAAAAAATCAAATAGAGGATCATTTACCTCTACAGCACTGGATGTTGGCATTAAAGATTTAATTTGTGACTCATGCAAGCCGCTTCACCCTTTCGTAAATAAAACTTTTTATATCGTTATTTAAACATACTCTTAATCATGTTCTTCCCCAATAAAATCAACTGTGCAAAAAGGCGGGCAGAACAAATATACGTAAGATCACTGAAGGCAATTTCCCTTTTTGAACCATAGGATTGCAGTAAAAAACAATCGTCAGAGACTGAAGCGATTCTCCCTATTACAGTCTCATCAGGTAAAACCGCCTTTACCCAAACTCCTTGATATCTCTCAAGATTTCCTTTAAGTGACTCTTCATAAAATTGCTGAATCAAGACCTCCCGTTTGGCAACGGTCTCACCAAAATTGGTAGTCAGTTTTCGCTTCAGATCATTATCATAAATGAAATTTTGGTGCTCGCCTTCGTAAGTCGGCACACCGGATGGAGAGTTTGCTGATCTAACGGATTTGTATGGGATCCATATCCGCTCCTTTAAATTCGTCAATGTAACAAAATCCCTTCCGATAGCACTAACCTTTCCGAAGATCTCCTTTATATGAGCTTGGTGGTCCATATAGACTATTACTTCCTGGTTCCTTTTCATCTTAAAAAATTTCTTTAAAATCAATGATTTTTTAAATTGGGGAACTGCATTCGCCAATGTCTGAAGGTTTTTTTGTTCCAGGTACTCCGAAATGATTTTATTCTCTTCAAGTGAAGTCGCACCAGGCGGGGATGTGATGCGATCTCCCACTTCATGGATTGGATCAATATTCCCGGCTTCATGTTTTCTTTGCTCTAAAAGATTTTTCAAATAATCCGAATGGCGCATACCCGTTTTCAACAAATTGCCTCCTTTCGAACAGATTTTCCCATTATCTTATGAGGCAAATATCATAAATGTCATTATAATTGGCAAAAAATTCAAACACCTCATTTTTAATTATGAATACATTGAACAGTAGAGGTGATGCGTCATGCCAGAATGGATTGTGATTTTTTACCCAATTAATTTCTTATCTGCATATGTACTATATATTTTTCTCTACAATCGCAGGAAGCGAATAGGCTATCATTTAGGAATGAACATAACCATGGTCGCCAGTGGCGGTTTGGCTCTTGGAACCGGGATAATCTTTATCAGCCTATATCCTTTTTATTTTTTGGAAGCGACATTATTATCAGTGATTATTGGTTGTCTTTCAGGCGTCTTGTTTGGGAAACTCTTTGACTATCAAACATTATTGACTGGATTTATCACTGGATTGATGATGGGAATCATGGCGCCTATGGTAGGGGCTGCGGCATTGGAAGGTGTTATGTTCTTAATCATGATCGAGGCTTTCATTATCAGCTGTTTTTGCTTAGCTGCCTCCTCAGCCTACAAAACCTGAGTTGGTAAAATTGGGGGTGCGTCTATCGTATGACCATATTATTGATATCCGTTACTTTCATCAATTTCATCATAGGATCATGGCTTTATTTTAAACTTCGAAGGTCGAAACTACTTTTTAGTGACAGATTCGGTTATTCAGCTTCCTATTTTACTAGCAGCATAGCGGGACTGGTTGCTTCGCTGAACCTTACACTACTTTTCCCATCGCAATTTGAAATTGTCGGAGTGCTTAACATATTGCTTGGCATCACGATAGGTTATTTTTATGGCTCATTGTTGAATGAACAATCCTTGATCGCAGGTATCTATAACGGCGGCATAAGTGCGATAATGGGAACCATGCTTGGGGCGGTAGTCAGAAAGCCGGCCATTTGCGGGCTGCCTGAAAATATCGTTTCTGAACAGGAAATGATGGTTTTCTTTACCCTTTTCAGCCTCTGTATTCAGGGGATAGCTGCCTTATTGCTTCTATTTTCATTCAAGGCTTGAAGTATTTAATAGACTTAGCTGCAACAGGGAAAATTGAAATTGGGCAGAAACAGATAAAGCAGCCCGGATTATGCAGGCTGCTTTTGCTTATTTTATCGAAAAGCCGTCAAATAATCTTCCCCCGAAGGGTCCTAAAATCTGATCGGCCAATCCTGTGACTTTGTTTTTATTACCTGTGTTGTAATAATGGGAAAAGGCTTCTACAAATTGTTGTGTGAATACAGGGTCAAAACGATTTAATTCCCTCACCACCCATTTTGACTTGCCGACCCATCGCTTGTTTGTCCTTAACACAAATTCTTGAAGCTGTTCAGCCAGCGTACCTGCAATGAAGATTTCCTCTGCTTTGTTATCAGACCCAATGAAATCATCAAGCGTATCGGTTATGAAATATCGTTTAAATTCAATCTCCTTCTCGCTCCACTCCTCTGGTCCTATTTCAATCATTCTTTTTGCTTCTTCAATGATCCCTTGAAGAAAATCGCTTTCCTTGATAACCATTCCTTCCGCAACCATTCTCGGTAAACTTGGTCTCGCTCTTTTAATATCACTCTCGAAAAAAAGCTTATAAGAAACGAAATTATGGACAAACACCTCAATTGGCCATCCATAGGCAATTAATGACTCTCTGTATGCTGCTGGAACAGTCTTATCGAATATCACGATATCCAAATCAGAGGTGTCCGTTGCTTCTCCCCTTGTGACACTCCCAGCTAAAAGCGCTGCGTCGCAGTCAGGAAAATGTTCCTTAACGAACATTTCCGCTGTTACAAAAGGTGTTAACCTTGCTTTCTTGTTCATATGCAATCCCCCAATTTTTTCTATATAAAGTCATTATTGATTATATAATACCTTTTGTCGACAAAATTGCGAATGTTTTATAAGACAACCGGAGTGGTATCCTAAATTATAAAAATGTAGTTTTAGGAGGATATTACTTATGTCGTTACAATTGAATAAATGGCTCATTCCTGCCAGTTTGGCAATCGTGCTCATCACTGGCTGCAAAAGTAATGAAGCAGAACAAGGGGTGAAAGAAATAGAGGAAGAAACAAAGAATGCAGCTGAAGAGACAGAAGAGAAATCAAAGGAGGCAGTCGAGAAAGTAAAAGCAGAGGCACCCGGAATTATCCAGAACATGAAAGATACGTATAAAGAAAGCGAACAAGAAGTGAAAGACAATACACTTCAGGCCGGCGATATGGCAACAGTTAAAAAGGATGCCTACCTCGCACTCACACCCGAGGCATATGACGAGCTCTATCAATTAATTGAAATCAATGATATAGAAGGTGTAGACAAGATCGTACAGGATCATAAAGTGGAGGAAATCAAGCAAGGCAGTGAAGCCGAAATCCTGGAAAGAGATATTAGACGAACAAAAGTGAAACTGAAAGATTCCGGAGAAGAAGGATACCTCCCTACTACAATGCTTGAACCTGTGGAATAATAAAATTTGGCTTCCATTCACCTTATGATGACATATTTTCGGATGTGACTGCAGAAATGCAGCACCCATCGACCATATGAAGACACTTTATCGGGCGAGAACTGAAAAATGGAGCATCCATTGACCTAATGGAGACACTTTATCGGGTGTGATCGGAAAAATGCGGCACCCATCGACCTTATGGAGACACTTTATCGGGTGTGATCGGAAAAATGCGGCACCCATTGGCCTTATGGAGACACTTTATCGGGTGTGATCGGAAAAATGCGGCACCCATCCGCCTTATGGAGACACTTTATCGGGCGAGAACTGAAAAATGGAGCATCCATTGGCCTTATGGAGACACTTTATCGGGCGAGAACTGAAAAATGGAGCATCCATTGGTCTAACCGGCCAATAAAATGTGGCAATGGATATTCAAATTTCTATTGAGTATCTTGCATTCGATAAGATAATTCATAAAAATAAAGGCGACTCAAAAGGCTGTATTTATTCGACCTCTTGAGTCAGCCTCTTTTTTTGTCCTAATTGGATGTAAATGTATCCGGCATCACAACTGCGATGACTTCTCCTTTAGCACACAGTGTCTGACCAGCATATACTTCTGTTTCAACCCGATATTTTTTTGGATGGATCTCATGCACAGTACCTATGGCTTTTAATGCTGTTCCTTGAGGTGTCGGCTTCATGAAATCGACATGCAAGGATGCCGTTACAAATCTTGGCGGTTCGGCCCCGTCTCCAGGTTCAAATCCATTTTTACGATGAAGGTATAATGCAGCTGAACCAGTACCATGGCAATCCACAAAAGAGCCAATCACCCCACCATATACGAATCCTGGCAATGCCATATGTTCTTTTTTGGGATTGTAGATCGATACAGTTTTCTCTCCATCCCAGCCTGTCCGGAAATGGTGACCGTGCTCATTCATCCTTCCGCATCCGTAACACCACGCAAAATCCTCCGGGTATTCATCCTGGATGGCCTTCAATACTTTTTCTTCCATTGCGACTCCCCCTTGTCAATCCGTTATCTATATAAGTTTCTTCGAATAGTGTTTGAATTCCTTTAAAATTAATCGAATTACATCATTGCGAAAACAAATTGCTCTATTAGGGCAACACATTTTTATTTAAAACAGCCAAATGATAAGATTGATGTAAAATATTCTAGGAGTGATGGAATGAAGTACAGACGTTTAGGAAAAACAAACCTTGATATATCTGTGGTCGGAATCGGAACATGGCAATATGGCGGTGAGTGGGGCAAGAATTTCAAACAATATGAAGTTGATGCCATCCTGGAAAAAGCAAAAGAAGAAGGAATCAACTTCCTCGATACAGCAGAATGTTATGGGGATCACTTATCGGAAAGTCTCATTGGGGATTACTTGAGCCGCAGCAAGCGCGAGGACTGGATTGTGGCAACAAAATTCGGACATCATTTCCATGGTAATTTCGAAAGGACCCGGCACTGGAGTGTAAATGAAGTAATAAAGCAGCTTGATTCTTCACTTAAAGCTCTAAAAACAGATTACATAGATTTGTATCAGGCTCACTCATGTACAGACGAAGAATTCAACAATGACGAACTATGGACAATGCTTGATAAGCAACTGGAAAAAGGAAAAATCCGCAGCCTCGGAATATCACTGCGATCGAATGAAGAAAGCTACCAAACGGATCATGCTTCTGACGTAAAAGCAGGTGCCATCCAGGTCGTCTATAACCGCCTTGACAGGAAGCCGGAAGAACAGATCTTCCCTTCTAGCCAAAATCAAAATCTGGGGGTACTTGCCAGGGTTCCGCTGGCAAGTGGATATTTAAGCGGAAAATACAAACCAGGTGCGACCTTCAACTCTGATGATGTCCGCTCAAAACATAACAGCGAAGAAACAGCAATCCTACTCAAGCAGGTGGAAGAGATCCAACAAAACGAGGTCCCTGAAGGTGTTCCAATGGCCACTTGGGCATTATCCTGGGTCTTGAAACACCCTGCAGTAACTGCCGTCATTCCAGGCTGCAAGTCACCAGAACAGGTGGAGCTAAACGCTAAAGCAGCGCAGCTAGCCGACGATAGCCATCCTCAGAGTGTAAAATAATCGGATTTTGCCCCGGCATATTGCTGGGGCTTCTTTATTTAATAATTACTTATAAGATTTCACTCTATAGACTAAGAACCTTTCATTCGGGTTATTTTCTGGTAAGTTCACTTCAAAGACTAATTCAAATGGTGTTTGCTTCTCCAAATAAAAGATATAGTCCTCAGATGGATAATATAGAATCAAATCGATTTCCCTTTGATATTGCTCAAAAGAGATAAGGATATTTTTTACCACTTTCATCAAGATTTGAACCGTAAAAGGATTAAAGAAATAAAACTTATTTTCATAAGGTGAAATTTCATATTCTTCCGCCAAAACGCAAAAAAAATGTATTCTATCCGCTCTGTTTCGATAGTTCTTTAAGTAATTCTGTTTGTTTCCGAGGGCTTCCATGTAGAATGCTTCATTCATTTCGATTCCGGCAACATGGCTATTGAAAAGATCATTCAGGTAAAAATTGAGCCTTCCTTTCCCACAGCCAAAGTCGACTACATGGTCATCCCGGGTTACTTTATATTCATTGAAAAACTTCTCAAGCGCACTATACGGTGTGGGTTCATACCGATGGTAATGCAATGAAGTCATGAATCCTTTTTGGTCACCTGTTGTTTTTACATTCAGCCATTTATCCCATTGTTGATCATTCATTAGCTTAAGCCCCATTCTTAATACATCCGTTTAAAAACTATATCCCAATTTTTAAGAAGCTGCCTGTCACCAAAAACCGGTTAAATTATAGATCTTTGTTTTTCCGACATCTAACTTCCTGCATCTTTTCATAAAAGCTTTCTTCCAAATCTATATCAAAGTAGTTATAAAATTTCAATAGATACGCGAGGCAATCAGCCAGCTCTTTGCCCATATCCTGTTTGATGCTCTCTTTCGCAGCGGCGAACGCCTCTTCTTCCCCCAATCCCTCCATCACCTTCATTTGTGTGAGATTAAAAGCGTTCCTCAACTCCTCCGCTACTTCCGCTACTTCAGTAGTCAGAAGTAAATAGTTATTCAACAATGACTCTCTGCTCTTAGTATAGCTTTCTTTATTGATTTCCCAGCCCATTTCTTTTTGATAATCTTTTGTATATGCCTGTAACTCTTTCATTTCCGCACCTCTTTCGGTAAAATTATCCTGTTGTGATTTCGGCATTCATAAAACATTTTAACTTATATATTTCAACATAACTATTATCATGAGGGGAATTGGGGCAAAGGATGTTATCGGGAAAAATGAAAAGAAATAGAGCAGTAGTGGCGGGCGGAAGCATTGCAGGCAAGCTTGCTGCAAGGGCCTTGTCAGAGTATTTCAATGAAGTGATAATAATAGAAAAAGATAAAGATGCTGATTCTATCACCAACAGGAAAGGCGTTCCGCAGAGTGTCCATGGTCATGTTCTGCTAAAAAGTGGTGAAGAGATCCTAGAGGAGTTTTTCCCTGGAATCATTCAGGAATTATCCCAAAAAGGAGCGAGGAAATCTGACTTTGCGGGAGATCTCCTTTGGTCACATCACGGCAGCCAAAAGGTCCGCTTTGATTCTAACGTGTTCATTAGCCAGCAAAGCCGCCCATTACTTGAGAAGCAGATACAGAAAAGGCTGGAAAAGGTATCGAATATTCATTTTCGATTCGGCTGCATAGTGAAGAATATATTAATGGATAAAAATGAAGTTAAACGGGTTGTTTTTGAGGATGAAGAGGGCTTGATTACGGAACTATCAACAGACTTAATAATCGATGCATCAGGGGCTGCCGCTCTCCATAACCAATGGCTGAGGGGCTTAGGATTTGGAGTTCCTCCTAAAACAGAAGTTAAGGTGAATTTATTTTATGCCAGTATGGTGTATAAAGGATTCTCTCCTGGATCAATTGATTGGCATAGTCTTCTCGCTTATCCTAATCCTCCGGAGATTGATCGCGGCGGAACGATTTCCCCTATTGAAGGGAATCGAATGCTGGTAACCCTGATCGGCTATGGGACGAAAAATATCCCTAATGATTTAGACAGTTTTATGCAGTATGCAAAGACACTTAAACAACCTGATTTTTATAAAGTGATAAAAAATGAAATACCTTGCTCTGAGGATATAGAGGTCTATCGTTTCCCTGCCCTTCGCCGTTACCATTTTGAGAAGCTTAAGGATTTTCCTTCAGGCCTGCTCGTGTTAGGTGATGCTGCTTGCCGGATTGATCCTGTTTTCGCACAGGGAATGAGCCTTGCTGCAATGGAAGCTAAGGCTTTGAAGGAGCTATTAATGATGCAGACAACCAAGAAACGGTTAACAAAAAGCTACTATGAAAAAGTCGGGAAAATCCTTGAAATTCCTTGGCTGATTGCCTTAACAGAAGACTTTCGTTTTCGAACGACCAGCGGAAGAAAACCAATAGGTCTGCCTATTTTGCAATGGTTTGTAAAGAAAGTCGTGGCAGCTAGCGCTTATAATGAAGATGTATACACTCAGTTCATCCAGGTACTGCATCTGAAAAAGCATCCAGTCACCCTTGCTAACCCCTATATTCTAGCTAAAGTGTTTAAAGATTCTAAGTAAACTAAATTGCCCCCGACTATCAGATAATCGGGGGCCCTCCTTGCCATTATTTTATAATGAGTCTTCAATAATTCTGAAAGTTTTTAAAAATTGAAGTATTTCCCAATCCCTTTTTGTCCTTTTACCTCCAAAAGTATGTTACCATTTGGGAATAAGCAAAATTCGCCAGGGCTATTCGACTTTTCTTAGTCACCCCTTTTTTTCGGAAGGAGAGAAGAAATGGAGAAAATTAGTGTTTTCCTGGATGACTACCGCAAACCACCTGAGGGCTATGTTTTGGCAGAAACGATTGATGAATGCCTCTATCTGCTGAAAAACTTCGACATCGACCATCTTTCACTGGATCATGATCTAACCAGCCATGTGAGAAATGGCTTAATGCTTGTAGAAATAATGATTCAAAAGCAATTGTATGCCAATCGAATTACAATCCACTCGGCAAACTCAGCGGGCGGTAAAGCAATGTATAATTGTTTCAAACAAGCCCAACATGACTACCTTATGCCTCAGTCGATAAATATTAACTTGCGCCCCATGCCCCTGAATCCCTTTATTTCACGAATGTTGTCCATTTATAAAAAATAAATATTCTATTAGCAAGTTTTGAATGTGTGATATTGCAAAAAGGAAGAGCAATGTTCTCACACATTGCTCTTCCTTTTTTAAAATCTGCGTGCATACCATTCTCGTGCAGCTTCAACCTCACTTAGGGTCAATTGATGCCCGCTGTTCTCCCAATGCATTTCTACATGAGCATTGGCTTTAAGCAATAGAGATTTCAACTCCTCTGACTCTGATGCTGGACAAATCGGGTCGTTCTTCCCGGCAGCTAAGAACACCTCTGTACCTGAGAGTTCAGGAAGTTCAATGCCTCTTCTTGGAACCATTGGATGGTGGAGGATTGCTCCCTTAAGGGCATTCTTATAATGAAAAAGTAAGCTAGCGGCGATATTGGCTCCATTTGAATAACCAACTGCAACAATGTTACCCCTGTCAAGGTCATATTTTTCCGAAGCTTCATCCAAAAAATCATGAAGTTCCTGAGTACGGAAAATTAAGTCATTTTCATCGAAAACACCCTCAGCAAGCCGTCTGAAAAAACGAGGCATTCCATTTTCAAGGATATTCCCACGAACACTTAATACAGTTGCTTCCGGGTCAATCATATTCGCCAATGGAAGAAGATCGTTTTCATTTCCCCCAGTGCCATGCAGCAACAATAAAGATGGTTTAGATGAATCCGTTCCTTTTTTAATAATATGTTTCATTTCAAGTCTCCTTACTTTTCAAAGTTACCTTCAGCACCTTGTATATATCTCGAATTCAAGATAATTGTATTAATTAAAGGCCTTTCTGTCAAGGAAGCGCATGATGAAGAATCGTGAAACCAACAAATTTGTTTTTCCTATACAAAATATAATCGCAGTAGCTGCAATCTT
Source organism: Mesobacillus jeotgali (assembly GCF_031759225.1). Taxonomy (NCBI): domain Bacteria; kingdom Bacillati; phylum Bacillota; class Bacilli; order Caryophanales; family Bacillaceae; genus Mesobacillus; species Mesobacillus jeotgali. The sequence continues at coordinate 2,530,533 of NZ_CP134494.1, forward strand.
AAATGGTATCAAAAGACAAAATATATGCGCTTACCGTGACAGCAACAACAATGAGGACGGCTGCAAGCCAAAACTCTATGTCTAAAAACAAAATGGTGCCCGTAATCGAAATCCACATTAAGCTAAGGCTAAGCACCTTATTTTTAAGTGTGATTCCGTTTTTCTCACGGAAGTCCTTTATATACCCGCCTAACCATTTGTTCTTGATTAATTTTTGGTACAATTCATCTGAAGCCTTCACATAACAGACTGCACCCAGCAAGATCAGCGGTGTAGTTGGTAAGAGAGGAATAACAATCCCAATCACCCCCAGGGTTATTGAAAGTGTCCCAATGATGATCAACAAAGCTTTTACTGCGAAGTTCACCTTATATTCCCCCAGAATTATTTTCTACGATTTCTTCACAAACATGTTGCTAACGAAATGTTTTTCCCGAAATCAAAATATAAATGGATTTACTCAAACTGGCTGTTTGGTATGCCAGCCTCTATGTAACTTCTGATTAGCTTCCATCCAAAGTCATAAGTAAATGTCTGAAAAAAGAGATTACAAGTTTCCATGTTTTTTCCGTCAACTGTCAGTTTAGCAATAATGATTGCCATTACCTCGTGTTCCCTTATCTTGATCCTGTTAAGTTCAATTAATTCCCATTCTGCCTTGTTGCTTTTTACAAAATTGAAACCTTGCTCCCAACCACTTATTGATTCATTATAGCCAAAATCAAAAATTTTCCCATCTGTAATTTCCCTTGCCTGGTATTCTGGTGAAATCAACGGTTTAAGCTTATCCAGGGATGAAGTATTCCAGGCATCAAGATATTTTTCCAGGAAACGATTAAATGAATTTTCCATTTTCACACCCCTTTTCACGACAATGACAAAATTATCCTATAACCTCACGTTGAATTCAATACCCTTACTGGCAAAAAACTAAAAAGCTGCTCCCGAAGGAACAGCGTATTATTTAAGTGTTATAGAATGTCTAGTGTAATAATGGCTATATCTATAGAAAAATTCCACTTGAGCCTCTTGGCCCTCAATAGAGAAAGTATAAATGGTTTTTGTGGGTTTCGATTGTTTTTCGTATGGAATTCCTTGTTCAATTGCAAATTTCTCTAAATGCGACTCGAGCTCTTTTTTCTTGATGGTACTAGGAGATTCCGATATAGATTGTTGTTTTTCCAACACAAAAGAATCAATACAGGAAGCTAAATCGTGTTTGCTTATGTTCATTATAATATATAATCATTCCTTTATAGTTAATTAATCCAATATTTGACAATAAAAAAAGTCAGAAAAGGACTATTTTTTCATTCATCCTTTTCTGACTTATGACTTGGTTCTATGCCCATTCATTGCTATCAGAATTAATATATTTGTTTGTTAAATATTTTCTCAATTAAGCAAGGTTAAGAGTTTTAACCTTTACCCTAATGAGTATATTACCATCATGTGATTGATTTATCAAGAGGTACTTTCTTTTATGGCTTCAATATAAATAAAGTATAGCTCTTGTCTTTGTCGAAGTTCCAGTCAACAAAGTAATCAATAATCTTAGCGTTTAAATACGTTTCATAAGCTCTTAGGTGTTTATTTATCACTTTCTTTTCAAGTTTTCTTTTTGCAATCTTCAAGGTTTCTTGGAAGCCTAAATGAATGAATTCTTTTTCCAGGCTGATCAGTATTCCGTGGCGGACAACAATCAGCGTCCGCTCGTTAAGCAGCTTTGAATAAGTTTTTTCAGGAGCCTTTTGAATCTCCATGCTTAGCTCAATTGTTTCCTCTTCAACAAGCTCTTTATTGTCATATGAGTGGGAATCGTCAGGCTGATCTTTTTCAAAAATAAATAAGAACATTCCTGATTTTTTGTCTAGGTTCCAGTCATAGTAAAATTCTTTTATTTTATCTTTTGTATTTGATTCGATATACGATTTTATTTCTTCTTCGAGCGTTTCCATCATCAAGTCTCTTGTTTTTTGGACATAGACGCTTTGTTGGTTAGAAAGGAGAGTATTCTCCATCGGGGATAAAAAGTTGGTAATGTAGATGGATACAAAAGGACCCGAGATTGTACAAAACACGTTACCGGGACCGCGCCCGAAATTCTCTCTTAACAACCGTCCTATATATCCGCTTATTTCTTTTTCCAGCAATGATACTTCCATAATATACCTCGCAATGCAATTTACTCCTCTACTACTATTCCCTTATGCAGGAGTGCCAAAACCCTCAATACACTGTATTTAATTTAAGACTAAATTGCAGATTTATGTATGATTCTTGTGGGTTTGCCGTTATATTTCATTCTGGCTTCAGGCATATTATTTTATAGTGAAGGAGGAATTGCCATGGCGAGTACTCATGAATCGATCAAGCTGACTGCACCCGAAATTTCATATCTCTGGACAACATATTTAACGGATTCGATGTCCATCTGTGTATTAAAGTATTATCTTCAGCACATAGATGATCCTGATATTAAGGAACTTTTAGACCATTCCCTTGATTTATCAACTCAGCATGTGGAAATCATTAAAGGAATATTCGTCCAAGAGGAAATAGCTGTTCCACAGGGATTTACCGACCAGGATGTAAACCTTAAAGCCAAAAGGTTATTTTCGGATATCTTTTACTTGCAATACATAAAAAACATGGCTAGTGGCGGTTTAGCCGGATACAGCAGGATGCTGCCAAATATATATCGCAATGATGTTAAGAGCTTTTACTCTAAAGCATTGACGTCCTCAATCGAGCTTGAAAAAGAGGTGACCATGCTTTTATTAGAAAAAGGCCTGGCTAAACGTCCCCCATTCATTCCTTATCCCAATAAGGTGGAGTTTATCAAAAAACAATCCTTTTTCCTTGAGGGATTAGGCCGCAGAGAAGCATTATCCGGTACCGAAGTCACCCACCTTCACTTCAATATTGAGACGAACCAATTAGGTGCAGCTATATCGACAGGCTTTAGCCAGGTTGCCCATACCAAGCAGGCGCGCAATTATTTCATAAGAGGAAAAGAAATAGCACTCAAGCATGCAAAGGTATTCAGGGATTATTTAGAAAAGAACTCCCTTCCTGCGCCAGCTGGAATTCAACAGGAAGTAACTGAATCGACCGAATATGTTTTTTCAGATAAATTAATGATGTTCCATTTCAGCATAATGATTTATTCTGGAATCGGAAATTATGGGATTGCTATATCTGAGAGTCAAAGAAGTGATCTTGTGATCGACTATTCCCGATTGAATGCAGAGGTCCTCAAATATTCTGAAGATGGAGTCAATATCATGGTTGCAAATGAATGGCTTGAGCAACCGCCATTATCAACTGACAGGCAAAAACTTACTAAAAGAAAGTAATTGTAAAAAAGCACTTCATATGGGTGTTTTTTACAATGAGAATTAATTGATATAGTTAATTCCCTTTCCTCATTAATAAGTATCGATATCCTCATGGTGCCACAGATACTCCTTAAGCGGCAAGGATCTTTCTGTACTGAATTTTATACCTTCTGATTCCAGCATAAGTTTCTGGGTATTGAATAGTTCTTCATCGCGCAGGCCGATTTCACCTTTCGAATTGATCACTCTATGCCACGGAAGATGATATTTATCTGACATTGAATGAAGGATCCGGACAACCTGCCTTGCCGCCCTTGGGCTTCCTGCACTCTTTGCTATCTGGCCATATGTCATTACTTTTCCAGCTGGGATTCCCTGTATGATTTCAATGACTTTAATAGTGAAGTCCGTCATATTTCCACTCCCTTTTCTACCAACCTAATATAACATAAAAATCCCTGGCCTTAGGCGAGGGATTTTCATGTTTAAGTTGAATATGATTTGAATTTTTTAATGATGACCCAGCACATGATCCCTATTAACCAGTAAATCGGAAAGGAATAAATATGTTTCCAGGTGATTTCTTTATAGATGTCTAGGTATACCATGAATGGTTCTGCTATAAAAGCCAGGAAAAGGGACAACACACCTGTGGCAATAAAAAACTTTTTGAATGACTGGCTGAATGCTTGATAAACGAACATAAAAGGAATGATGACAACTCCCACATCATAGGGATATAGCTGCGGATTTAGATATGGAGTGAGCCTGACCGGATATGTCCATACCATGGCGTTGCTTCCGATAGAATCCAGGAAGATCGCTGTTACTCCATAAAACAGACCGAACGCTGTATTTTCAATTAGCCTCGTTTTATCGACTCGCACCCACCAGATAATTGCAGGGGCAATGGATAGAACCACCAAAAACCACCATTTGTAGGTCAGGAAGTTATTCTCATACCAGTACGTCCTTAATACCTTATGATATTTCGCTTCCGCATCTAATAGTTCCTGAAGCGAGATGGAGCTTAAAATCAGCAAATGTTCATTCAATTGGTATCCAATTGCACCCAAAGTTGATAAAAGCACAAAATCACACCCTTTGTATATAGAGTGTGATTTTTGCTGCTTAATATGTAAAATCAAGTCAGTTTTTGATGCTTTATTTCTTTATATTTCGTAATGAGCTGATCCGGCTTTGCATTCGTAAAGAAGGAATAAACCCCTCTCGTTGTATGAAGATAAAGGAACCCTGTCATGCCTGACATTTTCTTAAATGTAATATCCAGGATATCACGCAAATAAAAAACGTCAGAAGCTGTGGTAATCCTGTCATGAAACATTTGTATCATTTGTTCGTTTTCTTCATAAACTTGTTCATTATCTTCAATCCTTCGATCCACTTTCAAATATCTATGTGAACAAAGCATACACAGCTTCTCCCTTCTGATCAGATTCCTACAAATTATTTTACACATGTTGTTTAGTAATAACTAATATATTTAACAATATTAACAGGTCTTCTTAAAAAGGGGGAGTTTTTTGAAATGCATTGGTGAACTCTTGGATCAGGAGAAGTATCGTGTCTACGGGAGAATAGCGATTATCGAAAATAAGGAGGCCGTGTTAAGGGTATTTGGTTTTAAAAGTGAAAAATGGCTTGATATATGGGATATTGATTCTCGAGTCCTGACTTTATTTTATAAATCCTATGAAGATGATTTTGATTGGTTCATTGTTGTATATGATTATATGGCTTTCTGTAGTGACAAAGATATAAAGGAAGCGATTATCTGGCACGAACTCGGCCATATTGAATACCCTGTTCCAGAACAGCAGATGAGCATTGAAAGTGAAATCCAATGTGATCGGCTTGCAATAAAAAATGGACATATGGTTGGCGTCAGTAAAATACTCAACCTTACTATGAAAATGGCTTCATCACTTAACCATGAAATTTTAACTCATATTACCCTGCAGCGGCAATTGGAACTGCCAGGATGAAAATTCCAACCTTTAAATATACCCGACCGGCAAACATTCCAATCGAAGAAAAAGAAAGAGGTCCCGAAAAACACTTTTTGGGACCTCCTTTTATCATCAACCTGTATTCCTTAATCCTGCAGCAACACCGCTAATTGTTAATAAAACCTGGGTCAACAATTCATCATCTGGATCTTCATCCTGACGAAGCTCCTTGATCAGCTCAACCTGAATGAAATTGAGAGGGTCGACATATGGATTTCGTCTATGAACTGAGTCTTTGATATTTGGCGTATGATCCAGAAGTTCTTCATCTTCTGTAATTTCCAGAAGAATATTCTTGGTTCTTTCGTATTCCTCTAAGATGTTGCCAAAAATTCGATCAGCAATCTCTTTATCATCTACAAGGGATGTGTATTCCTGTGCAGTAGTGATATCTGCTTTCATTAGTGCCATTTGCAGGTTATCAATCGTACTCCTGAAGAACGGCCATTCTGCATACATTTCCTGTAAGACCTTCAGATTTTCAGGACGTTGTTGTGCAAAGCTCTGTAAACCAGAACCTGCCGCATACCATGCAGGGAAAAGCTGTCTGCTCTGGGTCCACGCAAATACCCAAGGAATAGCCCGCAGATTTTCAAACTTACTGCTGTTTTTACGGCTCATTGGACGAGAACCGATATTAAGCTCAGCCAGTTCCTTTAATGGTGTTGCTTGGTTGAAATAAGTGATGAAATCAGGATCTTCAAACACAAGTGACTGATATTTCCTCAAGGAAACAGCAGATATTTGTTCAATTGCATCAACCCATCTTTGGTCACGCAAATGGCCCTGCTCAGATTCCTTCAAGACATTAGCTGCTGCCTTCATCATCGTGGATGTGGCCTGTTCAAGGCTTCTATAGGCAATATCCTTCAATAGGTAGCGTGATGATAAAACTTCACCCTGTTCGGTTATTTTTACTCCCTGTCCAAGTGTCTCGACAGGCTGGGAAAGCAAACTTCTATTCAATGGTCCGCCACCACGGCCCAAAGAACCTCCCCTGCCATGGAAAAACTTCAGCCCGATTTGATACTTCTTCGCCATTTCATTGATTTCCAGCTGGGCTTTGTAAAGCTTCCAGTTGGCTGTCAACGTTCCGCCATCCTTGCTTCCATCTGAATACCCAAGCATGATTTCCTGCTGGTCCTTCATCTTTTTCAAATGATTGCGGTAAACTGGCATCTTGAATAACGTTTCCATTATTTTTGGTCCAGCCGTTAAATCATCAATCGTTTCTAGCAATGGAGCAACATTCAGGTCTGTCTCAAACGTACCATCAGTATGGAGCCTGTAAATACCGGCCTCTTTAGCAAGGACAAGAACTTCCAGCAAATCACTGGCAGATTGTGTCATACTCACTAGATAAACAGAGACCGATCGCTTCCCGAACTCCTTGTGCGCACGTTTGATCATCTGAAAAACTTGAAGCATTTCCTGAGTCTCATTTGAATAATCCTCATGAAGAAGAAGCAATGGCCTTGGATCCTCAAGAATTTTAACCAGTAATTCCTGCTTTTCATCCTCGGATAATGATGGATAATCCTGAGTGATTCCGACCTTTTTCAGTATTTCAGCGATTGCCGCTTCATGTTCACCACTGTGATTGCGAATATCCAGAGTTGCAAGATGGAATCCGAACAACTGTACTTGCCTGATCAACTTCTGCAAGGTTTTAAGCTCATGGTGCACAGGGTGATGCTGATAGATGCTTCTTTTGATCATAAGAAGGTCTTCAAGCATTTCCTCTGATGATTTATAGCCGATTTCTGATTTCCCTGCTTCCTTGAGCCTTTGAATGATGACTGCAAATTTTCGGCGATACGCCTCGCCTTCAACATTCCACTTCTGATCATCTGTTAAATATTTTTCCTCATCTTTTATGACAGATGCCATTAACTCTTCACTGACAGCCGCTCTTGTCGTTGAATGACTGAAACGCTTCATCAAGTCAACCAAGACAGCTTTATATTTCTTAAGCACAAGACGTCTCTGCCTTTGCAATGTCTCCCATGTAATATCTGGAGTTACATTTGGATTGCCATCCCTGTCACCGCCGATCCATGAACCAAATCGAAGGAAGTGAGGCACTTTCCATTCATGTTCCGGATAATGGCCTTTTAGGCTAGTTTCTACTTCCTGATGGATTTCAGGCAGGACATCAAATAAGGTCTTGTCAAAATAATAAAGTCCATTCCTGACTTCATCTATGACGGTTGGTTTACGATCTCTCAATTCATCCGTTTGCCACAGGACGGAAACCTCATTGAATAAGCTTTCCTCGACCCTTTCACGCTCTTTCTTGGATAAAAGTGGATTGTCCAGACTTTTAAGGATATCTGCTATCCTTTTTTGGATCTCCAGGATTGAACGCTTGGTGGCTTCTGTAGGATGGGCTGTAATGATCAATTCCAATGAAATGGTATTTAGTACATTTTGGATGATATCAGAGGATATATGATTGTCTTTCAATGAAAGGATGGCTGCTTCAATAGAGCCTGGCTGTGTACTGATCTCGGACTCCAGCAAGTAATCACGACGCCTGCGAATTCGGTGATTTTGTTCTGCTGCATTGATTAAATGAAAATATACAGAAAAAGCTCTGATTATATTCTTCCTCATCGGAACTGACAAACTAGCGATTTCCTGTTTCAAAGCAGGATATGTATCCCGGTCATTTCCATTTCTAAGCGTTTTGCACATAGCACGGATCTTTTCTACTTTTTCAAACAATTCCACTCCGCCATGATAGACTAGAATATCTCCAAGGATGTTACCAAGCATTTTCACATCCCGGCGCAATGGCAAACTGCTGTCATTCACTTCGATTCCTGATGTCATTTTGTCACCTTCCTAAAACTTGTGAGAATATTTTAAATATTAATATACCATAAAAGGACATAGAATGTGAAATAATAAGCATATTGATAAATGATTCAGCTGTGATTCATAGTCGAATAACTAATAAGTAGTGTAAGTACATTTTATTTAAATTTCTACCTAAACGCCTCTTTACACAATCCAATCCATTATAGAGAAAAGGCTTCCCAAAAAGGAAAGCCTTTATCAACTCATATCCGTTTTGTTAGCTTGCTTTATCATTATCTTTTTTCTGGTTTTCCTGTTACAATTACTTTCATTGTTTTCACTGCTTTAGTCTTACCGGCGAAGTTCTCAGCTTCTGCAAGCAAAGTGTGCGATCCATTAGCAAGATCCAACTCCACTGAGAAAGTGCCGTCTCGCCCGGTTTTAGCCGAATCAATCAGGATCACTTCATTCCCATGCTGTTCATAAATGTTCACTGTTGTCCCCTGTGCAGCTGAGCCTTTGACTATTGCCGGTTCACCTTTCACCTTCAATTCTTCCAATTCCCAGGCTGGTGCTTCAGGCATTTCCTGAACTGAATCCTTGGACCACTTGATGGCATTCACGAATAGCTGTCGCCCATCCTGAGTCCACCCATAGTCAGGGCCAATGATATTTGTAACTGCAAAAGAAGACATCAGCAAGTGCATATGCTCCTTGCTCCTGAATTCAAAGCCAATTGAATCACCTTTTTCCTTTCCGTCAACAGAAAGGCTCGAAATGGCAATGCCCGTATAATCCTTAAACGTGGCATACGGACTTTTCGCACTGTGGACCTTAACACGGCCATTTTCATCCAGGTTGAGTCCATTGAATATTGGATGTCCATTGACAGCTTGAACAAAGATTGCACCTTCATTATATCCCTGCTGATCCATTTCCGGACTTCCAATTGCCTCATTTAGCCTTTGGATGGAACCTTCTGCAACACCCCAAGTTCCTGTGAATACAAGGCTAGTCTTTTGTTCATCACTTTCTTTGATAAGCTGTTCAAATTGCTCTTTTGTTCCTTTTTTTGTATTAACCAGGATGACATCATACTTTCCGACATTCCCGAGGATGTCCCAGCCTTTTTCTTCAGCAAATAGCTCCTGCTCGTTTAATAAAGATGTAAGGGCACCGCTGACATCACCTAACACTGCAGCCTCGAATGCATTCAGTTCAAGGTTGAATACCTTATCCTCGGATCCGATCTCAACCTCAAAAGATTCCTGGAGATATCCGTCTGCCAATACATTCAATGTGTACTCGCCAGGGAGCAAATCCTGGAAAACATAAGAACCATTTTCCTTGCTGGAGCCTTCCATTTTAAAATCAGGTTCGTCCTTGGGAACGAGCGTCAATGAAGCACCTGCCACAAGTTCTTTTTCTTTCTTTCCAGAAATCACACCCTGCAAGTTTGATCCTTCGATTGCTTCCAGTGTAAAGTTCAAATCGACACTGCTTCCTAGCTCTGCAACTTTAGCCGTTTTGGTTTGTTCAGCAAAGCCCCTTGCCCGGACTTTGACCTCATAATCACCGACACCAATTCCAAATTTGTATTGCCCAGCTGAGTTGGTAGTTGTTTTTTGGTTTGTACCCTCAATGGTGACAAAGGCATTTGCAATCGCCTGTCCTTGACTATCCTTAACAAAGCCTTTGATTTCACCCTGGCTTGCAGTCAAAGCATAGTTGATTGCATTCAAATATATTTTTTTCGCATTTTCAGTCCATCTGTCATTCGGATGGCCATAGTTGCTGATTTGCAGGGCAGATAGAAGAATATGGACACTATTGGATGAACTGAACTTATAGGCAATGGAGCTGCCAAGTTCGCCTTTAACTGGGTTAGTCAAGCTGCCAAGAGTTGTGCCGCTATAGTTATCAAACACTGAATATTGTACGCTGCCTTTTGGATTGAGAAGCAATGGGATTTCTTCACCTTTATTGAATCCCTTAAGGATTGGGTGGTTTTCATCGACCCGAAGATTCAGTTCCTTATCGACAAAACTATATTCGAACTCTTCAGGATCCCCATATACATCACTCAAATCTCCTATTGATCCACCGAACAATGAAGTGAATATAATACTAACTTCATTTTCATTAGCTTTTTCCACCAATGCCTTAAATCTGTCGTCCTCCATGTACAAATCATTGACAATGATCAATTTATAGTTTGAGATGTTCTCTATCAAATTTTCAAATTCCTTATATGGATGGAGATCAACGTCATAACCATTGTTTTCAAGGAATGGCATGATTTTGTCCTGTTGATAAGGGTTCGCTAGTAGGGCAATTTTTTCCGAAACAACAAGCGAGACATTCAAGTCTGTCTTCTGGCCTGTGGTAATTTCTACAGCCTGGTAAATCGGCTTATATCCGCCCGCAATCACCCTGACTTCATATTGGCCTGCAGGAAGGGTCGCCTGATAACTTCCATCTAGACTTGTTGTGACAGCTACTGGTGTGCCAATCACTTCCAGTCTTGCACCCTCTATTGCATCTTTTGTAGAAGCATCGATAATTTTTCCTGACAGGATACCGGAATCGACAGGCTCTAGGTCGAAGTTTTCATTTAATGCTTCGCCGTTTTCAATTGAAACTGTGAATTCTTTTGAAGCATGTCCAAAAGCGTCAACAGTCAAGGTATATGTCCCTTCCTCTAATGCAGCAAAGAACTTCCCTTTTTCATCTGCTTCATAGGTTTTGCCTGTTTCAGTTACTGTAACAGTGCCCTGGACAGGCCCGTTGACATTTTGGACCACGCCATGAAGTTCACCGACCAGAGCCTCTTTCTCATCTAGTGCCCAGTTCAGCGCGTTATTCAACAGCTGTTCTCTTGCCGGATCGAAAGATTCATTCGGCTTGAATACATGGCTGATAGTCATATTTGCTAAAAGAATCTCCACTGAATCGGCTGTCCTGCCTTTGTAGGCGATCATGCTTCCCTTCTCACCTGTTCCTGTATGGGAGAAATCGACGATGGTTTTACCCGAATAGCCGTCAAAGCCATAGTAATAACCTGACTTTCCAGGTATTTCGATGATGTCTCCTTTCTTAAAACCTGCAGTAAGAGGATGGTCACCCATTACAGATCCCTGTGCTCCTGGTTTGTTGTTATGTTCGAAAATAGTTTTAGGATCATTATTAAATTCCTGCAAATATCTAATTGAACCGCGTCCTCCAGCCTGGCCTGTCCAGATGACTGATTTCCTGTTTTCATCCAAAGCTTTCTGGAATGCTAAAAACTCTTCTTTTGACGGTTCAAGATTCCTGGCATAATCAGAATTCGCGAAAACAACATCCACTTCATCCAATTTATCAGTATCTTTATAATCCAGGGAAATGACCTTATAGCCTCTTTCCTCCAAATATTGCTTATAAGTAGTTCCTGAAGCTGTCAGGTCCACGATGATTCCTACCGTTGGTGAAGGCTTTAATTTCACATTCAAGGTTGCCTCTTGGCCGTCTGTGATTTTCACCTCAATGTCCTGGCGTACATAGCCTTCCTTTTCTACCCTCGCTGTATAGTCCCCTGGTTCCACTTTTGTAAGATTGTAAAGGCCCTGCACATTTGTTTCTGCCTCTTTTGGTGCACCTAACAGTGTAACCTTCGCACCCTCAATTGCATTTCCATCCTTGGAATCTTCCACACTGCCTGTAATGGAGGCAACATTTTCTGCTACTGACATTGGAATCTCCTTTGGCTCACCGTCCATTTCTGCTGTTACTTTCATCGTTTTATTGGCATAGCCATAGGAACTGATTTCAATCTCGTATTCTCCTGCTAGCGTCGCGATTGAAAAACTGCCATCCTCACTGCTTGACTGAGTTTGGAACGGCTGTCCCTTCACCTTGATGTCTGCTTTTAATGGATTGCCTTCTTCATCAACAATCGTCCCGCTGATTACTGGGTATTTTACATTTGCTGCCCATAACACAGAATTAATGAGAAGCTGTTTTCCCTCCTCAGTATAGTCCTTGGCACCATGGTAATAAGCAAATCCGTGGCCGCTCAACAGCAATTCAACACTGCCGGCAGATCTCGGTTTATAAGCAACCCCAAGGCCGTGAGCGGTGTCCGATCCTTCATGCTTGATTTCCGCAAGAGGATAGCCGCTGTAATCCTTGAAGTAACCAACATAACTGGCTGCTGGAGTGAGGATTTCAACCACCTCACCAGCCTTTGCTCCATCAAATATTGGATGTTCCTCGATTATCTTGTACTGCGCAGCTTCAGTTGTCTTCCTTATTGTCTTAAGCTCTTTCGGATCCTTTCTGTAATTCACCAGCTGTTTAATGCCGCCACCCCAGACCGCATCACCATAGATCAGGCTGGTTTGTGCTTTATCAGCAGCTTCCATCATTTCATCAGTTATGGCTGCTGAGCTAGGGTCATTGAAAAATATGACATCAAACTCTTGCATTCTCTGAACTAATTCTGCCGGTGCTACATCTATAACATTTACTCCGATTTCCCTAAAGAGGGCTTTAAAGTTTTTATCGGAAGAATAGTAATCACCTACTACACCTACTGATGGCATAGTGTGCAACTGAATGTCAAACTCACCTGAAAGACGTGCAACATCCACACTTTGAGTTTGTGTGATGTATCCCTCTCTACTGAATTCAAGTTCATATACTTCTTCCTCTAACCCAGAAACTTCATATCTTCCATTGGCAGAGGTTTGAACTTCAGCAATCGTCTCGCCTGCTGAGTTTTCAACTGCAATATCGACCCCCCCGAGCTCCATTCCTGATATGGAATCCGTTACTGTACCTGATAGCAGCCCTTTTTCTGACTCACCCAAAGTGATTTGGACTGTTGCAGGTGTCTCCTTTGCTATAGTAACTGTTTCTGCTCTGGAACCCAGTCCTTTCGATCTTACTTCAAGTTTGAATGTGCCTTCATCATGGAAAAGTGTGAAGTTTCCGTCGGCGTCAGTCTTCACTTTAACTCCTGTTTCTAGCACTTCGATGTTTGCCACGACAGGTTCCCCGGCTGCATTGGTTACTGAACCTGTGATTTTTCCGAATTCAGCGTTGTACAGATATTCAATACTGTTAAAAAGGATTTGCTGCTGGCCGCGAAGCCAGGCCTTTGAACTTTCCCAAGGAACAGTCGCATGGCTTGACAACAATAAATGGGCACTGTCCTCAGATACTGCGTTATAGGCAATACCCGATCCGACAAATCCTTGATCTGTGTTGCCGATTTTACCGATTGTCCTTCCGGAATACTGATTGAACCAGGCAAAATCTGCATTATTCTCTAAAACATTTATTCTGTCCCCAATTTCATAGTCCTTGAAGATCGGATGTTCTGCTTCAACCTGAATTCTTACTTCACCACCATCATAGTCATGACCAAGTTCTTTAGGATCCTGGAAAAAGTCTTTCAAGTGATGGATGGATCCATAGTTCGCGCCCCACTGATCTGTGAAGATAATGCTGACATGATTAGCTTTTGCATTATCTACCAGAACTTTGAACTGCTCTTCAGTTGGCTTGATCCCTTCCGAACCATAACCGCCATTCAGGTAAAGCAATTTATAGCGGCTTATGTCCTCGACAACATCCCAGCCGCGTTCTTCAGCGATAAATCCATTAACATTCAACAGGGTTGTGATTTCACTCTTATAGTCATTTAGGACAGCAATATCAATTGGCTGCAATTCGAAAGTTAGTTCTGTATCATTGCCAGGTTCAATAACGATATCCATGCTCCCGCTTTTATAACCCTTTAATGCAAACTGTGCCAAATAGGTTCCTTCATATACTTCTTCCCTGGAAAATACTCCTTTACTGTCCGTCTGCCCCTCAATAGGTGACTGATTGAGGCTGACAGTCACTCCCTCTACCGGCTTTCCAGTACGCTTGTCTTTTACAAGGATGGATAAAGAACCGTAATCAGCTTCTTCCATTTGATAATTTTTCTTGAATTGATAACCTGAAGAAAGCTTCACATTTTCAGTGATTTGCTTTTTACCATAAGCAGAAATTCTGATTGTATAGTCACCTGGGGCATGCTTAAGCAAAAATGCTCCCTCTTTATCTGTGCTGACAGTTTCCCCTGTCTCTACCACCGTGACAGTACCCTCTATTGCATTGCCTTCGCTATCTTTCATTATTCCTTTTACAGAGCCAGGTGAGCTATAGCTCTTCACACCTGTCTGGAAAGGTACAATAACCTGTCCTGAAAGAATAGGGATACCCGATGTACTATAAACCGGGAGAACGAAATCTTTCAATCTCTCACCGGTGTACACATCAATGACAGAAAGATTTCCGCTAGTTCCTGCAAAAAATAATAGTCCATTTGCAGAAACAGAACCACTGTTCAAGGTAGTGCCCACGGAGCGGTTGTTCCAAATCTCCTTGCCATTATTGGCGTCGAACGCCCGCAATACTGGCTGAACAGCTGAACCAATAACGACAATATTTTCATAGACGATTGGTGAGCCAGCTTGAGTATCACCAATACCGCCTGCCTTCCATTTCTCTACGCCTGTCCTGCTATCCAGGGCATAAAGTGTCCCGCCTTCAGTGTTAAAATTAGTGCCTGCAACATATAGTGTGCCGTCAACAAATACCGGCTTTGAAGCAATACCTTCATTTGTTAGTGTTTTGTTCCACACTTCTGTTCCGTCTTCTATCCTGAGCGCTCTTAACTTTTGATTATCATAGCTTCCGATAAATAACATCCCATCTCCGGCACTAGGACCGAAATAGGTAGGCGCGCCAAGATCGACACTCCATTTCTTTTCTCCATTTTCTGCATTTAGCGCTGTAATCTTTGCATCTTCTGAAAGATCAGATGAAACAAATAATGTTCCATCAACAAGTAATGGAGATTCATAGATTGCCATTGCTCCAACAACCGTCGTCCAAATAACGCTTCCGGATTTAAGGTCCAATGCGTAAATCTTCCCGTCTTCTCCTCCTGAAAGATAGACAGTATCACCATCAATTGTCGGCGATGACCTGTTATTGCTTCCAATTCTTACAGACCATTGCTCCTTGCCTGAAATCGCATCAAGTGCTACAACGTACCCGCTGTCCGTAACAAGGACTACTTTGTTATCAGCTGCAGTAGGGGTGGAAAATAGAATCTTCCCTTTACCTGCAGTATCGTACTCCCAGCTTTCCTCTAAGGCAGCCAGGTCAATTGCATTTGGAGAAACAGCATTTCGTTGATTGTTGCCGTTCGCCATTGACCATTCTTTATTTAAAGTGGCAGAGTTACTTTTCACCTTAAATTCAATGGAAGTATCCGCATTAACATCCAATTCTTTTGCCAATCCATCTATGCCTTCGCCAGATACCTGAAGGACATACTGACCGGCAGGCAAATTCTTCAGTTCAAATGTTCCGTTTGCATCTGTCCGATATATTGGCAGCGGTGCGCCTTTGACTCTTATGAAAGCATACGGTACAGGTTCCTCTGTGCTGTCCGTTACTTTTCCAGTTACACTAAATGTTTGGGCATTCTCCAATACCCAATTTACAGATAAAGTTTCGCCTTTTTTAAGGTCGATAACTGTTTCGTAATCCTGATAGCCAAATGATGTAACCTGGATTTTATGGCTTCCTTCCCTGATTTTGTAATTGAATTCCCCGCCCTTCCCAATGGTATAGGAAATAGCCTCTTCTTTTATTTCAAATTTCCCTTCAATCGGCTCACCATCCTTATTTGTCAGCTTGCCAGTGAGCTCACCGGCAAAAGCGGTTTCGGTGATAGCCTGGTAAATATTCATTATTCCCGTTCCATAGGAATCGTTGGGCAGAGTACCCATTTGCGGTTCCACTCTGGAAGTCTTCTTCAGTGTTTCTTTTATGTGGTCAATTGTCAGGTTTGGATTAGCCTGCAATAATAAAGCTACTGCTCCAGTGACATGTGGAGTTGCCATTGATGTACCACTGATTGTGTTGTATTTCCCTTCATTCCTTTTAGCCGGCCAGGCTGAATAAATTTTGTGGCCGGGTGCAGAAATATCAGGTTTTATGATCCGCTGCTCATCACCGTTTTCATCCTTCCAAAAGACCGGGCCACGGCTGGAAAAAGATGCTGCCTGGTCATACATATCAGTTGCGCCAACTGCAAACGATTCGGGGAAGCTGCCAGGTGAGCCGATTGTCTGTGATCCAGGGCCATCATTCCCTGCTGCAAAAGATGGAAAGATTCCTGCTGACACCCAAGCCTTAACATCTTCATAGAATTCAAGGTTATAAGTATTGGAATTCCCCCATGAGTTATTGACTACATGAGGAGCCTTTGATGGGTCACCACCTGGAGCCATGAACCATTGAAAAGCTTGATGAATGGCAGATAGAGTCGTAGAACCCCCATCGTTGAAAATTTTTGCAGCAATCCATTCTGCTTCAGGTGCTACTCCAATCGGTTCCCCGCTGCCGCCTCCGACTGCTGTGCCGGCTACGTGGGTACCATGGCCATGACCGTCATTCGGTGTCTCATAGCCCTGGCCTGATACATCAATCCACGAATATTGATGATTGCCATCCCGGCCGCGGTAGTTTTGTTTAAGAGCTTCATGATTTCCGTCTACACCGGAATCCATGATCCCCACCACGATACCTTCACCTTTTAATCCGTATTGACCCCATACCTTTGGAGCATAAATTTTCTCTAGTCCCCATTGAGGAAGACGCGGTGGATTATCTTCCACCGTCACTTCAGGAAGGCTGAGTGTTTGATCGAGCGAGATTTCAGCTACATCGTCACGTTTCTCAAGTTCTTCAAAACCTTCTTTTGTGATAGTGGCGGTGATTCCATTGATAATCCAGAGAGAATCCTTCTGCTTGACTTTCCCCTTTGTTTCTAAAACATCCAGTGCCTGTTTGATTCCTTTTTGTGAATTGGTCGCTTTATCTTTGAGGTGGTCTTGGATTGTTTTGATCTTTTCAGCGCGGTTTTTCTTGGTTTTCACTTGAGGATAGATCTTGTTGAGGTCTGCCTGGTCTTTCATCCTGATGATGACATCGATTTCTTGGTCCTTTTTAAATGCTTCAGAAAGAGCTGCATCTTTTTCCTTTTCTACTGCTGGATCATCGTCTTTCAAAGGCGGTGGGTAGATTCCCAGTCCGTCCAGCAGATTTGCCAGTTCGTTTATCTCTGCTGATGGAGTTCCTTGATCTTCTGCTTTTTCAGAAGCTTGCTCACGCTGTTTCTCCAGCACGAGTTCTTCCTCTGAAAAACTCTTAGGTTTCTGTTCGGCTGCAAAAGACGGCTGGCTAGTAAATGATGAAAACACCATCAGGAACGCTAACATTACTGCCGACAGTTTTCTTACTGTAACCTTCTTTTTATTTCGCAATTCCCTGCACCCCCTGCTCATTTGATTACCGAAGAAATACTGCATAATTTTGTAAAAACCTTTTAATTTATTGAATATTTACACTATTCAAACAAAAATGAATACAAAGTATTACTATATTTGTAATATATAGGAAATTAGTATCAGAGGAATGGCATGAAAAAAAGACCATGAGTATGGTCTCTGAAGTAGCTCTTATTCATTTAAAGGAATGACTTTCGCGTTACACGCTTTTTCATAAAATTCGATTGGTCCAGCTTGATGGATGATAATTTCTTTATAACCCTTTCTTAACATTCCTTCCAGGCAAACATGCAGCAATGACTCTCCAATACTTCTAGCTCTTTTGTATTTCGTGACACCCATAGGGCCAAAATAACCCGGTTGATGTGTGTCAAAAGCTGCAAAGCCAATTATATCCCCTGATTGATCTTCAGCGATATAAATGGATGGAAGATGACGCTCAACCGCCTGTTTGATCGTCTCAGTCCATCGCGCCCCAAACTCTTCTTTTATGAACAGGTTCAGCCTCTCAACATCTTCATTCCTGACCATTCTAATATTCTTGTAAAGCTGCTTCTGTGGACAGTAACCTGATAAATCCAGATACATATCCCGGGATACTGTCGCCAGACTTAGAAATGTGTTTTGCTGTTCCGGAGTCAAAACTCTATCAGTATGTCCGGATTTAATCAAAGCCTTCAGGACATGACCTGCGTTTAGAAAAATTTGATTGTAGTTTCTCATGTAGCTTATTGCTTGATCAATAACTAGTTTCGTTGATTGACAAAATGGAGTTTTAATAGGTTCGCAGATTACGAGAGAAAGGTTTTCATGAAAGTGATTACATGAGTTCTTCAAAGAATCGATGTCCAGGCCGCTCTTTTGTATTGCCTCTTTTATTGGGTATGAACCACCATCCAAGCATCCAAGGAAAAGATGCTCAGGCATTAAGCATCGGCTTTCGCGCTGTTTGCATTCCTGTTCTGCTATGCTAAAAACTTTTGCCATTTGCTCCGTAAGTTTAACTTCATTTAACTCCATTCCAACCCTCCTTAACAATTTTATATAGTTTGTGATGATTTACAATCCTGATAGGGTCATTCTACGCACTGATTTTTATTTGCCCTTCTTTTTTTCTGATGGTTGAAAGGCTGTGAAGTGCCATACCAAGCATGACGAGGATGATTCCGATCCAGGATAACGAGTTTGGCAGAGGCAGTGACAGGATAAAAAATTCGCCTGCCAAGGCAAACAGAACCTCCATTGCCTGAGTTGCTTCAACAGCAGCGAGCTTCTGCATATTTCCTCTCACTAAGTCTGTAGCCTTGAAGAATAAAACAGTCGCTATCACTCCAGATGTGATGGCTACTAAAAGGGACTGGAAGCTTTGGTTCATTGTAGGAGGGCCCACTGTCAAAAGTCCGTATAAAGCTAAGAGCACCCAAAAAGGCAGACTGGCAAGAGTCATTCCAAGGACACGTTGATATGCGTCAAGATCTCCGTTTGTAACTTCCATCATTTTTCTATTTCCCAGAGGATAAGCGAAAGATGCGATCAAAACTGGGATGACCCCGAGTAAAACCATTTTAAACGGTAAATGTCTTGCATGTTCTAATTGCATTAGCAAGATTCCTGCTAAAATAATCACTGACATCCCAAGTCCCTTGAAGGGTATTTTAGCCCTCACCGTTACTAAACCCTCAATTGTCATTCTCCTTTCATAAAACAAGGGACTGAGCAAAGCGCCGGATATGATTGTGATTTGCCATGTCCCTGCAATCAGCCAACCTGGTGAAAAGGCAGCAGCATATGTAAGTGGTGCATAAAACAAGACAAAGCCAACAAAGCTCCAAAGAAACCAAGGAAAAGGATTTTGTTTGATACTCTGAATTACCGGCTTTAAGTTTCTCCTTGCTGCCACAATGGCCATTAGAAAAGGAACCATGAATATGTATCTAAGGGAGGCGCTCCATATCCAGCTTCCCCCAGATAACTCCATCGATTGATTTAAAACAAAGGTGAATGCAAAAAAGAAGGCTGCAAAAATACCTAATAAAATCGGTCGCAATCACTTCTCCCCCTTAAAAACAGGAAAACCTGCATAATGGATGCTACACAATCAGAAAGCAAATACAAAGGTCAATATAACAAGTTATTAAGCATTAATATACCATAATAACAGTTTAGGAATCACCAAGTTTTTCCACAAATTCGGAGAGATAAAGGATGGATTTTTATTGATTCTAAAGTTCGTGAAGTCTGATAGTATAAAAGAAACACCTGGCAGGCCAGGTGTCGGTTAAATACTCATTTTATTGTTCATATTGTATTTCATTGGGTTTTTCATAAGTTACATATGTGCCGGCAATGAAATCATGGATCGCTCTCTTGTCCTCACGCATATGTTTTTTATTGGACTCAAATGAATGGCGGCATTTCCCTAATAAAAAAGTTTTTTCAATGCTTTATCTGTGTCAGTCTTTCTGTTTTGATATTGACTAATCAACTCGTTGAGTCGATGAAGCTGAAAAGCGTAGTCATACATTGCTGACCCGATAATGGTGAGACGCAATCGATCATTGCGTTCGATTGAGGTGTCCACTATGATTGATTCCAGAAATAGCCCGCTATTCGTGAGGAATTCTTCCGATTCTAGTTCTTTGATTTTCCCTGAATATTTAAGAAGGATCATTTCATGATATTGGATCAGTTCTTCGAATTGATCATCAAATTCATTTGTCTCCTGCTGTTCAGGACGGCTTTGAAAAAAATGATCTTCTACGATATCCAGCAATCTTAAGCCCTGTTGAAGACAGGCAAGCATTTGCTTGAACAATACCAGTTCTCTGATATCAAAGGGTTTCACCTTTGATATTTTCATTCTTTCTTCATCTAGTATTTTATAGAGCTCTTCAAGCTTGGCGATATCTTTTCTAAGCTGACTCCATTGGTCCTGAAATGTCTTTTCAGTCAGCTCGTTCGATATGGCTGTTCTAATCAGCAATGACATGTTTCTAAAAGTACTGTCCATTTTTTCGATGAAATTTTTATTGAAATTTGGCGGCGAGATCACTAGATTAACAAGGAATGCTGAACCCATCCCAACAAGGACGATGATAAATTTGTTTGCCGCTGCAACGACTCCATTAAATTCTTGCGAGCTCATCATGATCAAAACCGTAATCAGCGTTAAGGATAACGAACTTTCCATTTTAAGCTTCAAGCTTATGATGATGACTATTACTGTTACAAGCCCGATCACAATCGGGTTATTCCCGAATAAAAATATCGATGCAATCGCGACAATTGCGCCGAGAGTATTCGCCTGAAACTGCTCTAATACTTGTTTCCACGAACGGTATATTGAAGGCTGGATTGTAAATGTAGCGGCAATAGCCGCAAAAACGGCTGGCTCCAATCCAATCCAGTTTGTTATGTATAATGCCAGTGCTACGGCCAACCCAGTTTTTATTACCCTGGGACCTAAGGTAATCATTTAAACCCCTCACTCTCTATTGGAAACGGTTTTATTCTAACATATCCTACTTAAAAGGGATAAAACCTATTATTACTTTTGATTTAAAGTATTTTTAAATCACGAATAGATTATCCTTCCCTATAGCGGGAAATAATATGCAAGCAGCTTTTTTATAAAGGTGGGAACTACATGGTAACTATCGATAGAAAACATGATCCAGCAAAAAATGCTGAATGGATTTCCCGTTTAACAGGAGAGAGTCTTAATATATTTGAATTAGTTCAGGAGACAAATGAATTATTTAAGGAAGCAAGTGAAGATTACAAACCTTTAAGTGTAAAAAATAATACAAGCATTTCTTCATTCTTCAGCAATCTAAGCGCAGGTTTCCGAAGGATCATACAGACAAAATCAGCATTTGACCATGCAAAAAAATTCGACACTGTTGTTGATAAAAACGGCAATGTTTTTCCTCAATGGCTTGAAGTCTTGAATGAAGAATACAAAAATTTACTAAAAGAAATTAATCGCGAGGTCCATATAGAGGATTTTGGCGCACTTGGGGATGGAAAAACTGATTGCACAGATGCTTTTAAAATGGCCCTTGGCAAAGGTCGCGTGAAAGTTCATATTCCTGAGGGAGTTTTTCTGGTAAAAGAGATCAGACTGCCATCCTTTACCTATCTGCTTGGTGCAGGAAAAGGAAAAACAATCATCAAGCTACATGATTCCGCCCCTAAAAGCAGGAGACTCATGACAAACAAACACCATCGCACTGGAAACAGGAATGTATATGTAAAAGGAATGACATTGGATTGGAATGTCGAACGTTTGGGAAGTGTCGAAAAGACCAGTACCTGGGGAAATCATTCCAGCTGCCTGCTTTACGCCAATGTAAAGTATGGCTGGGTAAAGGATGTTGAAGCTATTAACCCAGGCCTGCACTGCTTTGATATCTCTTCTCCTCTGTATAATTATTATGGTGATGGTTATCGGGCCCGGGGCGGCAGCGAGTTTATCTGGCTCGACAATCTGAACGGACACGGGTTCGGGGATGACGGCATTACCACTCACCATAGCGATAATATTTTCATTTCAAATTGCCATATGTGTGATCCAAGCGGCAAAACACATAAAGAGGGTTTTTCAAATTCAAATGGCATTGAAATAGACGATGGATCTCGAAATGTTTGGCTATTGAACAATTCATCAGCAAGATGCTTTGGCGGAGTCGAGATCAAGGCGCATCATAACTCTTCAGCAGCCAGCAATGTTGTCATCATTGGCCATCTATCTGTCAATGACAATCGATCATATAATTTCAGGCATATAGGGCACCACAAGGAGAACGATCCTGAATCCAAAACAGCCATCAACATTCTGGCGGCCAACATCATCTCTTATAAACCGGTTCATACCGATTTGTATGCAAATTCTTCTCCCAGGGCGATGGTCGTATCAGCTTATAAAAATGTAGCGGTGAACCATTTTACTGTGATTGGTGACCCTTCTTATGACTATGGCGGTGAACCAGCAATCGCGCTGCAGTATCGTTCCAGAAATGTCATACTCAAAAACGTGAAAATAAGCGGGTTTACAAGTGCGGAATCAGATATCAAAGTATTTGGCGGCAGCAATCATGCTGACCATATTAAAATCAGGAACATGATTTCAAGACACTCGGCACCTAAAGCTATTCATATAGGGAAAGGAGTCGAAAAGGCTGCAATTGAGAAGGTGTATGCAGAAGCTGTAAACGGACAGGCTGTAGTAGAACTTGCAGAAAATAAAGCCTTTTTGAATGACATTGATTCAAATGGGTTCAAACAGGTGCTGTTAAAGCACTCTACAGAAAATCAGACAACTGTTTAATATAAAGTTCTATTAAACGGAAAAATTCCTCTTAAACTGAAAACGGCTCTTATTTCCTTAAGAATAAGAGTCGTTTTTCCGGTTATTTAATCAAAAACGTTTGATTTGGTCTTTTTTTTGGCAGTTAACCGTAATTCCTCCGCCTATTTCTGCATCAATAGCTTACTTTGTATACAATAACCGGATATCCTCCGCTAATGAACTCTCACACGTACTGAACATCGATAATGAATGGTAACTGAGCCAAATAAAAAAGAAGCAGAGCAATCTGCTTCCTTAATTATGAAAGAACCCATTTTTCGATGGCCTGTGCCACACCATTTTCTCGATTTGTACCTGTTATTTCATCTGCAGCTTCTTTTACAGTTTCCTGTGCATTGCCCATAGCAATGCCAAGGCCTGCTTCCGTAATCATGGCTATATCATTCAGGCTGTCACCTACTGCCATCACATTGTCCATCGATATCCCCAGAAGTCCACAAACCTTTTCCAGGCCCTTTGCCTTATTAATGCCGAGTGCGTTAACTTCTATATTTTTCAAACTTGAATTGCTGATTTCGAATACACCTTTGTCTTTTAACTTATTGAGGACACTTTCTCTTATTTCGTCCTCTTCGATTTGGAAGCCGAATTTAAGCCATTCCTGTGAAAACAGGTCCTCAGGCATATTATTTCTCCAAACGTCTTCACTGCTTGTCGCCCAAAACCCTGTATTATGCTCTCGTGTTAAATCATACATCCACTGGATATGTTCAGTGTCCACCATGTTCCGTGCCACCAATTCTCCGTTTGGCCCCCAAATCTCTCCCCCGTTGACCGTTACAAGATAAGAAGACAATTCCAGGGACAATACATAGTCCCTTGCAGTTTTGAGACTGCGCCCAGTACTAAGGACAACATGGACACCTCTTCTTTCTGCCTCTTTTATCGCCTGTCTATTTTCTTCAGAGACCTCGTGTCGCTCATTGAGGAGTGTTCCATCCATATCCAATGCAATTAGTTTGATATCAGGCTTTTTGTAATTCAAATCCATCCTCCTAGCGTCTTACACCTCATTATTTATGCTATCGATCCCTTGTTTTACTGTAGCAAATGTTTTGATGCTGGAAAAATCAACTCCACCCTCCACTGCAGCCTGGGCGAGTTCTGGCCTCATTCCAGTTGCGATTGAGTGGACACCCAATAGCCTTAGAACATTATGGATGTCAAAAATATGTTTGGCAATTGTTGCATCAATCGTAACAATTCCTGAAAAATCAATGATTAAAAACTGTATTTTTTGGCTTGCAACCAAGGGAATAGCCCTTTCCAATATTAATCTGGCCCGGTCATGATCCATTTTCCCTACTAAAGGCAACACTGCAACATTATCTTGCACCGGAACAACTGGAGTCGATAAAATATCCACTTCATCCTGGACTTCTCTCATTTGTTTCGAAGTCTGCCTTTCAAATGCAAATACTGTTTCATTAATGCTAATATCAAGCATATTATTCACTCTTTTATTGATCCAAATTAAATCTTCGGTGTTCACACCATGCCTCAAACTAATCTCAGCCATTTTATCGATAAAAACCATCCTTGTTGGAGGATATCTAAAAAGGATGTCAGAAACTCTTCCGCCTTTGGCTGCTTCCCGTTCGCCGTTTTGCTTGCTCCATTCCAGAAGTCCCTCAGAGGTTGTCTCATCCTTGTTTCTGATCGAGTCACCAAGAAAACTAAGATACTCCGTATAAACAATAATTGCCTGGTCAATTTCCTGCCTGGGTATCTCCAGACCAATAAGTCCGACTATGGAATCTACCATTTCCTTTGCGATTGTTCGAGCATTCTGTTGTAATTCATCTGCAACTGCATATGTTGGATTCACAAAGGTCACTTCCCCTTTTTCATGTTTGTCAAAGACAATTACTTATTAACAATAGGATACACTTTTAGTCAAAAATAATCTCTTTTCAAACTGCTGATTCCAGCAGATACATAAAAATAATCGGGTTTTCCCAGTAAAATAGACTCATTCCATAATAAAGTCTATAAATGAAGAATCATCAATATTCTTTTGAAATTCTTGTCAATTCAAAGAACTCTCTTTCAGGTTCCATCCATTTCGTCCCTCTGTCTGAGACGAAATAGATCCCCTTTTCAAGGTCATAATAAACAGTAATCTTAAATGATCGGAAGTCGACGACACTCTTATCATTATAATAAATCTGCTGATTATCAGCTTCTGGAGCTGAATTGATTAATTCACTTATTCGTTCAATTGCCTGCTTGTCTGTCAAGGCAAAACAGTCATCGCTTCTGTCAGGCTGTTCATTTATGCAAATTTCAGATACATCCGTTTCAATCCATTTCATTGCTTTTAAGGCTTCTCGCTTTTCAAAAACGACCTCTGTCTGTTCCGGGGCTTTGAAGTATCCCCCACTTATTGATAGTACCCAGTTCGTCCCTTTCTTCTCCCAGTTTGATATGAATCCGGCTCCATCTTCTGTAGAATCTTGTGAGGCATGTATCATGATTTTACGCCATCCCTTTTTCGGTAGTTCCTTCTCGTAAAAATGCATGATCTCTCCCCAATGATCACCTTTTATTTTATACACTGGACTGTCAGCCTTCAGCCCAGGATACAGCGGAATATCCGCCGTTTGTTCAGGAATCAGATCAAGACCTCTGTATTTTTCTTGCTGTTTCTGTTGAAAATAACCAATTAAGGAGCCAATCAATAATATGAATAATATTAACCCTACCCACTTCCCAGACTTCAAGATCATCCCTCTTTACTTTTTTCTTTATAATAATGCAAATAATGGTAGAATTGAATACTCATCAATAACATTTATCATTCTTCGAATTTAGAGACTGGAGGAAGAATCATGGCAAACAGTAAAGATGGCAAAAATCGAAATGATATCAAAACTGGTTCAAAAGTAAATATAGTCCTTAAAGCAGACCAGAAAACCGGTAAACTTACTCAGGGAGTCGTTAAAGATATATTGACCAATTCACCCTCACACCCACATGGAATTAAGGTTAGGCTGGAGGACGGGCAGGTTGGCCGTGTAAAGGAAATCCTGGAATGATATAAGAGCAACCGTGCTCCTTGCAGTTGATTTCTTTAAACACAAAAAAGCATTAAAGGGACGATCCCTTTAATGCTTAACTCTTCTTTTCCTTCACTTTCTCAACGATTAACTTATTCAATCCTGGAGCCATCTGGAACAAGATTGTTCCCACGAAAGCGATCACCAAAATGTATAGGCTGGCAAAAACCTTCAACTCACCTGTCGCGAGCGCGGCAATGATGACGGAAAACTCTCCGCGTTGAGTCAGAGATAGCCCCGCTTTTAAGGAATAGCTTCTCGGCAGACCATACCATTGACCTCCAACATAACCGACAATCAGTTTATGGATCAATGACCACAATACCAGCACAACCAATAAGCCAAAATATGGGATATCACTTGTCAATTCAATGTGAAGACCGAAATTCAGGAAGAAGAATGGCAGGAATATATTCCTTACTGGCAAAGCCGCTCTTTCAACCTTATCCTTTATGGTCAACTCAGAAAGCATCATACCGGCTAGCAGCGCCCCGATTACCTCAGATAAACCAAGCATCATCGCAATGCCTCCATATGTGAGGGCAATTCCGGTAACCAAGACAATAAAAATATCATTATTAATAATTTCTTTTAGTTTTGATTCTAACCTTTTGAAGACCACTTTTGCAAAGAATACTGCATTCCCTGCGAGAATGGCAATTTTTAAAAGGATCAACATAAAATCTGTTACTGACAAACCCTTTCCAGAGAGACCAATCAACACGGTTACAAGGATAGGAGCAATCAAATCTTCAAAAATCAGGATTAGCAGCATGAATTCGGATTCTTTGTTATCGACTCTATTCTTTTCCTCCAACAGCTTGGCTGTTATCGAGGAACTTGTTGCATAGACAATTCCTCCAACAATCAATGAGGATACCCAATCCAGACCGAACAGGTGGGCTATTAACGCAGTTACAAATATACCAAGTACGGCATCCAGCAGCCCGCCTTTCCATACCTTTGCACTGTTCGAAACCAATCTGTCAACCGGGAACTTCAAGCCAAGTATGAAGAACAACAGGACTAAACCGATCTCTCCCGCCATTTCAATTACCTTGGATTCCTTAATAAATATGGATAAAAGAAGTCCAAGCAAAATATATAATAATATATCTGGTATTTTAATTATTTTGATGCCGATCATACCAATCAAAAAGAGCACCAGTAAAAAAAGCCCAATGACTAAGGTCAGATTCAATCTGCAACAACACCTTTTCAATTTATACGAAATAACTATCCTATTTACTACCCAATTCCCTTCATTCCAACACTGGAAAATAAAATCCTTGAAACTCTATAATTCAGTATGGTTAAAAAATTGTGATAAAATAAGCTATATATTTATATTTAAGGAACTATTAAGGGGGAAGGTATGAACAGCATTTCAGAAAAAGCTCTAGTTCAACAGCAACATAAGGGCATTACCAAAACCAAACTCGCCAAAAGAATATTTTTCATTATATTAGGTGCTGTACTTATGGGCGTTGGAATCGAGGAATTCCTTGTCCCGAACAAAATTCTTGATGGCGGTATTGTTGGTATTTCAATCATCCTCTCACATTTGACAGGCTGGCGCCTCGGCCTCTTTATTTTTGTTTTGAACATCCCTTTCTTTTTCATAGGTTATAAACAAATTGGTAAGACATTCGCATTATCCACTCTCCTGGGTATCACTGTTTTGTCATTGACTACCAGTTTTCTCCATGATTGGCCAGTTTTCACGGAAGATTTGCTTTTGGCAACCGTATTTGGCGGAATCGTTCTTGGTGCAGGTGTGGGAATAGTCATCCGATACGGAGGGTCATTGGACGGAACAGAAATTCTTGCTATCCTTGCGAATAGAAGGCTGCCTTTTTCTGTTGGGGAAGTGATCATGTTTTTCAATATCTTCATCTTTGGCACAGCAGGGTTTGTCTTCGGCTGGGATCGTGCGATGTATTCCATCCTTGCCTATTTCATAGCATTCAAAACCATCGATATAGTCATTGCTGGACTTGATGAATCAAAAGCTGCGTGGATCATTAGTGATCAGCATAAGCAAATAGGAGAAGCCATCCTGGCTCGTCTGGGCCGCGGAGTCACGTATTTAACAGGAGAAGGGGCATACACAGGAGACGATAAAAAAGTCATTTTTTGTGTCATCACTCGTCTTGAGGAAGCAAAATTGAAATCCATTGTCGAGGAATTAGATGAATCAGCCTTCCTTGCCGTGGGAAATATTGCCGAAGTGCGTGGCGGCAGATTCAAGAAACGGAATATACACTAAAGAGATGTTAACAGAAAAAAGCTCAGGATCTGAGCTTTTTGTCTTGTTGCATGTTGACGTTGATAGATCAACTATTAAAACTGGTTATTCATGTGCTAATAAAGAGTACACATTCGTATCATAGGAAATGCCGTTTTGAACCATATAGTCCCTGAGAACACCCTCCTTGGAAAAGCCAAGCTTGAGGAGCAATTCGCTGGAAGACTTATTTTCAAGGAAAACTACGGCACCAATTCTTTTTAACGCCATTTCTTCAAAGCCATATTCCACAACCTTTAATATTGCTTCTTTAGCGAAGCCTTTTCCCCAATATCCCTGGTTGAGCTCATAACCTATTTCTGCTCTCCGATTTTTCGTTGAAATGGCATGAAAGCCTACAGTTCCAATGAGACTATTATTATTTTTTAATTGGAGGCCCCATCTAATAGCTTTTCCTTCCTTGTATCCAATATGGAAAGAATGAATCAGGCCTCTCGCTTCTTCAATATCATCCATAAGTTCCGAACCATAATGTTTCATGACTTCAGGATTGGAAAAATTGATAAATAACCTTTGTGCATCCTCCGCTTTTATTTCCCTCAGAAGGAGCCGTTCAGTTTCTAATACTGGAAATCCCATATGTCCCCCCGAAGAAAAAATTTTATTTTTTTATAATTCTTCACAAAAGACATAAATCCCTTCAAGAAAGCCGCCCATTTTTGGACGGCTTTTCTTAATCTTCTGCAGGTGCTGCATCAACTGCAATCTGATAAGCATCTAGCAATTGTGACTTTTCTGTTTCACTTTCCAAACCAACGAGGAATTGGTCTTCCCCCTGCTCTTCTACTTTCATTAAAACTGTTCCATCTTCATTCCTAAGCATTGCATAGGATTCTCCATTCATTTCAAACAATGCTTCTACTTCAAACTTCCTTTCTTTTCCCGTGTCATCTGTTACTGTCACCAGGTCCCTGATTGAATCCTCTCTCAAAGCTGCTCACCTCCAGCATGAAGTCACATTATTTTTCCCTACCCAGAACTTAATATGAAAGAGATCAAATCAAAATACTTAATGAATTTTAAATAAACTTTTAAATTCACTTCTTTATTTTCATCTATATAATATTTTTTACACACTGTTTTTTTGGAGGAGTTGCCATTGAAGTCAGCAGGAATCATCATTGGCTCAATCATAGTTTCATTTGCATTTAACCTTTTCTTAATTCCTCACGGTATAATGAGCAGCGGGATTAGCGGTCTGTCCATCATTTTATCTATGCTAACTTCTATCAATACGGGGATTTTCAATTTCCTTTTGAACTTTCCGCTATTGATATTAGGCTATATGAAATTGGGAAGGAAATTCATTTTTTATACAATCCTGTCTGTTATTACAATATCTATTGCACTTTATGCAATTCCGGTAATAAAGCTTGCTGAGGACTCGATCCTTTCATCTATATTTGGCGGAGCAATTGTCGGACTTGGAATTGGGATCATCTTCCGTTCATCAGGTTCATCAGGAGGATTCGACATAATTGGGATGCTTCTGGCAAGAAGAAAAGATTTCCCTATGGGTACACTGTTATTCGCCATGAATTCTATCGTTATCTTGTTGTCAGGCTTTTTGTTCAGCTGGGATGCAGCATTAAATACGCTTGTTTCCATTTTCGTACTTGGAAAAGTGATTGATAAGGTCCATACACATCATGTCAAGCTTACTTTGATGATCATTACCAGAAAAGGGGAAGAAGTAAAGCAGCACCTGTTAGGAAATGTCTACCGGGGGGTAACGGTGGTGGATTCTGTTGGAGGTTTTTCAAACGAGAAGAGCAATGTCATCATTACTGTCATTTCACGTTATGAGCTTACAGAAGTCAAAACACTAATTGAAGAAATCGATCCTGATGCTTTCGTGAATATAACCGAAACACTGGAAGTTATGGGCCTTTTCCATAAAAGACAGCATTAAAAGCATTCAAGAAGCCTGGTACTCAGCTTCTTGAACGCTTTTTCAATTTTACAGTAAAAATCATCTTGAAATTTTCCCGGATCCATCGTATAATTATTGAGTCGCTGTCATTAGATCTCATCCAACCGGTGCTAGGTTTGCTTTCTGAAGTGAGGACGGGATAGAACACTAATCTAATTACTTTCACAATTTCTAATTTCATATTTAAACATGTCCAAGTAGCTCAGCACGTCAGAATCCGCATCACCGATAATGCTTCAGCGTACTCATCGAGCCGCTTCTTGGTTTACTTTCTGAGATGAGGACGGGGGATAGAACACTAATCTAATTACTTTCTCCATTAATGATCTTAATACTTACCATGTCCCAGTAGCTCAGCAGGATAGAGCAACAGTTTCCTAAACTGTAGGTCGGGAGTTCGAATCTCTTCTGGGACGCTTAAACCCTTGATTTTATATCAAGGGTTTTTACTATTTTAAAGACTCCTTATTCACTTTTTTTGTGACCAAACGTCACTGTTGCGGCAAATATCTTGTTTTCTTCGTTTCGTTTATAAATGATGTTAAATCCACCTTTATCTTCTAATGGGTAACTTTTGCTGAAGGTCTCACTCACCATGTTATAAATCCTTTCTCCCTTTACTTCAATGACTTCTTTTGTAATCGTATCATCAGGCATGTGACCCTTTAGGATTTGTTCTGCCTCTGCAGGAGTTTTCACCGGTTCTTCCAAATAGAAAACCGGTTTAATGCATTTATCAATACTATTCTGGCAGACTAATTTTATCCCTTCCTCATCTTCAAATACTGGATAGGGATTCGATTTTGTTTGTTTCATCTTGGTTTTGATGAATGAAACGCTATCGTATAATCCTCCCTTTTTCGTTGTAGATTCTGTTAATGGCACCAACATGTCACCCACTTTCTTATACGCATCCCCTACTGATGTAGATTTATCATCTTGCTGTTTATCTGGTTTTGCAGCAGATGGAATTTTTTCATCGGCGGTATTTAATCCAATTGTAATGATTCCCGCTGATATCAACATGGATACCAGAAACCATCGTATGAGGATACCCTTCTTCCTATCAAGAAATTTCAATTTCCGGAAAGATTGTTTGATATTTTTTAAAGCAGTTTTTTCGGACGATCCCGACACTATATCAAACTTTTGCCGCAGTCCCTCTCCAAGGAGATTAAAAGCGAGGATGGTAAAAGTGATAGCAAGAGCCGGAAAGATGGGAATCCAGGGAGCTTTTATGAGATCACTTCTTGCTTTTTCCAAAAGTGCCTGCCAATCATAGGTAGCTGAGGAGATTTCGATTATACCGCCTTCAAGCACCATGGATTTGGATGCAATGAAATAGCCGAATAAAGCCAGCTGACCGATTAACAATGTTACCCGGCTCAAATCATTACAAAAATTAATGACCAGACTTTGTGAAAGGTTAGGAAGATAATAGTTCTTGAATAATTTGAAAGGACCGTTTCCGATAACAATTCCTGCTTTTACATATTCTTTTTCAGACAGGTCATGAATTTCGTGTGACAGTAGAACACTTACCCTCCCTACCTCCATCAATGCTAAAAGAAGGATTGACCAATACATTGGAAGATCCGAGCCTGTCTGAGACTCCCATACAGGTTTCGAGAGCAAAATAATCATGATTGCTGAAAAAACCGCTGGCACGCTGCCGAACAATGAATTCCATCCGTTTGAAATGATATATGCCAGTCCTCGTTTAGGGGCAGAAAGATATGCTAATGGAATGGCAATCAAATATCGGAGAATAGTAATCATAAATATGTAACGCAATGTGTCTCTTGTCCCGATAATCAACAGGCTCAGTAAATCTCTGCCGTCACTGTCAGTTCCTAGTGGATTTTCAAGTGATGGAGGGAATGGTGCCCTGGCCATAGAGCCATCCTCGTAAAACCTCATGCGGCTGTCAGCTGGACTTGGGTCGATAAAAGATAGATCAGAACTAAAAACAGCAAAAAATAATAGGAAGCCAAACATTAATGACCCCAGCCAAAAAGACCAATTCCTATTCATGGCCAACCCCCTGTTTTCTCTCTATTATTGAAAGACTATTATTCTTCATATTTTTGGAGTCATACTGATTAGCACAAACAAAAGACAAATAAAGATTGAAATTAAAAAGTATCTAAAGATCATCCGCAGTATTTGAATTGCAGGATTAGGCTTTTCAGTAAGATGCTTTTGCTGCAGAAGGATACTTAATGACTGCGATATGAACAAAATAACCATAAAGCATATAGATAGCTCAACTGCCAGCCCCATTTCATTATGTTTAAGATCATTGCTGCGTTGAATTGCATACAATAATCTCCACGCAGCACCTTTATAATCC
The DNA here is from genome assembly GCF_031759225.1 of Mesobacillus jeotgali. Taxonomy (NCBI): domain Bacteria; kingdom Bacillati; phylum Bacillota; class Bacilli; order Caryophanales; family Bacillaceae; genus Mesobacillus; species Mesobacillus jeotgali. Next base: position 2,563,128 of record NZ_CP134494.1, read on the forward strand.
AGCAGCCACTCAACCATCAATAGATTCGATAAGATATATGTCGTGACAGCCGGAATGTGCTGGATGATTGCAGCCTTGCATTTTTTCAGGATGTGTTTTTTGATCACAAGTTTTTCGGTAAGACCCATTGCCCTTGCCGTTCGGATATACATGGCACCATCCTCATTCGATAATGCAGCGGATGTCACTCTCGCAAGATACATAAGTGGATATAAAGCTACTAAAAGCGACGGAAGGATAAAATTATACCACTGCTCACTTCCAAACCAGTCTATGAACCGGAAATGGAACAGGATGATCCATTGCAATGATAAGATGAGGAAGAAATCAGGCAGAGCCGTAATAAAAGACGTCAACCCTTGACCGATACCTGTCACTGTGTTTTTTTTGCGGTAATCAAAGATTCCCTTTGCGATTCCTAATGGAATGGCCAATGCAAAAGCCGTGATGATGATAGGAATACTCTTGTAAACATATGTTACTACCACAGCTTCAAAAGGCTCACCATTTCTAGTAATCCCTAATGATCCCTCCGAAGCAGCCAACAGGATCAAGTCCTGCATATTCCTGACAATCTCTTCTGATGGATAAAGGGCATATAGTTTACCTGTGAAATCAGCCAAACTCCCTGAGCCAAAGTAAAAGCTAATTACCATAAAAAGTGTTAATAAGTATATGATGGTCAGCAAATCTCTCCCAACATCAGTCTTTTTCAACTACTCCGCCCCCTAACATTCCATAATTCAGGGTATGAAGTAATACCCGGTAGAATGTATGTATTTTTGTAGATAAATACCCTTGGGATTAAGACAATACGAATATTTGAAAATGCAGGTGTTACGTTGCACTCGATATTTGCTGGATTTTATAGGAATTTCTTAAGAAGCAATTATTATTATGAATAGGAAATGGGAACTAAAACCGCGTTTATTCCGTCTATATCAGTGATGGAAGGAAATGCTAGGATGATTCTGGGGTTAAAAAATATTGTTTGTGGTATTTATACACCATAAGCAATTTAGCAAAAGGGGAAACGAGATGAAGAATAAAAAGAGAGAATTGCCTTATTTACTATTTTTACTGGTTATGCCGATCTTAGGCTTGGTTTATAAAATCTTAAATGATAATCCCAGGGATGCTGTAATCCTTTCTACCCAAGTGGACGGGATGATTCCTTTCCTTCCAGTCTTTATCGTACCTTATATTATTTGGTACGCTTTTATTTTCGGCTACCTGGTTTACTTTTGGTATAAAGATACCGGAGTTTATTTGAAGACATTGACCTTAATTGTAGTGGGGGAATTAATCTGTTTCCTGATTTATTTCTTCTTCCAAACCACCGTCCCTCGTCCAAAACTTGTCGGAGATGGGATCCTTATAGACCTGGTAGGAATGATTTATAGTCATGACCAACCTTACAACGCTTTTCCAAGCATCCATGTATTAACCACGTTCGCCATCATTCTGGGCAGTATCAGTATCCGTAATAAACATATGGTCCATTCAATCTTCATACCAGTTATGGGATCATTGATCATCCTCTCCACCCTGTTTGTGAAACAACATTATATTCTAGATATGTTCGCGTCCATGTTCCTAACCTCATTCATTTATGGAATTGTTTTTGAGTTAATTGAATTCAAAGTTTCCAAGAAGCAGGATACTGCTTATGTAAAAGATTAAAGAACAAAAAGCGCAAGCCCATTGGTCAGCCCCGACAAGCGCTGGAGCTGGATTAAGATACCCATATGGAGTTATCCATACAATAATACTTCTTAATTTCCTATACAACAAAGAAAGAGCCGCATTTTCAGATGCAGCTCTTTTTTAATGTTATTTTTCATTATCCTCTTCACTTCTCACATCAGGTCTGACTGGATATAGTTCTTCAGACGCTTCTGTCTGGTACTGGTAATTACCATTCCTGTATTCCCTGCCACCCTCTTCGAGAACGTTTCCTGAGATATACTTATGAAAGAAATATTCAAATACAGCAATGCCTGCCGCTGATATCAGGGATGCCAGCAATAAACTCTCACCATACGTTAAACTTTCACCCAAAATCCAAATGATCATAAATGCAAGTCCAAAATCGGCCAAAGTAGCGATTGTGTTATTCGTTTTTGGGAGCAGGAACAAATCACCAATCACATAAGAGGCAAGCCCAAGCACTAGGGAAATCAAAAAGACATTTGTAAAAGACATATTGTACATCAAACCTAGAATGACATAAAGGACAACAAGGCTTGCAAGGAATTTCAATGCTAAAGCTCTAAGATGTTTCATATGGAAAACCTCCGCAACTTTTTATTATTTTCCCGTTATCATGCTCAACTTGCTTTATTCCATACCTTTTTCTGCAAAACAATAGAAATCAATCCGATAAGCAAGACAACAATAATGCTAATAAAGAAGCCCATGCGTATACTCTTTTCCATTATCGTTCCGCTTACAGCAGCTAGTATAAGGACAATTCCTATAAAAGAAATCAATTTACCCCACGCTTTCAATTCGAGCAATTTCAAAGCTGAAATGATGATAAAAGCCCAATTGAACAATATCAGGATTCCAGCGGCAGTAGTGATATATTCATAAATCTTACCCGGCAGCAGCAAGGCTGTAATGATGGAAGCAGTTAATCCGACAACCGCCAGCCCCAATGATGGAAGTGGCAACTGTTTCAGCTTTTTGACTTTCTTGGAAAAGACCTTGGGAGCATCTCCATCATCGGCCAGGGTTACGAGCAAGGTGGTGACCCCAAACAACGATGCAGTCATAGTCGAGAAGCCCGCGACGATGATTGCTGCGTTGAACACATGAGGAAAAAAAGCTAAGTTATATGGTTCCAGCGCTGTGACGAAAGGACTTTCTTTGTGGGTAAAAGCCCCATGTGCTGCCATAATCACAGCGAGCCCCAAAGCAAGTACATAGATGATGACTAGTAAGATCAGCATGATCACGCCTGCTTTTGGTGCATCTTCTTTATTCTTCAAACGTGTTGCCATCAGCCCGATTACTTCGATCCCTCCATATGCATAAAAGGCATAAATCAATGATGACCAAAAGCCTTTTATGCCCTCAGGAAATAATTTTTTTGGACTATTTGGAAGTATCACCTGTTTTGTTTCCAAATTAAACAATCCGAAAAGAGCCGCGGCAGCTATTAAAATGAACATGATTATCGCTGCTGTTTTAATAATGGCCAATAGATCTTCAACCTTGTCAAATCCCTTATTCCCGGTAAGTACCACACCGATAGAGAGGATGGCATAGCCAGTAGCGAAAAGCCATAATGGGATGTTAGGAAACCAGAACTGGGATAAAATTGATAGCGCAGTAAGCTGACTTCCCATAATCAGAATATTGGAGCTCCAATAATTCCAGCCGCAACTGAATCCAGCCCACTGGCCATATGCTTTTTTTGCATAATAGCAAAATGAACCATCCTGCGGATCCTCAGCTGTCATTTTCGCCAATAAATTATAAACAACATATGTGCCGAAAGCCGCAAGCAAGAATGAAATGACGATCGATGGCCCGGTAACTTTAATCCCGATGGCTGATCCAAGGAAAAAACCCGTGCCAATCGTACAACCAACACCAATCAGTGACAATTGCCACCATTTCAAATCACCTTCATTTGAGTTGTTTCCACATCCCGATTTTGATGATGGCAGAAAATAATCCATTGATTTACCCCCTTCCTCAACATGTATTATCATTCGAGAATCATCGGTAATTTATGTACTCTCAATCAGGCAAGAAAAAAGTCGAGTCCTAATGGATCGACTTTTCATTCACTATTTCTTTTCTTTATCTGATTCTGTGTCGTTACTGAGTCCAGTCATCGTTCGATACATCTGGGTGTACATACTTCCTTGCACGATGTTTTCCAGAAAGAACTCTCCAATGAGGTTTTTATAATCCTCGTCCTCAAACATCTTTTTATTTTGAAGCTCCATTTCTGCCAATCCTTCGTAAGTGGAAATCAAGGCATATGTGTGGTCCTCACCTGAAATTGGCGACAAGAGCTCCACCCTATGGTCATAGTGCTCGTTGCGGAAATTTTGGATTAAACGCAAGTTCTTGATGCCATCTGGAAATTTATCCTGTTTCAATTCAAATGTTTGCATAACAATAACTGACATATGTCCTATCCCCCTGTGAAATAAGCGATAGGTTTAGATTTTTCCAAAGTTAATCAATCTATACATTTTCAAAGGTAGGGTTTCCGCCACTTAATGTTCCACTATTTTACTAATCAACTTTATCTAGTTTGCATCTGGCATTACCAAACTATATTTGCTTTTCAAATAAAGTATTTCGATCATTATATTTGGTCATGAATTTTAATAAGATAAAATTCAAAATCAAAATGGTGAGACCTATTAATGTAAGTAAAAGGGGATTAATGACAAGAAAGCCGGTTGCCTGGCCTATGAAAAGACCCATGACAGGAAGGATTATGATACCTCCCAGCTGCTGTGCCTCCTGAAAACCTTTAGCCCTGGCAGAAATGAACACATTCACAAGGATTGTGAAGATGGTAATCATCGGGACAACCCAAAACATCAGTATTAACCAATTTGCATTTGGGAAAATAAAATAACCAAACATATTATAAGTCAAGCTTACAGTGATCACGCCAAACAGGAAGAAGCTTACCCAAGTAATAATAATTGATGGAATCAATGCTGCAAGAACTTTACCAATGAACAATTCCATCACAGTAATAGGAGAAAACAATAGGGTTTCCATTGTGCGTTTTTCCTTCTCACCAACAAAACTATGAAGGGAAATCATCATTGCATTAATGGTCGGTATAAGCAAAAAGATCGAACCAAGCAGATAATTCACAATGACAAAAATAATTTGATGGTTCATGCTTGGGAGGCTGCCTATCAGTTCCCCGCTCTCTGTACCTTTAAGCCCCTGCACAATATTTTCAACTAAATCAGTCAATTCCGGGGATGTAATTGGTACATTCTTTACCAAAAGAATGAAAGCTAACGGAAAAATCACCGAAAAAATCAGCGGCAATAAAATCAGTCCCAGCCATACCTGGACGGAGCTGGTTATTCCTCTTATATCTTTAGCTGCTATAAGCCATATTAACTTTTTATTCATCGACCCCACTCCTGATCTTAAAATATAGGGATTCCAAATCATTATTTTCAACCTCCACATGGTGAACCCAATAACCACGGATGATTTTTTGAAGCAGAGGGGTTATATGTTCACTTGAAGGCAATAAGAATTGCAATGTATTTTTATCCTTTATTAAAACCGGATACCCTTCCCAAAGTGATACATCAGGCAGCAAATTAGTAATAACTTTCAATTTAATTTGGCTCACATGCCTTTGTTGAAGCTCATGAATAGTACCAGAATCAGTGATCTTACCGTCATTTAGAAAAAAGTACTCTTTACAAACATGTTCTAGCTGATGCAATATATGTGAACAAAGAAATATAGTCGTTCCTTCCCTCTCATTTAAGTCCTTCAGAAACTTTAGTACCAATTTAATTCCCTCGGGGTCCAGTCCATTCGTAGGTTCATCGAGAAAAAGGAGTTTAGGATTGTGGAGAATCGCCTTGATGATCCCCAGCCTACGTTTCATCCCTGTACTATACGCGCCTACTTTTTTATGCATATGGTCATCAAGTTCAAATTCCTCCAAGTAAAGGTGGATTTTCTTTGAGTCATAGTTTCCATATAGTTTGGAAAAGAAAATAAGATTATCAAGTCCAGACATTTCGTGATACAGACCAGCATTTTCAGTCAAAATTCCAGTTGCCTTCCTCACCGCATCTCCCTCGATACCCGGGTCCATGCCGAGTATGGATAACGTTCCGTCTGTTGGGTTGATCACACCGTTCATAAGGCGGATCATAGTTGTTTTACCAGAACCATTTGGACCTAGAAGACCTACAATATTTCCTTCTTTTACACTCATGGATACGTTGTTAAGTACCACTTGATCCCCGAAATGCTTTGAAACTGCATCTAGTTCAATTACATTTTGCTTCATACCACTACCCCCAGTTCGCAAACCGTTTTTTCATAAGACGCCTGATAATGAAAAACGTTCAATAAAATTATGAGTATGGTTTTTAGAAGTTGAAAAAAGTGTTGACCGTTGTTCTTTAGCTTGACTCCATCACTTGCGCCAAAAAATAATGTAAAAAGGACCAGTATCCGTGACTGGTCCTTACTCTATTTTCTGTAATGGCTCGGTTTTATAGGGAATTGTAATTTCGGGCGCAAATCGGCTGTATTGGTGACCTATTTTTCAATAAACTAGCTATTTCGGTCACCAATCGGCTTTATTGATGACCTATTTTTCAAGAATCTGGCTATTTTGGTCACCAATCAGCTTGATTGGTGACCTATTTTTACAGAATCTAGGTATTTTGGGTATCAATCGGCTTGATTGGTGACCTATTTTTACAGAATCTAGGTGTTTTGGATACCAACCGGCTTCATTGGTAACCTATTTTCCAGATTCTTGTTTTTTCGGGCTCCTATAGTCTAAAATGAAAACCTAACTTTGAAGCTAACACAAGCTTCCACGATTCCATCCTTATACTTCCCTTCTCATTGCCTGGAGAACATCAACTTTAGTGGCCCGCTGTGCAGGACGCAGCCCGGACAGGATGGTGACAAGGTAGCAGATGATAAAACTGATGAGTGGCAATGTATATGGGATGTGGCTGAATATCAAACCTTCTGGCGGTTCTTCTCCGAACGCCTGTTTAATGATGAGTGGGAGCCCAAAATTGACGATAAAGCTGATGGCATAAGCGACAATAGTTCCAATCGCTGCCCCAATCAACCCGATATAACTGCTTTCAAGCAGGAAAATCTTTTTGATTGTCTTTGGATTCGCACCAATGGCCTTCATTATTCCTATGTCAGGTGCCCTTTCTGTAACAGCCATAGTCATTGTGTTATAGATCCCGATTGATGCAATGATGATTGCGATGGTCCCTATAAATATTAAACCAGCTTTTACGATGGTGAACATGACATTGACATCTTTGAGCTCATTAATGACCGAATAGGATAGGTAATTATTTTCTTTTAATTTTGCCGTAATATCTTTCACTGCTTCCATATCTTTTGCGTAAATCTTCACTTGATCATACTGGTCAGCAGGGATGGTTGGCAGTTCCATGTCTGGATTGTTGGGATCCTTCAGCATTCCACGTGGCGTGCCAGTGAATTCCTCAACCTGCTGAAGAACTCCTTCTGAAACAAATACTACACTGTCGTAAATCCATTCCTTTGTTGGTTTTTTGCGGATTCCGACAACTGTTACTTCTAAAGGTTCTTTCACCTCTTTACCGTCTTCGAACTTGATGACATTCATGGTAATTTTCTTGCCGACCAATTCGCCTTTATAGCGGAATTCTTCTTTTATCTGTCCTTTTTCATCATAAAGTTCTTCAGTTACCTCGTTATTAGGGCGTAAATCGTGGAAGAAATGGTACCCAACGACCACTTCATTCTCTGCTTTTGGAAGCCGGCCTTCCGAAAGTTCAAGCCCAGCCTTTGTTTCAGATGGCATATGCGCCACTACTGCCTCGGCATCTGTCAGGTGTTCATCCACTTCAAACATATAATTCTGCAGGTTTTTTCTTCGTGTCACGGCCTTGACATCCTTTATTTCTTCGAAGTAAGAAATATCTTCATTCGTCAGCTGTGTGAAGCCATTATTAGAATCCTCTTTTCCGGGGACTTCTATCTCTGTGACAATCCTTCTCTCCAGCGTTTCCTTTACTATTGATTTATGAAGCCCAAACCCCACTGAAGCCAGTACAATAAGGAAAGCTACGCTCATTGCCGTCGCCAGTATTGTCATGAACAACCGGGTCCGGTTCTTTTTCATATTCTGCCTGACGAAATTAAATTGATCTTTAAGCCTCATTTGCATATACCTCCTCAACAACTTTACCGTCCCTTAATTCAATGGTTCGATGCCCTATTTGTGCTACCTTATCATCATGGGTGATGATTAAAAATGTAATGCCAAGCTCCCTGTTTAATTTAATGATGAAATTCAGTAAATCTTCCTCTGTTTCTGAGTCCAGACTGCCAGTTGGTTCATCTGCAAGAATGATGGGCGGATTGACTATTAGCGCTCGGGCAATGCTCACCCTTTGCTGCTGCCCACCGGAAAGCTCACCAGGATAATGATCCTGGTAGTCTGATAATCCCACCATTTCAAGGATTTCATTAGTGCGTATTTTCCCCTCTTCTTCTTTGATCCCCTTAAGGATTAGCGGCAGTTCAACATTTTGATAGGCAGTCATGCTAGGAATCAGCTGAAAGCTTTGAAAAATGAATCCAAGGTGCTCAATGCGAAAATCCGCAAATTTTGTTTCGTTCATGGAGGATGTTTTCACCCCATTAATCATGATCTCTCCCTCTTTTGGCCTGATAAATCCGCTGACAAGGTTAAGGAGGGTTGATTTACCTGATCCACTTCTGCCCACAATCGTGACAATTTCACCATTGTTCACTTTGAATGAAACATTCTTCAACACAGGGATTACCGTTTCCCTCCCTTTCTTGCCTATTTTAAAATCATGACTTAAATCTTTGATTTCTATCATTAAATACACCTCATCTACTAATTATTTGAATAAATTATATTTTTTTCCATGCGTTGTGCCGAAAAAAATAGGCGATTGAATCAATCGCCCGTATTAACTATTAGGCTGGGTATTTCTCTGACATAACTTTTTTCAATTGTTTCCGTGCTCTATGAAGCCGAGTTTTGACTGTGCCTGACTTTAAATTTAGCTTGCAGGCGATTTCATCTTCTTTTAAACCGTACTGGAACCTTAATACCAATACTTGCTGATACTCATTCGTCAACAAATAAAGCATGTGCTGGATTTCCTCTTTGAAAAGAATGATTTCGACTTCCTTTTCAAGCGATTGCTCGGTATCATGATCACTGAAAATTTGCTCCATGATGGACTGGTCAGACGGAAGCCACTTCCTCCTTTTTTCTGCCCGCAAATAATCAATGGCCGTTCTTGCAGCGATTGCTGCTAACCATGAGCCGATTTTATGCGTATCTACGATGGTATCTGCCTTTTTATATGCCTTTATAAAAGTCTCCTGGACAACATCTTCTGCCAGATGCCTGTCTTTTGTGATACTGAAAGCAATTTGACACAGCTTCTTTCCATGTATTCTATAAAGCTCATCAAAATCAAGAATAGCCATACCCATCCCCCTTGCCTGTTACTATCTTTTGCAAGCCGCTTTGCTTACAACTCTTTTTTTCTATTAGTTTTCTTTAAAATACTCTCTGATAAAGTCGGGAACATGATTATCGCTAAAAGTACGTATTTCCTTATAGTTCCCGTTTTTATAAACGAAAATTGCTGTGTACGGCGATTCATTAAACCAGCCGTGACCTGCGCTCTCAATCGCTGATAACACATGGTCGCGATCACTCAGTTTAAGCGCGTTTCTATCGTTCATAATTCGATTGGTTATTTCTTCTTCTGGATATTCCTTGAATTGTTCTTCTTTAATCGACTCATTTGACACGACAATATATTCAATATCTTCTGGCGTCACCATTGCTTCCTCAAGCATGTCATTTTTCTCCAGCCATGCGATGAAGCTTTTATATGACTGTTTTAGTTCTATATGATCGAAATTGTTTATACCCGACATAATTTCAATGGTTGACTGATTGCCTACCGGATAAGAATCAATGGTGAACGGTTCCTGTTCAATTTCCTTTTTAAGGATTTCAAAAGCCTCGTTGATTTTGTTCTCATCAGTAATGGTCAATGGGCTTTCAGAAAAGTGCTTGTTTATTCTAATGGAGGTTATGTCTCCCGTATTGATCCTAAAAATAGGCTCATGTGCACGCTTATACTCCAGTGATTCATATATCTCCTTCAATAGTGGTTCATAGTCGTATCGATCAATGGTGTACTGGCGAACTAGTTTTTTTCCATTTTTGAGTTCATAGATAAACAGAGCAGATTCCTGGGATTCCATTTTTTGTTCATTGATTCTTTCATTCTTAAGAATGCTTTCATGAAAGATTCGGACAGCTTCAATAGTTTCTTTTTGCAAAAGTGGTTTTGGAGCAAGTCGGTCATCCTGATGGATATAAATGTGATTAGCATAGGTGACACTCTTGATGTCATCAAGTGCAGGCACTTTTTTCTCATAGGGAGCGAATGCTTGACTAATCAAAATCAAGACTACCATCCCGGCAGCAAAGTATCCCAGGCCCTTTACTCTCCCAAAAACCCTCCAAGTTTTCTGAAGAACCATTTCGGCAGCATAATATCCGATGATTCCCCCGGCAGCGTATCCAAATATCAACCAGGCAAATTTATTCTGCATAGCATCAAAATACATGCCACCAAGCAGCATCATACAGAAAGCGACTCCATATTTAAAAATGATTCTCAAACCATTAAAAGCAATAGCTTCTGAGGCTGCTTCTATATTCCTTTTTTTATAGAGATATAGAGAAAGGAAATATAAAACCAAAACAAGAGCTGAGTAGATAAAATAGGATTTGGCACTGATGTTCTCGCCCTCTAAAAAAGCCAGATGCGATATAGGTGAAAGATATTCTATATTCCTGATCTGATAATAATCACTTGGAAATCCGTACAGCATTAATCCAAGGTTATAAATGATCAGTAAAGTGAACCCGGCTGGAAACAATAGCATGATATATGTCAGGACTCCCTGTACCACCGAAATTCCTGTAACCATTGCAATAAATACACCTGAAAGGAAAAATACAGAGTTATATAGGATGACAATACCTGCCCATCTGAAAATGTCCTCCAGCTGGAAATATAGATTCAAATCATACGCACCGTGAATAATGACAGTAATCAACAAAACTAGGATGACTGGAACAATCAGAAACGCAAAGCCCGTCAGAGTGTAAAAGTGAAAGATTTGCTGCCGTTTGATTGGCAGACTATGGATTAAATCCGCTGCTTGCTTGACGTGCAGAAAGCGATAAAGAAAGATTGCCATAACCACTGGTACTGTAATGAACATAATGAACTGAATAGGAAACTGGAAATCAAATAATCTCTGCACCGGCATTAAATTTCGGTAATTTTCACTGGAATAGATCATCATAATTTGCAATGGAATCGCAAAAAACAAAGCAAGGAAGTAAATAGCGGAAATCCAGCCGACGTTTCTTCCAACCTGCAGCACCATCTCTTTGTTAAACAAGGATATTTTTGATTGCATAGCCGATATCCCCCATTTCGTATATGAAAATTTCTTCTAAAGTTAATGGGAGGATATCAAAGATAACAGGCTCAGTCAGATTGATCACTTTCTGTATTTCATCTTTTTTTCCTCTGATAATGCATACCATGACACTTCCCCTTCTTTCGCAGTGCAGCAATGCCAGCTGATTTTCCAGATGATTTGGAGTATCCCCCCGATAGGCTACCTGGACCTTATGGATATCAGATTTTAGATCATCAAGATCTTTTTCCATGAGAAGGGAGCCATGATGCAATATTCCGATGTGGTCGCAGATATCTTCAATTTCCCGCAAGTTATGCGAGGAAATCAAAATCGTCATTTCCCGGTCTGCCACATCCTGTATTAAGAGGTTCTTAACCTTTTTCCTAGCAACCGGATCCAATCCATCCATAGGCTCATCAAGAATCAAAACTTCCGGCATCGTGGATAAAGCAAGCCAGAAGGCAGCTTGTCTTTGAATTCCTTTAGAAAATGAATGTAATTTTTTGTTCATGCTGAAATCAAAGACTTCCGCTAATTTCAGGAACCTATCTTCATTCCATGCAGGATATATGCTTTTATAGAATTTCGCCATCTGTTTGACGGTGTACTGAGGAAAGAAGTATGGCTGATCGGATATGTAAAATATTTTCTCCTTTAAAGCCTGATTTTCAAAAATTGGTGAACCGTCGAGAAGCACCTGTCCATCATCCTGTTTATATATACCCGCAATCAATTTAATGATGGTTGTCTTGCCAGCTCCATTAGATCCAATCAACCCATAAATGGAGCCTTTATTGATCGTCATATTGACATTCTTAACGGCCTCTTGTTTTTCAAATGTTTTATTTATCTCTATCATTTGAATCATCCTGCCCGGTTCCCCCTTTCAACGCATCAATGTTCTTTATCATCTCATGCAACTCTTCTGCAGGAATGCCCAGGTAAAGTGCTTCCTGCAGAAGCTTTTCCAGATCCTGCTTTACTTGCAGGATTTTATCAGCATCTTTGCCTGGATCCATCGGATTGACAAAGCTTCCCTTGCCCTTTAATGAATAAATAAAGCCTTGAACTTCAAGCTCCCTATATGCCTTTTGAATTGTATTTGGGTTAATTGTCAATTGCTGTGCCATTTGCCGCACCGAAGGCAATTGTTCATCAGGTTTGAGCACTTCATTAATGATCAGCTCTTTCATTTTATCTACCAGCTGTTCGTATATTGGCTTTCGGCTCCTCAGGTCAAGCTCAAACATAATGACCCCCTATCTGTACTAAGTGTACTATTATAATTAATACAGTTTAATTATATGCCAGCTACTTCCAAAAAGATAGGGGATATTTTCTTAATAATTTCTTAAGAAAAATTAAGAATTGGAAAGACAAAATTAATCAGTGTCACTTTCTCAATCGTTATTTATAGTGTAATTTTACACAAAACATAACAAAGAACTCAACGGTTTATTTAGAAAATTTTGGACACCGGTCATTTTCACAAAAAAAATAACACTCTAGAAGTGAACTAGAGTGCTGCCGTATAGTGTATAAATTCATTCTTGAAATTCCTTTTTGCTTTCCATTAAACACCATCAATCCCAAAATACATTAAACTCAATCTGCTTATCCATAATATCACGGGAGGTGAAATAAATGAAATGGTTACTCACAATTGGTTTTATACTTTCAAGCAGCACTGCTAATAATCAAGACGAAATAGATATTATGTGGGATGGTGAACCGGTTGCAGAAGTACAGCGCTCTGATTTTTCAATTCCATGGTTTGGATATCCAATCCTCAATCACACAATGCTGGAAACATTAAATAAACAGCTGTCTCTCCAGATCAGGAAAGATCCGGCAAATGCCGGTCTGGATGATTACGGGAAAATCATTCCTGAAGACGTAGGATACATACTCGATGAAAAAAGGTTCAAGAAGAGTTTCACCACGAGTTTTTTTGAACAACATCACTCACAGATCCAAATCCCTACTTTACCTGTTTACCCAAAGGTCGACAGCGAAATTATCTCAAGTATTAGAACAAATTTAATTGGCCATTATATAACCTATTTCAATAGCAGGAACAAGGAACGGACGCATAATATCAACCTTGCCGCCGAAGCGATTAATAATCATGTTGTTTTTCCGGGGGAAACCTTTTCCTTCAATAAGGTTGTTGGCAAACGCACGGCCTCAAAAGGCTACCGGCCTGCACCAATCATTGTCAGAGGTGAACTGTCTGAGGGTATTGGCGGAGGAATCTGCCAAGTGTCGTCAACACTCTTTAATGCTGCTGACCGCTCAGGCTTAAAGATACTTGAGCGCTATTCCCATAGTAAACAGGTTCCCTACGTTCCTCCAGGCAGGGATGCAACAGTAAGTTGGTATGGTCCGGATTTCACTTTCAAAAACAAATACAATCAGCCAATCCTGATCAGGGCAAAAGCATATCCAGGAAAAATGATTGTGCTGATATACTCTTCTGACGAAATCAATATAGAAAAACGGAAAATCCCCAGTGCAAATGGCAATATGATCATCCCAGAAGAACCTTTATGAATGATGTAGGAATCCTTTTAAATGAAGGATTCCTTTTATTTTTTCAGGAAAACCTTTACAATTGAGTAAATCTTTACGTACACTAATGGTAATAGATGGTTTTTATATTTTCATAGGATGTGAGTTTATTTGCCTAAAAAAAAGAATACAACGCCTATTAGGGTTAATATTTTGTTCTTTTCAGTCTTCATTCTCTTTTCATTGCTGGTGTTGCGCCTCGGCATCGTGCAAATCGTTCATGGAGAAGATTATAAACGCGAAATAAACCGAAAGGAAGATGTGACAGTCAATAATCCTGTACCGCGAGGAAGAATGCTGGACAGAGATCTTAAGGTGATTGTCGACAACAAACCACTGAATGCTATTACATATACGAACAACGGTGCGTCCCAAAAAGAGATGCTCGAGGTTGCCGCAAAATTGGCCAAAATCATTGACAAAGATACAGATAAAGTGCGAGAACGAGATATGAAAGATTTCTGGATGATCAAGCATCCTGAAGAAGCAAAAAAACTAATAAAAGATAAAGAAATGGAGCTTTTTAGAAATAAAAAGCTTAAAGATAAAGATCTATATAAACTGCAGATTGAAAGAATTACGAAAAAGCACCTTGATCAACTAACTAAGGAGGATATAGAAGAGCTGGCCATTTTCAGCATCATGAACAGCGGTTATAAATTTGTACCGCAAATTATCAAAAACAAGGATGTCACCATGGAAGAATTTGCAGTTGTAAACGAGAATCTTTCCGTGCTCCCTGGTGTTAATGCAACCACAGATTGGGATCGGCAATATAATTATGAAGATGCCTTCAAACCTGTACTAGGACGAATCACAACCAGCAGTGAAGGCCTTCCGGCTGAAAGACTCGATTATTTCCTGTCACGGGGCTATACACTCAATGACCGCGTCGGAAAAAGCAATCTTGAAATGGAATATGAGGATGTACTGCAGGGCAAGAAAGAAAAAATAGTGAATGTGACTGATAAGTCCGGTGAGCTATTGGAAAAGGAACTAGTTTCAGAAGGACAGCGCGGAAAAGATTTAATTCTAAGTATCGATATGGACCTCCAGCTTGCGGTAGAGGAAATTATCGAAAAAGAATTATGGGCTGCCAAAAGATCACCTGGAACTTCACTCCTTGACAGTGCATATGTCGTTTTAATGGATCCAAACACTGGTGAAATATTGACAATGGCGGGAAAAAAGATCGTAAAAGATAAGGAAACAAACGAAATGTCTATGAAAGACGACGCACTTGGCAACATCAGCCAAACTTTTAACGTGGGTTCTGTAGTTAAAGGAGCGACGGTGTTGACCGGCTATAAAACAGGCGCTATCAATTCAGCTACCCGGTTTGATGATCGCGCACTTGATATAAAAGGAACTCCAATCAAAAAATCTTATGCTTATTTAGGAACCCCGAATGATATTGAGGCTTTGAAGTTGTCATCCAATGTCTATATGTTCCACACTGCTATCCGGATTGGAAATGGTGTTTATCGTTATAAGCAACCTTTGAATCTTGATCCGAAGGTTTGGGATACGATCCGAAATTCCTTTGCCTCTTTTGGCCTTGGAATCCGGACAGGTATTGACCTGCCGAATGAACAAACAGGGGCAAAAGGAGCAAATTCCCCAGTTGGTAAAGTGCTTGACTTGGTCATTGGACAATATGATACGTATTCAAATATGCAGCTTGCCCAGTATATCTCCACGATTGCCAACGGAGGCTACAGAATGCAGCCAAGAATCGTTAAGGAAATCCGTGAACCTTCGACCAATGGTGAGGAGCTGGGATCAGTATATAAGTCCTTTTCTCCAAAAGTACTGAACGATACTGGCATTAAGGAACAATGGCTTGATAGAGTCCATACCGGTTTCAAAAAAGTTATGCAAGAGCCAGGTGGTACCGCCTATCGGTACTTCAGCACAGCAACATACTCGCCTGCTGGCAAGACTGGAACGGCAGAGGCGTTCTATGACGGACAGTACCGGGTACCCGGTGAAAAACTAATCCCAACGATGAATCTTAGCCTTGTTGGATATGCACCATCTGACAATCCAGAAATAGCCATGGCAGTTGTTGTTCCCTGGGCTTATCAGGGCAGTGTCGACCACGGAGCAAATAAAAAAATTGGCCGTGCTGTGATGGATGCATACTTCAACAAGAAAAATGGAGTTAAAGAACCTGTTGATGAAACTGTTGAATGATAAAGGCCTATAGACAAAGAAAAGCTGTGCCATGGGCACAGCTTTTCTTGCTTCGGTTTACAATTCCTTCGCAAGAGAAGGTTTTTTCAATTCAACGCTCTCAAATGCAGCGCCAATCTTTTCTTCACCCTGAGTGAATTTTTCATCAGCAGCGTCAAAAGCTGGAGCATCCTTCTTAAGCTCCTCTGCTTTTAGCTTGTATGATTCTGCAATATCGGAAAGTGCAGCTTCAAGATCTGCTTTTTGATCTTTCAATTCAGCTGGGACTTCAAGTCCTTCAACCTTAGCAGCAACTGCAGCTGCAGATTCACTAGCTGCGGCTTTTAATTCTGCCTGTGCTTCAGGATCTTCTTCACCTTCGTATGCATTAAGGTCAGCATCAGCCTCGTTGATAGATCTTACAAGGCTCATGTAAAATTTGTACAGAACACTCTTAGGGTTAGCAGCTGGCTCTTCTGCCTTTTCTGTTTCTTTCTTTTCAGGTTGTGCTTCTTCCTTTTCCGCTGAACATGCAGTCAACCCGATTGCGAATGTGATCGCTGAAAGTAAAATCCAAAATTTCTTCATCTTTCTTCTCCCCTTCAATCTATATATCGCTAAATGTGAAATCTGAATTTCACACAGCTTTTTCATTATAAAGGGATTATTTAACAAATACAAATTATTTATGATTGACTTTTAAAAAAAGTCCCCAGTTGCCCAAACGCGATGACGAATCACTTTTTCACCACTTTACCATAGTAATGAATATGTTATTTTCTGTTTTGAATTCAGATTTCATACTGAAACCTATGTTTTCATATAACTTGATTGCCCTTTTATTGAATTTAGCGACAGTCAGCCTAAGAGTCGAATTTATATGTAAACCTTCCAGTTCATTAAGTATGAATGATAAGAATTCGTTACCAAACCCCTGCCCAGTAAGCTTAGGATCCAATCCTACACCCACGTCCACTGCTGGCTCAGAATAAGCACCCGACTCTCTTAAAGCTGGAACCTGGGCAGCTTGCCCGCTGCAATAAAAACCAATCAATTCCTCTCTTCCATCCACAACCGCTGTATATCCCTCATTCAGTAATTCAAGGATTGCTTCATCGGTAACCACATTGTTATACAAGTCATATGGCGGATCATAATGCCAGTTTAAAATCTCAATTGCAAACTCTTTCGTCATTTTTCTGCTATATATCTTCATACGGTACCCTCCATTGAATTAGAATGATTTAATTTAAATGTCATTTTTTCGTAATAATATGTTTAATAGCTTTTGCTTCGGGAATATATGTAGTAACAAAACAAAAAACAATTAATGACAGGAGCGATTACATAATGATTACTACATTCGCATTACTTGGAGGAGCTTTCGCAATCGCCGCTGGACTAAATTTCTTCGCAGTTAATGAAAATGCCTTTATAGATGATGAAGCAACTAACTAAAGAGACGCTGATCCCAGCGTCTTTTTTATATGGAATTTGAACATTTTTTGTATTTTTGAATTATCGCAGGAAATACTAGAATAAAAGAGAATTAGTTACCATAAATGTATTGCCTCATATCTGCTAAGGAGGGTACGGAAAATGCAAACACCGGATCTATTATCAGGTGAACAGGTCATTTTGTGCAAAGTTAAGAAACAAGATTTGGACACATGGTGGGAGCTGATCCACAATGACGAACATCCTGAATGGAAAAAATGGGATGCACCCTACTATCCTCTTAGACAAGTACCCCTTGACAAGTTCAAGGAACAAATGTCGAATCTCATCGACCAAGGATATGACAGAAAGTACCTTATTAAAGTAGACGATGAAATTATTGGAATGGTGACATATTACTGGGAACACGAATCTTCACAATGGCTGGAAATCGGAATTGTCATTTACCTTCCAGAATATTGGAATGGCGGCTATGGAACAGATGCATTGAAAATATGGATTGCACACCTATTTGAAACCTTCCCTATACCAAGGATCGGTTTTACAACCTGGTCCGGGAATTCCAGGATGCTTATGGTCGGCAAAAAACTGGGTATGGTGGAAGAAGCACGGATCAGGAAATGCCGACTTTATAATGGGAAGTACTATGATTCAATAAAAATGGGATTGTTGAGAGAAGAATGGGAAGCGCTGCAACAATAACTAATGTTCTATGCTAACAAAACCGTCTGGTTCCAACTGTGGGGCCAGACGGTTTTATTCATGCCAATGAGATTGTCCCATTATTATTTTTTCACTTAAAGTATTTTCGCCATATAATATTCATCTTTATACTGGCCATCCACTACCAATGAGTCTATCTTAGTTCCTTCAATTTCAAAGCCCATCTTCTCGTATAAAGCGATACCTGCCTTATTTTCTGTCATCACCGTTAATTCAAGTCTGTGAAGCTGAATTTCTTTTCCCCAGCTAAAAAGCTCTTCAAAAAGTTTTGTGCCAACCCCATTACCTCGATGATTTTCTTTTATTCCAATAACAAGATAAGCTGAATGCTCACTTCGGGCTGCACTTCCTCCTTTTGCAATTAAATAGCCTGCCAATCCGCTATCCGCTTCAGCCAGGAAAATAGTTGAATTCTCTTCCGCTGTAAAAGCCTGTATGATTTTCCTCTGAGCTTCGGGATTGTATCTTCTTTCACCAGGACCAAACAGCATGAAACTCGTTGTACTTTCAACTTCTTGAATGAGTTGTGCAAAATTCTCTGTATCTCGTTCTTCGGCTTGCCGGATATTCAAATTTAGTCCCCTCCAATAAGGTTTCAAAAAAACAGAGGAAAAAATCCTCTGTTCTAAGAAAATATATTTTTTATGCTCTCGATGAGCTCTTTAAAGAAATTTGAGACTGATTCCAAAAATCCTTTGTCTCCAACTGCTTCTTCAATTCTTTTTTGAATATCTGTAGAAATATTTTCTAACTGAGTCTTCACATTGTCAAAATTGATGTTCAGATCACGCATTTTATTGAATAAGTCAACGAGTAGCTGTCTGTCTTCAGGGCTAAGCTGAATCTCGAGCGTCTTTAGCTTATCATCGATAATCTTTTCAATCTCTTCTTTTGTGGCTGGGTTTTGTGCAGCAATTTCTTTTTTAATTTCAGTGAGAAGCTCACTAACTTTATCCTGATCGAGCCCCTCTTTTTTAGCTAGTTTAGTTGCCAGGTTCAATTCTTGATTGGCAACTTCAGTACGATCCTTATCAAGAGCTGTTCCTTCTCCTTCATCATATGCCTTGTAGATTCCCACCAGAGCGGAGTGTCCGGTCACCTTGACAGGTGAAACCACATCTACAATCGCATCCTCGATTCCTGCAGTCAACAGCGCGTTGGCGTACATTTCGTCCGTTACTTCTGTTATATTTTCCGGAGTGACCTGGTTAATCACAAGTCCTTCTCCAGTATCCTTCCTGGTAATCTTGGCAGATGAATACATATTCGAATGTTCATCGCCGTCAATATAGGTTACAAGGTCTTTCCCTGTAACCACAATCTCCTTAACTTTTGAAGGATCTTTGATTCCCAGCAAGTTCCTGACTTCTTCTTTTTGCTTATCAGAAAGTGCCTCCCCATAAACAACAATCGGTGGACCGTACTTCTCATTTATGACATCTTCATCATTGTCATTGGAAGCAAGTGCAGGAGCAGTATAAATCCCTAGAGCGAAAATGAATAGGCTAAATAAAACTGAGATGTGCTTTACTTTCATTTATTGTTTCTCCTTTATCACATTTTTTTAACTAATTACCCTGCTTTCATCTTTTAGAACCTGATAAGTTTTCTACATCGTTTCGGCTTTTTTCAAAGGTTCCCATATTAATACGAATATTTTCGCTAAAAAGTTTCATTATAGAACAAAAAGCGCAAGCGCCTCGCTCAGCCCCGACAAGCGCTGGAGGACCGACCGGTGAAGTCGTTCTTTGACTTCATTGGGCGGACCGAAGCGTCTCGAGGGGCTAGGCGCTGGAGCTGGATTAAGATACCCATATGGAGTTATCCACACAATCAATCTTCTATAATTTCCCAAACAACAAGAAAGCTACTGAACAGGAATCAGTAGTTTCCTTAAACTTTAATTCTGCTCACAAGCCTGACCTCATTCAAAAATATCATTTTCACCTAAAAACCGAAGATGCTCAGTTGACGAACCACCGCGGCCAAAACCATTATTGTTTGGGTATGAAGGATACTCAGTGGACCCGTCAATTGCTGTTGATCGCCAGCCGAAATAATATTGAGGTGGCGGAAAAAAGTCAGCAAAAATAGAATCAGGTATCATTGCTGCCATCATTTTATTTTCTGCTTTCATATACTTTTGCCACTCTGAAGGAATTGGTGTATATCCATATGACTTCTCCCCAGCCTCTGCTCTGTATTCCATTTGAATGCCGGGATCATACTGTTCCTTTCCTTCACTGACGGAAAACCCACGTTCTTTAATCAAAAAAAACGTCAAATAATCCAAATCATTCTCTGGATGAAAATTCCATATTATAAAATGTGAGGACGGGTCATCGGCATCAATCTTCCAGATTTCCGGCATGCTTCCGGTAGAAAAGCTTGATAATTGCCACTCATGCTTCTCCCACTCCCAAAAGCTTATACCATGATCTTCTTCTTCTGTTATAAAAGGAATATACACATGTTTATCATCAAGAAAAATCGTGTCTTGTATTTCCGCTATTTCCATTCTATTATAAGGATCACTCAAGGTTTCCTTTACTTTCTCCTGATCTGGAAAGTTTGCTGGGGGCGCTAGATAATACCAATATAAAACTCCGCCAGCAATTAACATCAGGATAAGTAAAAGTGGCACAAGCACCTTTTTGCTCATGAAGTTACTCCCCCTTCTTCAGCAAAGATTTTTCTGCTCTAAAGTATACTTGCTTTTGTCCTGTTGAGATTAAGATCCCTTTTCCATCTTGTTCAACAAAAATCAGAGGATCGATCCCGCTCCCCCATTTTGCTTCAGTTCCGGAAAGCTGATACGGGAATCTTTCTTCCGCTTTTGAAAGTTCACCGGCAGACTCAAAGGCTTCGTAGTACCATTTTTCACTATATACTGATTCTTCCTTGAAACTGTCCAATTGATCAAGAAGAGAATCTATGTCCAATATCTTACTGCCAGCAGATGGATGCGTTTGAATGATCTTTCCTTTATTGACATCCGAAAGATAGGTTGATATCTCATTTGCAGGGAATATAACCGAATGGATTAGTGGACTGATAAGTGAAACTGCTAAAAAGATAAAATTGGCGAAGAAACCTAACCAGGCATATTTCCGATACTTATCCCAGCTTATGCCCCCTTCTTTACGTGAATAGATTCCATTTAAAATCCATACACCAAGAGGAAGAATGGCTAGTTTTATCTGCTGCTCCATGTATGGCAGGTTAATAGAAAAAGAGAATAAGCCAACAAAAATGACAATGGTCATCTTCCATATGATTGGTTTAACATCCTGCTTCCTATATATCTGAATTGCCAGAATAAAAATAGCACCCCAAGCCATTAAGTTCAAAACAAACCCAGGAGCGTTCATATGTACACCTCACTTCTTTTATTGCTTATACCTAACTGAAAAGAGCGATGATAAAATATTTCGTCAGCGCTAAGTACTCCCTTGTATATGACTTAAAAACTGCTTGAATCGGCGTCTTTGCCGGTAAACCATCTATTGTCAATTCTTCATTATCCGCAATCATCTTTGCTCGGTAAATATGGAAATCATTCGTCACTACTAAGCCGCTTTCAGCTTTTTCTGGTATGAATTTTTTTGAAAACCGGATATTTTCATACGTATCAGTCGACTGATCTTCGAGGATGATTCTTGACCCTTCAATTCCCTTTTCAATCAGTTCCCTTTTTATTGATTCTGCTTCAGAAATATCCTCCCCTGGTCCCTTGCCGCCAGAGGCAATCGCAATCGTGTTTGGGTTCTCTTTTAAATACATTGCTGCATGGTCAATTCTGTATTGCAGTGCGAGCGAAGGAACATTTCCTTTTACACGTGCTCCAAGGATGATTAGATAATCAGCATTCTTTGGTACATCCAGTTTAGAGTTTTCAACAATTTTGTAATGAAGAATACCCACATAAAAGGCTGAAATGAGAAGGCATGCTGCCACTAGCTTTTTTAATAATGCTTTTTTTATCATTCATGTCCCAACCCTTCAAATCGCTAATCTAATATTACCATCATCTACCATAGATAGTTTGCAATTTTCTTAAAAAAGGATAAAAAATATCATAAATCGACTGTTTTTCCGAATAATTTCATTGTCTCTATCCCTAAAAGATACATGGTGGTGTTTCAACACTTTCTTTGCCGAAAGCTAACTAGTTTTGTCACAAGGAAAGGAAAAGAAAAAGATAAAGCGAATTTCTCAATATAATAAGGAGGGATTTTTATGAATACTAGCGCAGCCGCAAAGCTGCTCGGTGTTTCTCCCAGCACGATTCAGCGATGGGTGAAGCAGGCAAACCTTCAAATGGAGCGTACGGAGTTGGGGCATTATCAATTTTCTGAGGAGAGCATCGAAGTTTTAAAGGACATCAAAGAACAGCTTAGTAATGGGGTATTGTTACAAGACTTAAAAATCAAGGGAAGAAAGCACAGAAAAGCGACCATACCAGCTGTTAAACCAGATTTTACAGTGGAAAAGCTGATGAAACGCCTGGAGGAGATCGAAAAAAGGCTGGACAGAAAGGCTGATGAAGTAGTTTCTTATCAAATCCTCCAGCATCGCAGAGAAATTGAAGAACTGCAAAATGAAGTAGCCCGGCTGACCGAAGTGATTACAGGCATGGAAGAAGCTGCTGCACAACGAGAAACAGTGCAAGATGAAAACAAGCTCTCATTGACGCCTGGTAACACTTTAAAGAAATTCAAAAAGCGAAATATTATCAGCTCCTTTTTTGGATTTTAATTTGGCACATCAGGGATGTGTTATTTTTTTTGGCGAAGGCTAAATAAAGAGCTTTAAATAGTGTACCTCTCTAATAAAAAAACAGACCCAGTATTCTGAGTCTGTTTTAGAAATCCTTAGTTAGACTTTCTGTACGTTTGTAGCTTGAGGGCCACGCTGGCCTTGTTCAACATCAAATGTAACTTCTTGTCCTTCATCTAAAGATTTGTACCCTTCGCCCTGGATTGCTGAGAAGTGTACAAATACATCTTCCCCGCCTTCGCGTTCAATGAATCCAAAGCCTTTTTCGCTGTTAAACCATTTTACCTTACCACGTTCCACAATTGTTGCCTCCTAGCGATTAAAAAAATTGCAATTTAACCTTGCGTGATTATTATATCCTTCCCAAAACATTTTAAACTTAAAAAAGAATATTTTTAGCAAAGTCTTAGTTGCTGGATATTTTTTTATAAGTTTCCTCATCGCAAATCACAAACATCTTAGTTCCTTCAGGAATTTTTTCATCATGTTTCCGGGCAACATCCAGCGAATGTCCATCCGATATTAGTGTTGCTCCAAGGTCAAAGAGTTCCATGGCTGCTTGTTTATAGGTAGCCCAATGCTGCTTCTTCTCGATCTTATAGAGCTTTTCTCCCTCCATATTACTGAGAAGCTGTTTAAACAGCTTGCTTGATCCAGGATAGATTGCGGCCTGAGCCATAAGTTTAGATACTGATTCATTGGATAAAATAAATTCATCGATGTTTGCATGCTCGAATAGCGCAATATGCTTCTCTTTCATAATCTCAGCAATTGTATAAATATTTCTATTAGCTTGCTTCGAGATATGTTCTACCCTAGACGCAATGAGCAAGGTTTTCCCATCTGCAAATTCCGGCAGATCCATTTTGTCATCTGTAAAGACTGCGACAGATCTTGATTTAAGGATGTTTGCTTGCATCAGGATTTCTTCCTCAGCAGGATTTCCACTGACAAAATGTACACGGTCATGCTGGACTGGCGATTCATTGCTGTGATCGACAATGACGATATCGCATTTTTTATTGGAGTTCAGGATTTCCTCGACAACATTCTTTAGTTTATCTCTGGAGGAACCGATCAGTATATAGTGATCCTTACCTTTATAAGCCAACTTCCCTTCCTCCTTCATTCTTTTATACAAGGTCAGGCTGTCAAAAATCTTACCGATGATAATACCCATGGCACCTATTCCAACCGTATAAAGCAAGATCATAGTGAAAAGTCTTCCGAGATCACTGCTTGGTGAGTAATCCCCGTAACCAACCGTCACGACCGTAGTCATTGTCCACCAAACGGCATCGAGGTACCTTGGAAAAGTCTCTGGTTCCAGTGCCTTAATAATCAGGCTGCTTAAAAGGATTACTCCAATAACGATCAAGATAATCTTCAAAAGGCTGACTTTAAGCAGTTTTGTAAACAACCTTTGTAAAATCCACATGGTTGGACCTCCTTTCTGCTAAGCCAATCCAACTGGTAAAAAGCAAGACAGGTTGTTTGTAATCTCCCCACCGACACGGTAGCCAAGCGCTGAAGCTTTACCATTCACCAGAAAACTTCCAGTAAGGATGTGTCCAATTTGCTTCCCTTTTTCTGAATTATATGTAACAGTCGGCAGTTCTATATATTGTTGGAATATGGATGGAACATCATTGTAGTTTTTATGTTGTTCTTCCATTAACAATTTGCCAGTGGAGCTAAATATTTGGACGGTATCTCCTTCTCTTCCGAATATCGGCTTTTTTACATAAGGTGCCTGCTTATCGTAAAAGGGCTCTGCTTCCAAGTAGGTTGGCAGGAAATAGTCCTCTATCCATTTATGCTCTTCGTTTGTGAAAAAAGCATCTTTACTTTCATGCAAACCCCAGATTACCGCCTGGACAGCTTTATTCTGCAATAAAAAAGCAGAGGGTGGATTGATTATGGCCAATTTCTTTGTCTTTACAAGCTCTAGCAGCCAAAGTCCAATTTTATTTCCTTGTTCGTCTTCATCCGTTATCAGCCCTTCGATTGGGAATGTTTGTCGGTAGAGGATATCGATTCTTCGCCCTTTTTCATCAAAGAGTCCATTCCCTGGTAAGATCCTTAGTTTATCCAGAGCAATGAACCTTGAAGGTAAACCATATAGCTCCTGTAAATATAAAACGGTATTTCGATCTTCGATATTGTCTTCATGAGCAGTGAACACAATGTATGGCTCTGTCTCATTAAGCCATTTGGTTGAGGCAGCGACAGCAGCCCTAACAGCTCTCGCCAATTGCACTTCCATTCCTTCGTTAGGATTTCCGAACCCAAACTGATTAGCTACAGTTCCATTTACACTAAATAATTCTTTAATAAAAGTTGGCGTATCAGAATTAATCTCGATACACTTATATGTATTTTCAGCTTTTATAAGGTCGAGCCTTGCGATGACACTTTCCATATTCATTGTCTTTAGCCGTATAAAGTCAAGCGTATCACCCGGATACCCCAGTTCTCTTAAGGTATCCAGGTCTACATTCCTCAGAAGATCAGCCACTTTAAAATAAATCTTTCCGATCCGCTCTGTGCATATCCTGATGCTTTCAGCTTCCTTTTGATCAATTGTTGTTAGATCAAACAAAGCATATTCCTCTCCATATAGATCTGGCCAGAAATTCTTGATTCCACTATAGAACTGTTCTCTCTTTTTCTTGTAGTTTTTCATGGAATGGCCTCCTATTCCATGTCGTTTTCCTCAATTGCTTTCACATAAAGCACGTAAACTCCCCTATCTTCATCCACTTCGGTAGAAGTCACAGCCATCTGACCTGAGTCAGGGACATCAATGATATCCTTCAATAGATAGCGAATTACATCTAAGTGAGTCCGGCAAGGAATTGCCTTAATCAACCGATAATTTTCACTTTCCCTGTGCCTGCGGAATTCCACATGAATTCCTTTTCCCCGATAGTTCTTTTCATCAAGGACGGAATTGTTCTTTCCCCGCTCTTCAAGCACCAGAATTTCTTCATCACCAGCCATCTCATTGGACACAAGCTCATACTGAGTCCCTTTAATAATAAAATAAGTGCATAGCTGTCGGGCATAAAATTCATCCATCCCGACATTTGGAATCGAATATTCATAAAATGGTTCATAATTGCCTTTTCCATCATGAATGAAGTAAGTCAGCTTTTTCATTAATGCTTATTCCTCCTAGTAAGAAAGGCTCTTTGCAACGATCCAGCCTACAGCAAGGGAAAGTGAGAAGAGAATGACACCGACAGAACGGTTGTCTTCCTCGATTGCCTTTTGCAGGCTATATCTGACCGTAACAACCTCAGCAACAAAGAAAACAATGATTTGTGTAAAAATTCCTATTGATCCCCAAATAGCCATATCAAGGAGGGAAATCGAATATTCCGCAGCTGCGCCAAGAACGATTGCAAGGCCCAACATCTTCCCGCCAAGTGAAAGAGCAGCTGTAATATTTCTTTTGCCAATCAGTTCAAATTCCTTGATTTTGGGTGTAGCCAGCACGAATAAGCCTACCCCAGCGGTTAGCAATACCAATCCAAGTCCTAAATAAGCGGCAAAGCTTACATATAAATTCGTCATTTTTTCTCTCCCTTAACCGCCAGTAGTGCTTCTTGATCCGCTTCCGAATCCTGAACTGCCCTTTGGCGAAGTATTTTTATAATTACTGTCCAGTCTTGCACCTTTGAATGCCGAGCTCTGCTTGTATTTCATATAGTCATTGCTCTTGTAGAGTAATGATCGGTTTGCAAAGAACATCCCTGCGAAAAAGTAATGCCCGAAATACGGGGAATTGTTATCATCACATTCCCAAACACCATCTTCATTGTCCCATTCCCAGTCTGAACAATCGGTTCCTTCCGGTACTGGAGGAATTTCTTCTGCCTGCTCGGAGCTCCAATCTTCCCCCTCACTGCCAGAAGAATCCTGATCCCAATCCCGGTCCGGAATAGCCTGAGGGTTGTTGTTGCATCCTACCAGTCCCATCATCAAAGCTGTCGCTGATATACCAGCCATCACCTTTTTGGTTTTACCCATTTCTATCACCTCTTTCTGATTGACGTATTTATTTACGGAAGACCTGGGAAAAAGTTTCAAGTTCTTCCCCAAATAATTTCCTATCTTTTATTGTAACACTTTAGATTGGTGAAAATGTTATATTCTAAACGGTATGGCTCTTCATTTTATTCGCTTAATACCCTTGCAGGAAGTTGTGTAAATGTATTATTCCCCATTAAAAAATTCCTCGTAATTAAATTCCTTTATTTCCGTACTGCCTAATGCTATTTTTGCTAAAATAATCTCAAATAGGCATAACCCTGCCAACATCATAATTCCTGTTAACATAATGAACACTCCTTTGTGATATGTTTGTAATCACAATAATTCATGGAACGCGTTTCAGGTCAAGAAAAAATAATCGCGAGGTTTATACATGGCTAATATCCGAGAAATTGCCCGAAAGGCTGGAGTATCTGTTACCACTGTATCCCGGGTGTTGAATAATCATCCATATGTAAGTCCAGCTAAACGGGAGGCGGTTTTAAAAACTATAAAGGAACTGGATTACAGTCCAAATATTAATGCTGTCCATTTATCCCGTGGTAAGACAAATATGGTTGGAGTTGTATTGCCCACGATTAACCATCCATATTTCTCTGAACTACTTGAAGGTCTTGCTAAAGAAGCAATCAAGCATAATATCCAGCTTGTTCTTTTCCAAACAGGATATCAACAAGAAAAGGAATTCGAGGCGTTGGAACAACTGCGAGGCCACCTTATTGATGGAGTTATTTTTACTTCACGTGCCATTCCCTTTAACTTACTCTTGAAGTATAAAGATGATGGTCCTATTGTGTTATGTGAAGATTCGGATCAAGATGAATTCCCGTCTATTTCAATCAAGCACGAGGATGCATTCAACCTGGGGCTGGAATACTTGATATCTATGGGGCATGACAGAATTGCCATCTGTTTAGGAAGGCTTGAAGGAGCAAACAGCCAGAAACGCCAAAAGACATATCATCAAAAGATGGAGATAATTGGCCACCTGGTACACGATGAGTGGGTCATTGGTGATTGTTTAGTTATTCAGGATGGTAAGAGGGTGATGGACCGATATTTAAAAATGGAAGAAAAGCCTACAGCCTTTCTGGTGGGTAATGACCAGGTTTCAGCAGGAATGATTACCGAAGCAACAAAATATGGACTAGCGGTACCCGGAGATGTGGCCGTATTGAGCTTTGATAACCATCCAATCTCTGAAATCATGGCGATAACGACAATTGACATACCCACTAATCAATTAGGTTCCTATGCCTTTAGAGCATTTATCAAGCGTTCAGAAAACAGTAAGTACGCAGAAAAGATCACCCTGCCGTTTAAATTGATTAAGAGGAAATCTGTGTAGAAGAACAAAAAGCGCAAGCGCCTTGGTCAGCCCCGACAAGCGTTGGAGGGCCGACCGGTGAAGTTGTTCTTTGACTTCATTGGGCGGAACGAAATCGAAAAGCGGAGGCGACTGCCAACTTCGACAACCGTTGGAGGGCCTGGCTGTGAAGTCGGTCTTTGACTTCATTGGCAGGACCGAAACGTCTCAAGGAGTTAGGAGCCGCAGCTAGACAAGCGTCTCGAGGGGCTAGGCGCTGGAGCTGGATTAAAATACCCATAATGGAGTTATCGACACAATAATACTTCTATAATTTCCTATAGAATGACAAAAACCTGCCGTTCACAACGGCAGGTTAATTTATTTTGCTTTTTCGATCTATAGGATTTATTGTATCGTCTGTCATGTAATAATCATGTGAGTCCATCAGCATATCTTCCAATGCCTTAGTTACTCTACTGGCATCATAACCACAAACGGTTATTAGATTTGCGGACTGAAGAATTTGATCGGCTTCTTTTTCATAATTCCCAAGAGTCTGGTAAATTTCCTCTTGTTCTCTCCATTCAACATGAGCCCATGTCTGAACAGGAATATTGTTTTCCAAAAAGGGCGCAAGCATGTTATCTAAATAACTAAGGATCGTATCCTTATTAAAGTTGCCGCGATAGCAGTAAAATTCATAATTATTAATTGTATGAATCATTTTCTGTTGTTCTTCATCTAGCTCCGATTTGATTCTTTTCTGTAGTTCAGGCAAAATACGGTCATTTTCAATAATCATCACATGGTTGCCGAGCCCGATTGCCGCAGTAAGATAGACTATAAGATTATCAACATATTTCTCTTCGTTTTCGAATGAATAAAAAATATGGGCTCCCGTTTCTTTTACACTGGAAATCAGGTCCTGGATTTTTTTTTGCATTGTATCAGTCTCCTCAGGGAATTCAAGGGAAACAAACAATGAATTCGCATATTCAAAATATACCCTTAATAATAACATACTTCTGGCCATTAATCGATTAAACACCTTTATAACGATATAAAGTACCTCGTATCAGCTTTATGACCCATATTTGCAATGAAGCTTTTTGGCTGAAATATGCCACCCTTTTTCATGGGCAATTAAAAAAGTCACCGAAGGCTGATATCTCCCATTCGGTGAGTTTAGGCTTATTCCAGAATAAAAGGCTTGAGTTTGCTTGCTTTCGAGTTCAACTTACTTAAAGCTTCACTGTATTCCGCTTCTAATTGGCCAATGATTTCCGACGCGGTTTGAATTTTCTCGATGGCCCCAACTCCCTGCCCTGCAGACCAAATATCTTTCCAGGCTTTCGCACTTGTCTCTCTTTGCATTGAATCAAAATTCACACTATCCTTTTTCTGGAGGGTTTCTGGATCCAGTCCTGCCCTGACAATGCTTGGCTTTAGCATATTCGCTTTCACGCCAGAAAAAGCGTCGGTAAGGAGAAGGTCTTCCTGAGTAGCATCAACCACCATTTGTCTGTATTCATCGCTGGCCATACTTTCTTTGGCGACAATGAATCTTGTCCCCATATAAGCAAGATCAGCACCTGCTGCCTGGGCAGCAAGCACAGCTTTTCCAGTAGTGACCGATCCTGCCAGCACAATGATTCCATCCCAGAATGTCCTTACAGAATCTACAAAAGCAAAGCTATTCAGTTCCCCTGCATGGCCCCCTGCTCCGTTAGCCACTAAAATGAGGCCGTCTACTCCTGTCTCTGCTGCTTTCTTGGCGAACTTCACATCACTGACATCCGAGAATACAAGGCCTCCATATTCATGTACAATGTCTACCACTTTCTTTGGACTGCCCAGTGAAGTAATAACAAGCTGAGGCTTATGCTTTTTTAATAACTCAAGTTCTTCTTCAAGCCTGCTGTAAGTACTATGTACCACCATATTCATAGCCCAAGGTGCTACTTTTCGTTCTGGATCTTGTTTCTTTGCTTCTGCTAATTCGTCGTTCAACCTGCCCATCCATTCATCAAGAACTTCTATTGGCCGGGCATTAGGCGCCGGAAATGATCCTATCACACCACTTTTACAGCAAGCGCTTACCAAATCAGGACCTGAAACAAGGAACATTGGTGCAGCTATAGCAGGAACGGATAAATTTTCCCACCAGCTTTCTGGAATTTTCTTAATCATACTATCATCCTTTCTTCATTTCTAAATTTTCTGAATATAACTATATCATAGTTTAACAGAGTGGATATTTCAATCAGGAGGAAGATTTTATTATTCTAAAAAAGAATCCCCCACATTAATGCGAAGGATCTTTACGGTATTTCTGCTTCATTTTTTTCAAACTTTCAAGTGTACGGCTGAAAAACCTTTCATTTCTATCTTGAGGTTCCTTTAAATAACTGCGCCAAATAAATTGACTAACTTCTTCAATCAGCAGCAATATCATGATCGGCAGCAGCAAGAGCCAAACCCAAGTCCACATATTTCAGGCTCCTTTCGAATGGATACATTATCCTATTCAGTTCCTTACCTCAAAATGTGTGAATGCTAAACATTAACTGCTCTTAAACTGCGGTCCATTTTAATAGGAGCTGATCAACATTTATACCTACGTTATTTTTTTGCTCTCTTTTCAAATCTTTCAGATAGATCCTCACGGTGGATGTAGATGATCGCTAATACAAGGACGCCGGCAATTAAAATAGGCAGGAGCTGTACGCCCAGGAAATAAAAACAGATTGGAAGCAAAACAAATGAACCCAGTCCAGCAAATGTGAAACTTTTTAAAACTGGATATAGCAATATAAAACCAATAACGAGGATGAGGGCTGACAAGGGTTCAAAAGCGATCATACCACCGATAAATGTAGAAATCCCCATGCCTCCTTTGAAGTTTAAGGTTATCGGCTTAACGTGGCCGAGAATGGCAAACCCTAATCCAACCAAGAATAATTCGGGTGATAAATTTAAATATTCACCAATCAAGACCACAAGCGCCCCTTTTAGTGCATCACCAAGAAAAGTAAAGACGAATGACACTTTTCCATGTACCCTGCCGGCATTCCTTGCCCCAACATTGCCACTTCCCTCAACTCTTATATCTTTTTTCCCAAGTATCTTCACCACGAAATAACCGGCCATCAAGCTGCCAAGAAGATACGAAATGAGAAGATAGCAAATAATAGTCATGGCTACACAACCTGTCCTTACAATATTAATAAAGTTTATTCGGTGTTAGTCCAACAAATTCCTTTATAAATTCCTCATTAAAAATCCCGGCCTTTAAAGACCGGGATTTTTCTAAGCTGATTTGGCACTTCACTCAAAAAGAAATTTGACTTCTGCATTCCTTATGCTTTTTGGACCGCCACATTGTTACTGTTGAAGTATCGTTTTTTCATGTAAATATAGAATAGTAAAAATACCGCTCCGGAGACCAACCGTAAAATTGATGCGAGATTCATAGCTGTATGGATTGAACTTAATTGGAGCAAGTATACTCCTACTTGCGGTGCGATAAAGCCAATAATCGCTAAAAGGATATTGTATTGAGCTATGAAGCTTCCGCGGTTTTGCTCCTTCGTCACTTCAAGAAGCTGATTAAATAACAGAAGCACTGTTCCCGAAACAAACAGACCAGAAGAAAAATTGACGAAGGTTAGATAATACATATTGGTTGAAAGTATCGTAAGGAATGGCGCTGATGCCATCCCAACAGCTGTTATCGCCAGCATTTTAGCATTGCTGTGCTTGTCAGCCATTCTTCCCCACCATTTGAAGCTGATGATTTGGCCTACCTGATTCGCCACTGTAATGATACTGATCCAAAAACCCGTCATATGCGCCACTTTAATGTTATAGATATTGAACAAAGGCCAGGCTAACTGCCAGGCGAAGTTGAAAAACAACCCGCAGATCAAGAAGTAAATGAATGGTTTATGCTGGTATGCATCCCAGCCAAAATTAAACCGTTTCTTGTCTGTTACAATATCTTTCTTCGGCTCTATATGTCTATTTAAATAGAAAATTTCCATAATCCCAAATAGAAATGCGAGAATGAAAAGTATTTGATATGGCAGCGGATTAGTTTTATCAAACCATTGCAGCCCGATTCCAATTAGCAATGTCGTAACCATACCAGCAATGGTCAGGATCCTGTTCCTCTCACTGAAGAAACCGCTTCTGCGGCTGTCTGAAATGAGATCCCCGATAAATGACTGCCAGCTAAGCATCGCGAATGATCCGGGAAGATTCATTAAACCAATGAGCAAAACAAACGCCCAGGCCCTGTACTCTTCCGGCAAATATATGACAAAGAACATTCCAAGCAAAAATAAACGAGTGAACAAAATCGAGAGACTGGTGAACCTCTTTTTTTCCTGAAGCCTGCCCATGATCACTGTGCCGAGAATCATGGCGAACATGCCGACAATTTGGGGCAGAGAACTGATTAAACCAATTTGATAATTCGTAGCACCAAGGACCCCAATGGCAAACAAGGCAAAGTAGTTATTGCTCATACTCATAACAACCGTAGAAGCCACACCGTTTATAATGCTATTCTTTTCATTCCTCTTTGTTATTTGTGAAGGACTTTCCATGCATTCCCTCTTCTTTCGAATGATTCAAATTATTTTGGATACCGAAATATCCACCTAATTTTACTCCTTCTGGTTTTTGCTGGCAATAAGTTTTTTATTGGAAATAAAAACAAAAATCTTCTGTATATTTCACTTATTCGCATGGTATTTATTAAAGGGTACCTTTCTATGCGCTCTGGCTATGATTCATATTTTTTTAAATAACACGCTGGGACGTTATTGTTGATTATTCATGTAGGTAAGAGAATTCATAAGTGGAGAATTTCCGGTTATTGTCAATAGAGACCCTTTTTGAGGCGGAAATAAGCGGAGATATTCCGTTTAATTGCAATAAATAAGCCAAACTAGAATGATTTTGATTGAATAAACGGAAAAACGACCCTTATTTTTAAGGAAATAAGGACCGTTACCAATTTAGGCGGAATTTTTCCGTTTATTCCTCAAATATTGCCAACTCAAAATTTAGTTATTACAGAGCAAAAAAAAGGAGCACCAGGCTCCTTTTCATTTCATTAAACGTTCCTTAAAACCAATTTCAATCTGTTGTTACGCTCGCTTCTTTCCTCTTCTGTCACCAGATCATACTTTTTCAGCATATGGAATACTTCATTCAGAATGTCCTGAGTATGCTCTTCTTCAAAAAATTGATTGAACATAGGGTGAAATTCTTCCGGCAGGAATTCTTTTTGTGACTCGTATTTCTTCTGGACGTCTTCTCTACTGTGGTCGATTTTACATTCTCCCATATTGATCCCTCCTTATATGTATATCATTAGAATACCAGACTCTCTTTGACTTTACCCAATACTTTTGCTATTATCCCTTCTAATGCAAAGGAATACACTCCTCGAAACGTTTGAGATCCTTTTGATGCAGTGGATATTGTTTCCATCAGTACCCTTATACCGCTTACCCGCTCCTCATAAGGGTACCGTTCTTTCCCATAGATACCCTTATAACGCTTATCGGCTCTTCATAAGGGTACCGTTCTACCCCATAGATACCCTTATAACGCTTATCCGCTCTTCATAAGGGTACCGTTCTATCCCATAGATACCCTTACACAGCTTAACCACTCTTCATAAGGGTACTTATCTCAATCGTTGGGTGCCTCACATTATAGAACTCGTTTCTAATTTCATTCTTTAGGCCATGGACGACTAATGCGCCTTCAATTTACCCGAAGTGCAATGTGAGAGAGAGCATGGATATCAAGCCAATGATAAAGGAATACGTTGGGAATTTAACATGATGATCCTCCTGGCTTTCTGGTATCAATTCTTTATAGATAACAAATAGCATTGCCCCAGCGGCAAAACTCAAGCCATAGGGAACGAGACCATCCACTTCAGATGCAAGGAAGTATCCAATTGCTGCTGTTACTATTTCAACAGCCCCAGTAAAAGTAGCGATCAATAGGGCCTTCATTCTGGTCATTTCCTGATGGATTAAATAAAGCCCAACCAGGAATCCTTCCGGTGCATTTTGCAGGCCAATTGCAAAAGCAATGATTGCACCCAGATTACCTTCTCCGGTTCCATAACTTACCCCGACTGACAGTCCTTCAGGCAAGTTATGCAATGTGATGGCTGTAATGATGACCAATGTTTTTCGATCGACACCTGATAAAAATTTTAAATCACTAGTATCCAGGTCTTCTGTCTTCGAATTGATAAAATTCAGAATAAATGTACCTAATAACATACCGAAGGATAAGACCCAAATATTTGATGCTTTCATAGCTTCTGGTATCAAACTGAAGGTAGTCGCCGCCATCATAATCCCCGATGCATATCCGAGAAGCAATGACTTTAACCTTGATGAGACATTATTTAGAAATAAAACTGGGATCGCTCCTAGACCTGTTGCCATCGCCGAGATGACAATTCCCAAAAAAGCCTCTGCCATAATTTCCACATAGCCTCCTATAATATAAAAGTAAAATACCTTTCCCTTTATATAAGGAATCTACACATGGAAAAAATTATCGTTTGTCATTCACGGTGCTGCCAATTCAACTTTCATACGATCAGGACCTTCAAAGAATACCGCATAGTGGTCTGATCCTCCTGCAAAAGGATGTCGATCTTGATAAAGGATAATATGGTTTCTTTCCTTTAATTTTTCCGTCATTTGGTCAACTTTTTCTCGAGATTCTGCACAAAAGGCGAGATGATTCAACCCGACCCGGGACCGGTGATATCCTGCATCAATAAACTTTTCATGAGTTTGAACAAAAACCAAATAAGTGTCCATCGAGTTTTGGGGCTGGTTCTTAAGTGAATTGAACTATGAAGTATATCAAAAATGGGATATGGGTATCAGCTGGAAGTTTGAACTTTTTTTATATCGCTTAATTGATTTCTATATGGTGCAGCATTTTTCTTATCCTCCTGTACGAACCTGTATTGTATTTTGAATCCTGAGAAGGGCAACACTAGAATAAAATAATAAAGGAAGTTATGTTATGTATCTTGCTATTGTAGTAGCGGTCCTTCTGGTGCTTGCTTATTTTTTTGTGGATTGGAACCGATGGAAGGATTTCTATCCAACGATTCAATTTTATATAATGTGCAATTTATTGTATAACTTCATATTCTTCAATCATACTTTATGGGCATATAATCCAAGTACATCATGGCTGAATCACTCAATCATTGATTTAACCTTCAGTTTGATCATTATCCCAATCATTTTAATGATTTATCTTAAATACATTCCTAAAGCCTTTAAGAATGCGTTGTTCTATATATTAGCATGGGTAGCTAATTTTACTGTCACTGAATACTTTTTTCAAAGAGCCGGTTTGTTCATTTATGAAAATGGTTGGGGCATCTTTAATTCAGCATTCTTTAATGTCATTATGTTCTCCGTCCTCGGCCTCCATTTTAAAAGACCTTTACATGCCATATTGCTATCAATCCCAATTATAGCAATTTTACTTTTTTTCCATCATCCTTCATTCGGCGACTTGAAGTAATCAATCTACCTGAAGCAAATTGCTTCTGTTTTGATTCCGGACATGCATTGCTAATATAATAGAAAGAGGTTGTCAGCATCATTGATGATTGCATGCTCTGATCAATGATTTATCATTGATAGCTGGCCAAGATTACAGTTTACGGGAGAATTTATGATACGTACAATTTCCGTTAGTCCTTCAGGTGATATTCAAACAGGTCAAAGCCTTGAGTCATTGGTATCAAACCCTGGTAATTGGTACTGGATTGATTTCAATGAACCTACAGATGAAGAGATCCAATTATTGAACTCTCCGCTACAATTTCACCCCTTATCCATTGAAGACTGTATCCATACACTTCAAAGGCCTAAGCTGGACTATTATGATGACTATCACTTTTTTGTTTTTCAGGCATTGCATGGAGAGTCTATGCAGAAAGAGGAGGTTGATCTATTCCTAGGACACAACTATATCGTAACGTACCATAGTGTCAGTACGAGTGAAGTGGATGAAGTCTGGAGGAGATTAGAGCACGCAAAGGTGCCTGGTGAGTGGAACCCTTCTATTGTTCTTTATCATATTTTAGATAAGATAGTCGACAATTATTTTCCTCACGTCTACCGCATTGAAGATTTATTGAATGAAATAGATGAGAATTCAGCCGACCGGTCGATGGAGGATCTGCTTGAAGATTTATTCGATACAAGACATGAATTGCTCTCATTGAGGCATACTATCACTCCAATGAGAGATTTAGTGTACAGGATGATAAATTCCCACCGCTTATCTGGAGTCCTGGAACAAAAAGAATATTTTGCGGATATCCATGACCATTTATTGAGGTTAGCCGAAAAAGTAGAGGCGAGTCGTGAATTGACAACAGACATCCGGGACGCCTATTTATCGATGAATTCACATGAAACGAACCGAGTGATGAAAGTACTTACAGTCATAACAACCATTTTCATGCCGCTGACCTTCATCGCTGGGGTATATGGAATGAATTTCGAGAATATGCCTGAACTCTCCTGGCAATATGGTTACTTCGGAGCATTGTTCGCCATGTTTGCTATCGGAGTGACCATGTTCTTCTGGTTCAGGAAAAAGGGCTGGTTCAAGTAAGAATTCCGCATCAACCCAAACAAAAAACCATTGAAGTTGATATTATCCCCTTTAAGTAGACATTCAAAAAAACCTCCATGGTACCATGGAGGTAAGAATGGATAC
The DNA here is from genome assembly GCF_031759225.1 of Mesobacillus jeotgali. NCBI lineage: Bacteria > Bacillati > Bacillota > Bacilli > Caryophanales > Bacillaceae > Mesobacillus > Mesobacillus jeotgali. The sequence goes on from NZ_CP134494.1 coordinate 2,600,272, forward strand.
TTGGAGGGGATTTTTCTATGGCTAAGAAAGGACAACAGTTTCAACGTTATACAAATGAATTCAAACAGAAAGCAGTATTAACATACGTTAATGGATCTAAAAGTTATAAGGTAGTGGCCGAAGAGTTAGGGATCCGCAATTGTACACAGCTTAAAGTATGGGTAAAGAAGTGGATGAACGGACAGTCATTTGATGAGCGGCGTGGAGTATCAAACCCTTTAAAAGGAAGGCCACGTACTAACTTTAAAACGGTGGAAGAAGAAAGAGATTATTTGAAGGCACAGGTAGAATACTTAAAAAAGCAGTATCCAAATCTGGTAAAGGAGGAGAAGACATCACCCGTCAGGCAAAATATGAAATCATTGAAGGGTTAAGGGGGAAATACCCTGTCACCTGGTTAATGGAAATCGCCAGAATCAAGCGTGCCTCTTACTATAAGTGGAAAGCAACTCTGCCACAACGCGAGGAAAGGTTCAAACAAGAACAGGATGTACGAGAACATATAATGGCCATTCATTTTATTCATCCAGAGTTCGGGCGTCCTCGAATAACAGATTGGTTAAAGGAAAGTGACTTTTTGATCAACCATAAAAAAGTGTACAGGTTGATGAAGGAGATGGGCATACAGTCGGTGATCCGGAAGAAAAGGAAACGCCATGGCCATACACCTTCAGTTATATGTCCAAATCGCCTAAAGAGAAATTTCAAAGCGGTGGGTCCAAATCAGAAAATGGCAACAGATATCACATATGTTTCTGACGGCAAAGAGTTTTATTACCTGTCGGTCATTCAAGATCTATTCAACAATGAAATCGTGGCATGGCAAATATCCAAACGAAATGATTTAGAACTCGTATTAAAAACTGTTGATGAATGGACAAATAAAAAGGACGTAGCTGGAGCCGTTCTCCATTCGGATCAAGGCTTCCAGTATACGTCCAAGACATACAACAATAGGTTAGAGACATTCGGCGTCAAGGGCAGCCACTCTCGCAAAGGAAACTGCCTTGATAACGCATGCGTAGAATCATTCTTCTCACATCTCAAATCCGAAAAGTTGTATATAGCACAGTGTAAATCAGAAGAGGAAATACGGCAAGCAATCGAAGAATTCATCTATCATTACAATTACAAACGGACTCAAAAGAAATTAAAGAAACGCGCGCCGATTGAGTATCGACACGCGTTAGCTGCGTAGCTTTTTTGTCTTGTCTACTTGACGGGGTCATGACCAAGTTGAATGCTTCAATGGTTTTTTTCCTTTTGCTCTTCTTCTTCCTGCAAAGTTAAAAAATCCTCAACAAGGCATTTACTGCTTATGAACATTCCTGATAGGAAAGATGCAATGGTAACCGTGAAAGGAAAATAAAAATACGCTATCATTGAAGTGGCAATCGTCCACACTAGCCAGAAATATTTTTCATAATCAGCCATTTACCTCTTCCGCCTTCCAGTAAATCTGGCTGATCGCCTCTGCTAACGCTGCTATTGTATTCTTTAATTCCTTCATATTGTTGTCAACACCGCCGACCTCAACTACTAACGTATTTGCATGCAAATCTTGATTATAAATTCCATCAACTCCGATTCCCTTTTTTGGCAAGACTCCCTTGCTAATACCTGGATATTCCTTATTCAGGATTTTATGAAGCTCGTTTGCAAACTTCAGGTTCTTCTGGAAGTTCTTATTTTCTTCGCCTATTACAAAAACTAATCTGGCATAAGGCTCATTATTGATCGTTGTTGTGGTCGAATCCTTCCTGACAGAATCCCGATGAAGATCAATAAAATATTCTAATTCCTTGTTGCCAGCCATCGCCTCTTGAACCAATGAACGTGAAATCTCATATGACTTATGTGTCAGCCAGCCTTTCTTGTCTAATTCCTGGCCAATATTAGTCTTATCCACGCTGGCCCCAATCCCTCGCTTTTCCAATTCCTGTCCGAGCAAATCACCAACAATGGTGATGTTCGTCTTGCCATCAACAGCTTCATTTTCATTCTCGGCACCCTCTAGCCCAAGCAAAGGCAGGTATGATTCCCAACTGTGAGTATGATAAATGAATACCGATTTTTCTGTTGGGGAAGCACCGTTGTAAATTTTGCCGTTGTTCAGCTCCTTCAATTCTTTTGCTGCCATATCCCTTTCTTGCAGCAGAACTTCCATTGGGGGTGCAGATTCGATCGGAATATCCGTGAAATCTACACCTTCATCCGCAATAAGGAAGTTAGAATCGAATGCCATAAACCCCGGTATTTCAGTCCTGACCAGACTCCTAATATCATTCATTTCAATATTTGTAAGCAATTTAAAGCCTGTAGAAAATATAGGTAAATCAGCATTGGATCCTGTCAATGCATGTCCGATTAAAGGGTTTTCGTAACTTATGATTCTTAAGAAAACCTCTGCTCCAATATCTCCGTTCACCTTGAATTTAAAAATGCTGATGTTTGAGGACGATATAAAACCGGCTATTAGGAAAAAGCTGAACGTGCAAACAACTATAATTAAAGCAGATAACATCTTCCTATAAAAATTGACGAATATTCCAGCCATTCAATCACCCTTTTGCATGTGATATCAATTTAAAATACCATCTCTGTTAATTCATAAATATGTATAAATGAAATTTTTAGACTAAAAAACGCCCGGACAGGTGTCCGGACGCTCCGTTAGAAGTATTTCTTTTTCCAGAAAATGAATGCAGTTAATCCTGCCAATAAAACAGCCATACCGATTGCGAGGAAAAATGCATAGGGATAGTGCTGAAATGGTAGATCAACGTTCATACCGTAGAAACTTGCCACCATCGTCGGAAACGATAGAATGATGGTAATTGATGTTAAGAATTTCATCACCATATTAAGGTTATTAGAAATAATAGAGGCAAACGCATCCATCATTCCGCTTAAAATCGAACTGTATGTCTCAGCCATTTCAATAGCCTGGGTATTTTCAATGATGACATCCTCCAACAAATCCTTGTCCTCTTCGTACATTTTCAAATAATTGAATCGCATGATTTTGGCAAGTACGACTTTATTTGATTTAAGTGAGGTCGTGAAGTAAACCAAGCTTTTTTCTAATGCGAGGAATGCATACAATTCCTTGTTTTTCATTGACTGATGCAGCTCGCGCTCAATCTCATTCGTCTTTTTATTGATTTGTTTCAGGTACCGCAAATAGTAGATCGAAATCACGTATAGGATTTGCAGGGCAAATCTCGTTTTTTTAAAAGTATAAAATTCCTTGACTCTGTTTGATTTGAATTCATTCAATACAGGTGTCTCTTTCAAGGAAACAGTTATGATACAGTACGGAGTTTGAATGATCCCGACAGGAATAGTTTCATAGATTGGGAAGCCAGATTCATCATGCGTGATATAGGGATAGTCAACAATTATATAGACCATTCCATCTTCCTTTTCAATCCTTGGACGCTCTTCATCATCAAGGGCATCCTTAATAAAATCCACTGCTACTCCAGTTTCATTCGCTACTCTTAGTATTTCATCCTCAGAAGGATGAACCATATTAACCCAGCAGCCTTTTGAGATTTCTTCCACACATAGTAAATGTCTTTCTTCACTGCTTTTATAGATTTCAAGCATTTGATCAACCTCCTCTTCTATTATTGAGGAAGCCAACTACCTTTACTCAGAGTTGATAGTCTTGCAGCATTCAATTGTATCAAATCTAATAAATCATCGACTTCCCCGAACCTATCGGGATCAGGTTCTTTTGAATGACCCAAAGATACCAACTCCTTTCTGTTTTTCATCTCTTCCATCTTACTCCTGACTTGCTAAAACCACAATGGGAACTTTAAATATTCCAGTTGACAAAATACCTATTAGGGTATATAGTAAGAATCGTGATATTAAATACCCAACAAGGTATAAATAAGGAGGAAAATTTGCATGTTAAAAATGATCACCAAATCAATCATTGCTTTTGCGATGATTTTATCTCTAGTCGCTGTTGGCAGTCCACAGCAAAAAGCCCAAGCTGCTACTACTTCCGCTGATGTTCTGGTAACAGTAGGACAAATGGGTGCGGATTCTTATTCTCAAACCTTAGATGGAGTACTTTACACAGTTAACCAAATTGGTTTCATGGCCGACAGAATTCTATGGACTCAGGAACAAATTGGCTTCATGGCTGACAGAATTGTGTACGTAACAGAGTTTTCTCAGGATAACACTGTTAAAGTGATCTACATGGCAACAGCTTTATGGCCAACTGGCACGAAGGATGGCGGATACACTTATAAGGTATCTCTTATGCCGGTTGCCATGCTACCAGCTGGCTGGTAAATGCAAATGCAATGTAAAAAGGCGAACTCAGGGTTCGTCTTTTTACTCCCCCTTTAAAAACACTTCTTTTGCCCTATAATAATTTAATTTACAAATATATCCAATTTATCGATACATTTACACTATCTTTCCCAGTTACATTCGAATCCTTAATAATCCCATTGTTATAGTCCTCACTACTTACTAATTCTAACCTCTCACTCTTCTATTTATTCTTAAAAATACTAGATTTTCTAAATTGAGAAATATTCTAAAAGTTTAATTATAATAGGCACGTAAACTAGTAATTTAGAGGGGGAAATGAAAATGAATAATAACTTCAAAAAGAAATTGATTCCATTTGCTGTCGTATCAACGCTCGCCATTGGAGGCCTTTCAGGAGCTTTCACTGCTGACGCTAAGGAATCGCCTAAACAGAATAATGCTAAAATCAAAAACGTCATTTTTATGATTGGTGACGGAATGGGAGTATCCTATACCTCCGCTTACCGCTACTTAAAAGACGACCCGAACACTAAACTTGCTGAAGGAACTGAATTCGACAAATACCTTGTTGGCCAGCAGTCAACTTATGCAGAAGATCCTGAACAAAATATTACTGATTCTGCTTCCTCGGCCACTGCAATGTCTGCTGGTGTTAAAACATATAATGCGGCTATCGGTGTCGATAACGATAAATCCGATGTAAAAACAGTACTTGAATCCGCAAAAGAACAAGGGAAAGCGACCGGGCTCGTTGCTACCTCTGAAATCACCCACGCAACTCCTGCTTCTTTCGGAGCACATGATGAGAGCCGCAGAAACATGAATGCAATCGCAGAGGACTACTACGATGATTTAATTAACGGTGAACACAAGGTTGATGTCCTTCTTGGAGGAGGCACTGATCTCTTTGTTCAAGAAGACCGTAACCTAATTGAAGAATTCCAACACGATGGCTATAGCTTCGCTTCTACAAAAGAACAGCTGGCAAGCGATAATAATGAGAAAATACTTGGATTGTTTGCCCCTCGTGGACTTCCAAAAATGATTGACCGTACAGAGGATATTCCCTCTCTTGAAGAAATGACTAAGTCGGCAATTGAAAGATTGAACAAAGATAAAGACGGCTTCTTCCTGATGGTTGAAGGCAGCCAGATCGACTGGTCAGGTCACGATAATGATATCGTGGGTGCGATGAGTGAAATGGAAGACTACGAAAAAGCATTCAAGGCAGCGATTGATTTTGCCAAAAAGGATAAGCATACTCTTGTAATTGCTACTGCTGACCACTCAACTGGCGGCTATTCAATTGGGGCTGACGGAATTTACAACTGGTTCCCAGAACCAATTAAAGCCGCCAAACGCACACCAGACTTCATGGCAGCTGAAATTGCCGATGGTGCAGATATCGAAGAAACGCTTTCCAACTATATTGATTTAGAGTTGACTTCTGAAGAAATAGATTCAGTCAAAGCTGCTGCTCAAGGGGATGTAACAGAAATCGATAATGCTATTGAAGAAATCTTCAACAAGCGTTCACATACAGGCTGGACAACCAGCGGCCATACGGGTGAGGACGTTAACGTTTATGCATTTGGCCCAACACGTGAAGCTCTGTCCGGCAAGATTGAAAATACCGACCTTGCTAAACATGTATTCAGCATCCTGCAAAACGGGAATAAAGAAATTGTTATTGAAGATAAATAAGGAAATCACTGCTCCCGCTGTCCCTCAGGCAGCGGGAAGTCTGTTTATCAACTACTGGAAGGTGCGAAATGAGAAAGTTAATTTTTGTGGTACTCTTACTATCTTTGCTTATTGGGTGCAATATCGATGAATACTCCAACTCTTCAAAGATAGAAAAAGAACAACCGATTCAGAAAGACCGAAACGAAGTTACTCCCTCGCCTAGGAAGTCAATGAATGATTATGCACCTAACCCTCAGGTTACTGATGATCGAACATTGTTGAGTGCCGGTGAAACATTCAGGGATGAAAAAGGGGCCGCCAAACTACTTGCCTACACTAAATTAGATAAGGGCCTTACTGCAGGACCCATTGAAATGGTCCTAAAGGAAGCCAAAATTATTGATTACACTCCTGACTATAGCTTAATAGACTTTTACCACAGTTATACTCATGAAGAGCAATTTACGTTTCTGAAAATCTTTGTGGAAATAGAAAACAAGTCAAACGAAATACTGAATTTCGCTCCAGTTTCCCATATACAATCTGATACTGGTGAAGAAAAAACTTGGGCAGAGGATATATACTTAGAGGAACTGAATGGAGCAATTCGCCCTGGTGAAAAGAAAGCAGGAAATATTGGTTTTATCGTTGAGAACTCTGATATCAACTCTATCCAGGTTACAACCAGCAAAGTTCTCAATCAAGATGAAAAGGAAACCTTTGAAGAACAAACAGTGGATTTCAAATTTTAATTAATGTTTGGGAGGCATGGATGAATTCATGCCTTTTGTTATTTACTACCCTTCCTAAGAGAATCAGCATTTATTCTAAAAGTTTCATTTGTCCGCCTCCGATTGAAAGAATACATCCGTCAGTTTTGATGTATGTTGAACATTTATACCTAGCTCGCCACATTCCCTCAAATTAAAGCCTTTCTGTCATTCCGTTACTGAGTGCGCTTCTTGTCCAGGAATTTAGCATGCATCCATAACTCTAAGGCTCTCTGATACTGGGTGAACGGCTTCAACTTTCCTGAAATACAGCAAATCATATATAATGGAATTTAAATTAGGAATCTAACCTGATTTTTTGCACTTAAAGCTTCATTTATAAAAGGAGAAATGATATGCATTTACTTCAACGATTTTGGGAGGCTGTTGTCCGATTCTGGAAACGGCGTCACCTGACGCAAATCTTGTTATTAATCTTATTGGTTTTCATATTGTTATCGATTCTTTGGTTTGCTTTTATCGCCAGCAGAGCAAATGTGCAGACACTGAAGGATGGATTGAGCCAGGCTACCACGATTTATGATCGCAATGGTGAGGAAGCAAGCAAGCTTGCTACGAACCGGACCGGTGGAGTGTCAATCAAAGATATGCCAGAGCATGTTCCGAATGCCGTCATCGCTATTGAGGATGAACGGTTTTACGAACATAACGGATTCGATATAAAAGGGATCGCCCGTGCTTTCTTCGGAAACCTATTAGCAGGAGGCATTACTGGCGGTGGGAGTACTCTAACTCAGCAGCTGACCAAAAACGCTTTGTTATCATCTGAGCGGACATACAAACGTAAAGTGGAAGAATTATTTTTGGCAGTGGAGCTCGAGAAAGAGTATGAAAAGGATGAAATCATAGAAATGTACCTGAACCAGGTGTATTTCGGAAGTGGCGCCTTTGGCATCAACAATGCCAGCAAGAAATATTTCGCCAAAAATATTCAGGAAGTCACCATAAGTGAGGCCGCACTGCTTGCCGGCCTGCTTAAAGCACCGTCTGCCCTGGATCCCTACAATAATTACGAAGCTGCTATCAAACGCAGGGATGTCGTTCTTTCTAAAATGAACGAACTAGGAATGATTACAGATTCCGAATATAAACAGGCCAAGTCTGAAAAGATCGTATTGGAAGATGGAGGCGGTTCGCTCGCAGACCGAAAATATCCTTCTTATGTCGATGCAGTTTTAGACGAAGCTACAAGTAAATATGGTCTTACCCAGGATGAAATCATGACCAGAGGCTATCGCATCTATACTGAACTTGATCAGGATATACAAGCAGGACTGGAAAATGTATATCAACAAGACCACCTATTCCCTGATCGATCCAGAGATGTTTTGGTTCAGAGTGGTTCTGTACTGCTAGATCCAGCTAATGGAGGCGTACGTGCACTGAGTGGAGGCCGCGGTGAAAAAGTCTTCCGTGGATTCAACCGCGCTACCCACCTAAGGGCTCAGCCAGGATCGACAATGAAACCTCTGGCCGTTTATACACCTGCGCTTGAAGAAGGTTATGAATATGATTCGATGCTTGTCGACGAGAAGATGTCATTTAAAAATTACAGTCCAAAGAACTTCTCAGACACTTACCAAGGAGAAGTTCCCATGTATGAGGCCGTGGAAAAGTCCATTAACATACCTGCTGTTTGGCTTTTAAATGAGATCGGCTTGAATAAAGGGATCGATGCTGTAAGAAGATTTGGCATCAAAGTCGAAAAAGAGGACCAGAACCTGGCACTCGCATTGGGTGGTATGCATAATGGTGTTTCTCCATTGCGAATGGCAGAAGCATACTCTGTCTTCCCTAATGGCGGGAAGAAGCATGATGCCCATTTGATTACGAAAATTGTCGGGCCGACAGGTAAAGTGATTGCAGAGCATAAAGGCACGTCAACACGTGTTACTTCTAAATCAGTGGCTAATGAAATGACGTCCATGCTATTGAATGTTGTAGAAACAGGGACTGGAAAAGGGACAAATATTGAAGGTGTTGAGATTGCAGGCAAGACCGGCTCTACACAGCTCCCTTATGCAGATATTAATGGAACGAAGGATCAATGGTTTGTTGGCTATACACCGAACATTGTGGGAGCTGTATGGCTGGGATATGATAAAACGGACCGCGACCATTATTTATCCAGCAGCAGCTCAAAAGATGTAGTCCCTCTATTCAGGGCAATCATGGAAGAAACAGTGCCCCATATCGAGCAGGAGGATTTCAAGGTACGATCTGTCAACGAACGGAAGTCTGGTGCCGCAGTTGATTATGAAGAAACAGAAAAAGCTATCAAGGAAAAAGCAAATGAATTGGAGCAAGAATTAAAAGAGCGTGCTGGCAAGGTTGAAGAAAAACTGAAAGAAGAAGCGCCAAAGTGGAAAAAAGTATTTGACCAGATGCAGGAAGATGCCGGAAAGGTCGGCAACAAAGTAATTGACAAGCTTAGAGAGTGGCAAGGACAATAATTAAAAAACGAGCAGCCTGAATTGGCTGCTCGTTTTGTTATGGTATATTAAGAAATTACATCTTATGAGCAGGCCTGATTAGTATTGGGACAAAATTTCGGGCATTCGACTCAGTCTTGTCCGAACCTGGCATTACTTCGGATAAAGTTACGGGCAATCGCTGCAATTTTGTCTGAACCTGGTACTACTTCAGACAAAATTTCGGGCATTCGCCTCAGTTGGAAACAGTTTGCCTCAACCAATTAGTTAAAATACCTTTGAATAAATACAAGTATCCCTTAATTCACCGTCAACGGAAAGGGAATCATTCTTTAATATTCCATCGAGAGCAAGTCCAAGTCTTTCGGGGATCGCTTTGCTTTTGGTATTCAATGAATCACATCTTATCTCGATCCTCCGGGCTTTAAGTTCCCGGACGGCAAAATCAGTGATTCCCTGGACAGCCTCTGTCATATACCCTTTTCCACTAAAACGGGTGTCAATCCAATAACCGATTTCAAATTTTGGGACGTCCCAATCTATTCTATGCAGACCGGACGACGCTACAAATTCTCCGGTATCTTTTTTAAATACAAGGAGCCTCAGGTCTGACCGGTTCAAAAAGTTAATGTAGCCTTGCCTGATCACGATCTCTGTTTCTTCAACGCTTTGTTCTTTTTGGGCAAATGGCATCCATGGTTTAAGTTCTTTTAAAGATGCATTGATTGATTCGCAAGTTACAGCTCCGTCACCAGGCAGCGGCATCCTGATTAATAGACGGTCTGTTTCAAATTCGGATGGAAAATCCAACAAAACAGGATTCACCTTCACCTCTCCCCTTTCATCTACCATTTAAAAAGAGCGGTCACAAGACCGCTCTTTACTTTATTCTGCTTAAATGCTGATATCCCTCTTTTGGAAAAAGAAAAAGGTGAGCATCATAAATATTGCGTAATATACAGCCAGTATGGAGAGCGATACCGGTAATGTTATATCTTCAAGGATTCGATCCTGTAATGCGTAGACCGTCAAATCCAGATGTGGGAAAATCAAGAATTTTGCCCATGTGTATTTGTCAGCTAGCATCAGGATGATACCTCCAAGCGTTGAGGAAAAGAAGAGAACGAAAATCCCTATTCCAACCGCCAGAGCCTGGCTTTTAAATAAGGTTGACAGCATAAATGCTATCGTCATGACGATAAGCAAACTTGGAATGAAGTAAAGCATTTTTAACATGAATTGTGTACCGACAATAGCAACCTTTCTTCCTTCAAGTGTGATTTCAAATATCTTCATATTAAAATCACCACTGCCAAATAAGATCAACCCAATGATAAACCCGGATACAATCAGTGTTAGAACCAACAATAATGCATAAATGATGACAGCTATGTACTTTGAGAGCAGGATTCGCCATCTTTGATGCGGACGAATCAATAGCTGCTTGATTGTTCCATCAGAAAATTCTGCTGCGACATTGGCACTGCCGACAACCACCACAAACAAGGTGACAAGTGAGCTGACACCTACAACCACGTCATTCATGAAGTGCCAGTTTGTTTTTTCATTTGGGTTTATATCTTGATCAAGAAATTGCTGTGTCTGTTCAATTTGGTTCTGAATCATTTTCTTCTCATCATCAGAGGCGGCGGCTTCCATCTGATTTTCAAGCATTGTAATCTCCGCCTGGGTGTCCTGTCTCCAATTCGGATTTGGATCCGCACTGAACTTCATATAAATAATTCCGGCAATTAAAACTGCCATCACGATAATGACCATATATATCCAGCTAGCCATTTTGCCGAATATCTTCATCAGTTCATTTTGAATTAAAGGAATCATACCATCTGCTCCTTTTTGTCTTTATTGGTGATTTCCAGGAATCGATCTTCCAGTGTAGCTTTCACATTTAATATTTCGTAAACATCGATATCATTTTGAACAAACAGCTTGTTGATCATTGGAATTTGTTCTTTGCGGGCTGATAAGGTCATTCGATTGCCTTTACTTGATGTTACTTTTACATCAGTCATTTGTTCTTCCAGAAGCTTGGAAGCAAGACCAGGATTCGAAAGTTCCATTTCTATCGTTTTTACATCTATGGTTTCTGATGTTTCATGCTCATGCATAGAAGAAATATGTATTAATTTTCCCTTTTCGATGATGGCAAATCGATCGCACATGAGCTGCATTTCTGACAATAAATGAGAAGAAACTAAAACAGATGTCCCCTGGCTTGCGAGTAAGCGCAAGTAATCCCTGAACTCACGAATACCCTGAGGGTCAAGTCCATTAGTAGGTTCATCCAGAATTAGAATTGAGGGCTTATGTAAAATCGCTTGTGCCACTCCCAGGCGCTGCCGCATTCCCAATGAATAAGTGCGGACTTTATCATGGATTGCATTTTCAAGTCCTACCAACTTGGTCACTTCGTTTAGCCGCTCTTCCGTAATTTCACTTAAAGCCATACGAGCATAATGCCTGAGGTTTTTGTATCCACTAAGGTATTTGTAGAATTCAGGATTTTCAACAATGGCCCCTAATTCATTCATTGCTTCTGTAAAAGAATCATCCAAATCATGTCCATTTACAAGGACAGTTCCTCCAGTACGATTGATCAGGCTGACAATCATCCGGATAATGGTTGTTTTGCCGGCACCATTAGGACCAAGCAGACCGAATATTTCTCCCCGTTCCACTTGAAAACTTACGTCATCAACGATTGTTTTTTTACCAATCGTCTTAGTCAGCTCCTTTACCTCGAGGGCAAATTGCGACATAGAATCTCCTCATTTCCTAAAAAATTATATAAAGTGGCTTCACAAAGAATAATACGATGAAAATTGTAAAAAGTTACAAAAAAAGCAAAAAAAGATTTATTTGCTTCACTCATTTTGTCTGATGTATATTGCTATTTGATAATACAAACGCTATAGATGATGTTCTTTCGAATATCAGACGTTTCAAAAATCCATTCCTGAGGTGATTGTATGAGTTACAAAGATCATTTGGATCCGCACTCAGAACTTTTCCACCACCCTTGGACCAGGCGCAAGCGCTTAAATTCTCAAGTGAATGGCCAGACTCAGGTCACGAAGAACACCATTCTTGCAAGAGGGAACGCGAAAGCCCACCGCTGGTAAAGGATATTTGTAAACGTAAAAAAGGAAAAGGCTCTTGATGGCCTTTTCCTTTTTAAACTAAAGAAAAATAAAGTAAATGATCCCTGCCAAAACAATACGATAGATTGCGAATGGCATTAATTTGATTTTATTGATTAGCTTCAAAAAGAATCTGATGAAAATCAACGCGAACACGAATGCGCTGATAAAACCTACCGTGAAAAATGGCAATGCATCAATCGTGAAGTATTCCCAGTTTTTCAGCAGGGAAATCCCACTTGCACCAAGCATGATTGGAACCGCCATAATGAAAGTGAAATCTGAGGCCGCACGATGGCTCATACCGAGAAGTACTCCTCCCGCTATGGTTGAACCGGATCTTGAGAATCCTGGCCATAATCCAAGACACTGGAACAAACCTACTCCAAATGCCTGTTTATAGCTGATTTGATCAACATCTTCGGTCTTAAGTGTTTTGGGTTGTAAGCGGTCAGCGATTATTAACAGGAATGCTCCGACTACTAATCCAAAGATGACGGTTTCTACCGAAAATAGATGTTCATCGATATAGTCCTCCAATAAAACGCCAGTCACCCCTGCAGGAATCAACCCTACAATAACTTTAGGCAAACTCAGTCTGCCCTTGGAATCCGCGATTGAAACACCCTTTTCCATGCCTAACAGGTTAATGAATCGATCTTTGAAAACAATGACCACAGCTAAAATAGATCCCAATTGAATAACTACTTTAAAAGTATTGGCAACAGGCTCTGTAAACAATTGTTTAGAGTGCAATAACAGGTCATCGACAATAATCATATGACCAGTAGACGATACAGGTGCAAATTCAGTTAATCCTTCTACTAAACCGAGTATAAATGCCACAATTAATTCCCAAATATTCATGAAGTAGTCTTGCTCCTTTAATAATTAAATTTAAGTACTTGTCTCACATTATTTCGAAAAACAACAAAAGCAAATGTACTTATTAATTTTTATCTTTAATTGGACATTTAGTCAATAAAAAAAGCAGCATCAAGAGCTGCTTTCAGTGTGAGGCTTGAAAACAAAGGATTTTTGGCCAGCATAGTTAGAGAATGTGTAGATGATTGAACCTAAGAGGATTGCGATATTGTCTGAATCGATATAAAATTGCCCAATTGAAAAGGAGTCCATTGAACCTGTAATCAGCCGGCTGATTGAAAAAGAAAATATATAACAAAAGAGAACAACTGCAGTAAATCTCGGTAACCCCACCAGAATGGGAACCTTGCTTTTAAATGTAAAAGTTCTATTCATTAAAAAGCTGACTATAGCGCCGACTGTATTTCCGGTGAATGTGGCGTACCAAAACGGCCATTCCAGCCCATTTTTCAGAAAAAGCATAAAACCCATTCCTACAATGGTATTCAATAAACCGACCAGCAAAAATTTAATGACTTCCTGAGAGCTTACAGACCCAAGTCCAATTTTTTGCGCCAGCTGGTTAGTTATTCTCAGATAGCTTCCGAGTTTCACTGATTGGCTCATAATCTGCTCCTTCCATGTTAATCAGCTTTCTCGACACTGGCAGATTAAACAGATCTACATCGACAATATATTTCGGGCGCCGCTTAGTTTCTTTGTAAATTTTCCCTATATACTCTCCAACCAAACCAAGCGCAATCAGCTGCAGGCCTCCGATAAGCCAAATAGAAGTTATTAAGGAAGTCCACCCAAGCTCTGTGTTCCCAAAAAGCTTCAATGTGAGAAAATAAAGACCGAATAAAAGGCTTACGAAAAAGGAAAGACATCCTATAAGCATCACAAATCTGATCGGTGTCACTGAAAATGAAGTGATGCCATCGAAGGCGAAAGCCAGCATTTTCTTCAATGGGTACTTCGTTTCCCCAGCGAGGCGTTCTCTTCTTTCGTAACAAACTGAAGTTGAGTTAAAACCGATTAAGGGGACAATTCCACGCAGAAACATATTGCTTTCCGCAAAATGCTCCAATTCATCTACAGCCCTCTTGCTCATCAACCGAAAATCTGCATGGTTGAAGACTAGTTTGACTCCCAGCTTGTCCATCAGTTTATAAAATCCTTCCGCAGTAAAACGTTTGAAGAATGTGTCACTCTCCCTGCTGCTTCTCACACCGTATATAACTTCGTAACCCTCGTTGTACTTTTTAACCATCTCGTTAATAGCATGAATGTCATCTTGCAGGTCAGCGTCAATGGTTACCATGCAATCGGACGCCTCTTTTGCAGAAAAGAGTCCGGCAAGCAAGGCGTTTTGGTGTCCGGCATTCCTTGATAACTTAAGGCCTTTTACCATTTCATTGTTCAAGCTTGCTTTGTAAATCAAGTGCCAGGTCCTATCCTTGCTTCCATCATCGACAAATAAAACTTTACTTTTTTCTGATACCAAATTTTGCTTGATCAGTTCACTGAGCTTAGCAGTCAACTGATCAATTGTCACTTCCAGAACTTCCTCTTCATTATAACAAGGTACGATAATTGTAAAGATTGGCAAATTCATCTGTTAGCCTCCTTGGTGTCATAAAGCTTCATAGAGGTAAATTTTCCAGGCACTTTCCTTAGAGTCAAAGACTTTATCCAGCTTCAGGTTGTTTTCTGATGCGTTATCAATTGGAACTGAAGAAAAGATAAATTCCCCGCCCATTTCTTTAAACTGCTCTATATTCACATCAATATTTTGAATTCTTCTCTTTGTCGTTTTCTTAAACATATAATGCTTACCCAATTCATCGGTAAAAAGATAACAGCGTCCGCCCCATTCATCAAAGTAGATCCGGATCCTCTTATTCTTTTCAAGTTCATTTTCGATAATCTTCCTGAACTGTTCTTTATAACTCAGGGGGTAAAAATTGTTGTAGGTATCCAGCGTGTAAAATCCATTATATTGAGCGATTGCTGGATGCAAGCCTATACTGGCTACACGATATTGATGTTGAGGTTTTTCAATGTGATTTTTGATAGCTTCAAATTGTTCTACTGCGTAAAATTCCCCGACACTGGGCTTTTTGCGGTGCACGATTTCTTCATTCGAGAACAAAAGCAGGATAATTTGGGCAGCAGTTAACCAGGGCACAGTTTTCTGCAATACTTTTTCATTCCATAGAATCTTCAGGCCAATGGCAAACAGTATGTACAAGACTAATGGACGCAAAAAGTGAAACCGGGCAAAATTAAATGTATCCAAGAAGTGGAATCTTTCAGTTAATGGAAGCCAGCCTTTATAAAACCAAAATGCATACCAGGCAGATAATACAAAGTTAAGGATGAACAGAATCACAAAGCTCCGTTCTTTCTTCCACTTTTTATGCTTCCAAATAAGAATCATTGCTGCCACTATGACTGGCAGTATTATAAAAGTATGTACAGTCATTACATGTGTGTGTCCAAGGAAGAAATTTTTGAAGGTAAGCCTGACAGAATGCCAGAACGACAGGCGTGCGTGAAAGTATTCATCTCTGCTATTCGGTTCCCCATCAAATAAGAAAGAGTATACCAGTCTGTAATCAGTGACTAAATACACAGCTGTCATATACGCTATCGCTAAAAAGAACCCCCAATTCCATCCTTTTCTGCGAATGACATCATAAAGCCAGAGGATTCCCATTGCAGTGAGGAAAAAGAAAAAACCCAATACAATACTTGAGTAAAATGGCAAGAGTGTAAGCACAAGAAAATGCGACCAGGAAACCATCCCCTTCCTGATATGCAAAAAAGCCCAGAGTGCAAGGGGCATACCCAAGGTACTGAGCATCCCGGACGGCCAAAAAGGAGTAAGGGCAAATGCAAGAGCTGTGCCGACACGAATCAGGCTTTTATCTTCTCCTTTAATAAAATGATCCTTCAAAACTAAATACATACCCAGGAAAGCTATAAACCTGGTGATTCCCTGGCTTATTCCATATGCAACCATTGTCGGGAACAAAGCATACAGCCATACAATCAGGCTAAACTCGGTTCCAAGCGCATTCCTCGGCAACCCATTGATGATTTGAGGTATCCTGGAATCTGTAGAACCGGTTAGCTGTCCACTTTCAGCAAGCACCTTGTACCAGGCCAAATTTGAGTCAAGATTGTCATGGACCCGGATGTGGGCATCGTCTCCTAATATAAAATAAGGGGATAGGAAGAGTGAAATCACAATGAGAGAAAGTATGATGAGTTTTCGCTCTTTATCCTGTAAGTAAGACAAATCACATTACACCTCAAATTTCATATTTGCTTCAATTAATATTAAGATTTGCACATTTTTTGAAACTATTCCCTAAATTGCCAGCCAATCCACAAGTGCATATTAACTCTATATAAGCTGATAATCAAAGATCAATAAATAAAAGAGAACAAAGAACACCGAAAGAATTAAGGCAACCAAAGGCTTCTTGTAGTGAAGCCTGAGCATTGGATACATCGTACTATAGAAAAAAACTTCCCAACCCATTGACCAGCCATGGGCAAATTTAATGGCCCCTATTTTAAACGCGATGGTCTCGATCAAAACAGACAAAGATATCCATTTAATGTAATGAGAAATTGTTTTGGTTCTGCCTTCTGGATAGTTCCCCAGAAAGAGGATGATCATGCTAGGGTAAAAAATGAAGGTATACAGTGTTTCAGTGACAAATAGACTGATGAAGTTTCTTTCAAACTGCCATAAGTGTTTGTTGCCGATATAAGATATGTACTCATAGAAGCAGCTAAACAAGGCCCAATAATAAAAAGTAGGCAGAAATTCCTTCCATTTTTCCCACTTTCCCATTCCAATTGACAAAGAGACGCCACCTAAAATAACTAAAGCATGGAACAAACTCTTCCCTCCCTTTTAACCCGCCACTTGCACCTTCTATTGATTCCCTTTTCTTCAATCAAATGTATTTTCTACTATTCAAAGGGTTTTATGTATGGAGGGACTCATCGAACATAGATCATATACATAACAAAAAAGCTGTACTGGTGATAACCAGTACAGCTTTTCTATCCCTCTTCTGTTAAATTGTTCTCTGCGTCAATTATGAAAAGATCCTTCTTTGACTGCAGAAAAATGATCGACGTCAGGGCTACTGCGAGTAACAGTCCAATTGCAGAAAATGCGACCGTGACTGTTTGCAGTTTAACTGCTTCTGCTAAATAACCCAATAACAATGTTAACACGATTTGAACCATTGCCTGAAAGAAGGCAAACGAACTGCTAAACCTCCCCATTAAGTCAACTGGTACATTGTTTTGGAAAAAAGTTGCGTATCCAGTAAAGGAAAATGGTGAAAAGAACCCGATAATGATGAAGCCGACCACAGCCAGTGGTACTGTTTCTGGAGATGCTAGATAAAACATTAAGTATCCAATTACCGACAGAAAAGACCCCATACCCAACAGCATTTTAATTGAAAGGCGATTCGCCAGCGCTGATACTGCTAATGAACCAACAACATAACCAGCTCCAGTCAGGCTAACCAGTAATCCGTAATTCTTTTCGGATAATCCTATAACCTGTTGTATGAAGGTTACCTCCTGAGAATCGAGAGAAAAAGAAATTAAAGTAATGAATTGAAATATTAGAAAAATCACCATAAATCCTGATGCTGTTTTTCCAAAACTGATGACAGCTTTCCAATCCGCTGCGATCATTTTCATCGTAATCCGATCTCTAACTGTTTCATCGCTTAGCTTTTCATCCACATCCGGCAGGAAGTAAATAGCCAAAGCACATAAGAAAAATGTTACAGCATTAATATAAATACTTGTATTTATGCTTCCATACATAATCAACAATCCTGATACACTTGGTCCCACAAGCATTGCACCAGACGTTGCAAACGAAAAGAAGGAATTGAAACGTTTTCTTTTTTCAGGTGGAACAAGCTTTGTTATGTAAGTTTCTGAAGTGGGGCCAAAAAATGCCCCCGCTATATTTGTTAAGAACATAAGTATGTATATTGGAACAATGGTATTGAAAAATGGGATGATTGCAATGAATATCCCCCGCAGGATATCGATGTATATCATTAATCTTCGTTTATTGACACGATCAATTACGCTGCCCGCCCATGTATTTGTTAAAAGGATTGCCAATGGTCTAATGATGAATAATCCAGCGATAGCAGCGGCAGAACCCGTTAATTTTAAAATTAATAAATTTATAGCTACAAAATATATCCAATTACCGATGTTTGAAACCCCAATTCCCAGAACTAAGAGTATGGGATTCTTCCAGCCTTTCAAACAGACCCCTCCCGTGTGCAGACTATGAATGCAAAAAAAATACTAAACTATTCTCTTTCCATCCTATCTTCAACTTCCAAAAGTTTCAAGAAGCTATTTGAATGAATGCCAATTTTTTACTAAATCCTATAATCGTCACAATTTGTCCACAATAATTTTCCCAACAATTTTCCGGAAATAGGCTCTATACCCTCATTTACAAGCACTTTAAACATCTAGTCTATTATTTTCATGTATTTACCAGCCCGAGTCATACAATTTACCCATTACTAACATAGGTATATTACTTATAATGGTATATAGAATTGATAAGGAGCTGAAACCATGAATTCTAATCCGAAGTTTGTTTCTAAGATCCTTCCGCTTTTTGCGGCGTTTATGGTTATAGTTACGATTGCTGCGACATTTGTAGTTCAAAATACTGATGATAAAGTATCTGTCCCTTTTTCTTCTCTTGTCAAGACGATAGAAGGCCTTAATGGCAGCGAAGCAACCCTTACTGAAAAAATGGATGGAACTTTAGTGCTTGAAACTAAAGATTCTACATTAGTTTCCCAAGTTCCTCCCGGCAGCCAAATGGTCGATAAATTAGTAGAAAAAAATAATGTGAATTATGAATATATGAATAACAGCAAATATGGTGCCTGGATCCTCGGCGGAGTTTTATTGCTATTGCTAGGCACTGCGTTTGTCATTCAAAAGAAAACTGGTGGTATAGGTACAGGCAATAGAATGAAGAATAGTCTATCAAAGCCTAATCCTCTGCCTTCCATTACATTAGACGATGTTGGTGGATTGCAAGACGAAATGAAGGAAGAAATCTTCCAGACTCTCTCAATCTTGAAAAATCCTGAAAAATCAGCAAAGATGGGTATTAAGCCGCCTAAGGGCATTTTGTTGTATGGACCTCCAGGCACAGGTAAAACCTTGCTTGCTCAAGCTATTGCTCGTGAATTGAACGCCAACTTTTTCTCTGCCAGCGGATCTGCATTCAATGAAATGTTCATCGGTGTTGGTGCCTCACGCGTCCGAAGCTTATTCCAAAGTGCACGGAAGCAAGGGCCGGCTGTCATTTTCATCGATGAAGTCGATGCCCTTGCCGGCAAGCGTAAGCCACATGGCGGTGAAGAAGGGGAAAAGACACTTACAGAACTGCTTGTCCAGCTTGACGGTGGACATTCTAACGATGGAATCCTTTTCATTGCGGCTACAAACAGAAAAGACATGCTGGATGATGCATTCCTTCGTCCTGGCCGTATCGATTTCTCATTCAATGTCCCCCTTCCGGATACGAAAGGCAGAAGAGAAATCATTAATATCCATATAAAAGGAAAGAACCTTGCTAACGATGTTGCAGCATCACTGGATGCCCTGGCTGAAAGTACTTCTGGATTCTCAGGCGCAGAGCTGCACTCATTGTTTGAAACGGCGAGCAGACGAGCGTTAAGGAACGGACAGGACTTCATTTCAAAGAGTGATATCGACTACTCTCTTGATCGGACCATCCTCGGAAGTACTTCCCGTACTCTTCAGGATGCAGATACGAAGCGGAGGGTTGCCATCCATGAGGCGGGACACGCACTCGTATCGGCAGTCACTAAACCTGGTTCTGTAAGAAAAGCAACAATCATACCTAGAGGGCAAGCCCTGGGATATGTGGCTCCGATTCCAAAAGAACTACAATTGTCGACTCATAGCGACTTAATTGACCGTATCGCAATGATTCTTGCTGGCGGTGTAGCCGAGAGGATGATTCTCGGTGAACACAGCATCGGAGTAAGTGGTGATGTCCAGCAGGCTAAACAGATTATAGAGCAAATGGTTGACACCGGCTTGCTGCAGGAAGGTTTCTCTCTAACATTCAGCAAAGGCTTGAAAGAAACAAAGATGCAGGAGCTTTTCGATGACGCCCTAGAAAAATCTGAGATGATCATAAATGCACACAGACAACAATTTGATGTACTCGTAGAAGAATTGCTAAAGAAAGAAACGCTAGAAGGTTCAGAAGTGGATGAAATTGTCCAGGATAAGACGGGTTTTCGTGAAGATCAATATTTAATGGCGTAAGGACAAAAAGCGCTAGCGCCTTGTCCAGCCCCGACAAGCGCTGGAGGGCCTGACAGTGAAGTCGTTCTTTGACTTCATTGGCAGGACCGAAATCGAAATGTGTAGCCGACTGCCCAGAAACGCAGAAACTGGAGACTCCGACAAAGAAGCGTTTTTTGCTTCTGCCGGCGGAGTTGAAGTTTCGGAGTTTCTAGGAGGCGAAACTAGACAAGCGACTCGAGGGGCTAGGCGCTGGAGCTGGATTAAGACACCCATATGGAGTTATCCTCACAAGATACTTTTATAATTTCCTATACAAAATAAAAAGGCTTTCTGCGGAAAGCCTTTTTATTTTTGTTCTAGAGCCTGGGCCAGATTTGTTCTTATTTCATTATCTTTGAAAGAAAGTCCAAGCTGGACGGCTGTCTGGGCAATTTCAGGTCTTATGCCCGAAAGCGTCGTCTTTACGCCAATTAATTTCAGCGCATTCAATAACTGGAATATTTGATGTGCAACCATAGTGTCAATCATTACAACGCCTGATAAATCGACAAAAAGGTGATGAATATCCCTTTTAGCGCATTGTCTAAGTGTATTTTCGAGTATCATTTTCGCCCTTGACGTATCAATATCTCCAATAAGAGGCAGCAAACCTTGATGATTGCTTAATGAAATAACTGGAGCACTTAATTCATTGATTGTCTCCTGCTGGGCTTTCAATACGTTTTGAGAGTATCTATATGTAGCCTCGACGAAACGTAAAATGACTTCGTCCATTTCTTTAAGGATGACATCATACCATAAATCGACTTCTCCCCTTGTGATCCCCGGGTTCATCTGAACAAACCTACGGATATATTCAAAATACTGATTCCTTACGTTTTTAAATTCCCTGATCACGTATTGAATAGGCGTATTGATATGTTCAAAATCACTTGCGATCTCGATGATCCATGGCTCGAAATCCTGAAAAAATTCTTGTTCCCCTTTATTGAATAACTCAATAAAATGCAAATGAAAATCATGATTTTGTTTTTTTAACGCCCTGATCACCCCAGGGTCATTAGATGCATATACACCGGCAGTATTTAGCTTATCGATATTTCCATACCATTCTTCAGTCATATTATTGCTGTTTTCTTTAAGGTATTCATATAGATATTGATTTCTGTGCACCAAGCTTCCCCCCGTCTCGAAATGCACCAAATTGAATTAGTAACAAGATGCAAGATTCTCTATTTCGTATTATATCAAAACTCATGCCTTATATAAAAATTTAAGGAGCCAACCCATTACTATAGACTTACATACCGGATCGCCCTTTATTCCAATTTGTGTTTTTCCTTTAACTCACCTGGAGCCATTTTTATGATCTGTTGGAAAATAATAAGCAGGACACCTACGTCATCAACGACTCCGATTAATGTGAAAAAGTCAGGAATGATGTCAAATGGCAAGAGAAAGTAGCCGATGATCAAACCAGCTGAAACGAATTTTTGCTTTAATGGTACCAACCTCGAAGTAAAGAACTCTATTAAAAAGGGTAAAAATTTATGCACCTTAAATACAAGTCTGATTCTTTTAAAAAACTTCTTCATGAAAACCCTCCTTCTGACTAGTATTAACCACTTTCACTTTTTATTGAATCTTGAAACATGGTGTGTACATCTGGCTATCAATAATACGTAGGAAATAGAGATATGTTTCATTATAGAAACCAAAAAACAGCCTGAATTGACTGTTTTTATCGGTGACTATTCGGTTACTTTTCTTGCTGATCACAATAAACGTGTATCGCTTCCTTAAAGAAAGCTGCCAGCCCTAGCTGGTATTTATCTATATTCTTTGTGAACCGTGGGTCATCCACATATAAATTACCCAGCCCTCGATAGATTTCCAGTGTGCATTCATAATAATGATCAGTGATAAACTGGCGCCAATCTGCTACTGCCTGCTGAACTTCCGGAGCTTCCGGTCCCTGGTCCATCCCGGCAATAAGCCGCCGATAGATTTCATCGGTTTTACTTTGGATGTTCCCCCAATCATCAGCTGTATACCCAGCAGTCTTCTTCTCAACTTTTTCGACGGCCTCTTTTCCGTACCGCTCTTTCGCTTCCTCACTATATTTCTTCTGATGTTCTTTTATTTCCTTCATATCAAATCCTTGGAACATATCCTTTTCTGCCATATGATAACCTCCTTCAATTGAATGAATCGTCCGTTCCACCGTGATGATCATCTCTTCTAACCGCTTCTTCTTAGCTATTAGTAATTTTTTATGCTTTATTAAATTTTCCTTGCGGTTAAATTCCGGCCGATCAATGATCTCCTTAATTTCATGAAGAGAGAGATCCATTTCTTTGAAAACCAAAATCTGCTGAAGGCGCTCAAGATTTTCTTCTGAATACAGTCGATACCCTGCAGTGGACACCGCTTCTGGTGTAAGTAACCCTATCCGATCATAATGATGCAGTGTACGTATACTCACTCCCGTAAACTCTGCAACTTCTTTTACTTTGTACATACCTCGATCACCTCCACATTTAAATCGTAAACTATGACGCAGTGTTAGAGTCAATACTTTTTTTATTAAAAAAATACGGTGAACGTAATTGCCGAAGATCAGTTTCCCAAATTCAATTGCAATGGAAACCTTGTTTTATTCCTCAAGGATATGTGAAAAATAAAAGAAGAAACCATACAGACATCACAGCTGGTATAGAAAAATTTTTAATCAGACGAAGTTTAAGATAGGAACAACCAATATAATTAACTTGGAATGAAATGAGGTTAAAGATGATCGGACTGAAGAAATACAGCAAGAAAGTCGGATATCTCCCTTTGAAAGAGAGTTATACTCGAGACGAATTACTGATTCCAGACTTCCTGTTGGCTAAGGAAAGTGACATTGAAATCTACTATTGTACTCATAATGAATATATCAATAAAGAGGCAAAGGTGTTCATAATAGGCATTACACCCGGATTTCAGCAAATGAATAAATCGATTGCCGTAGCACGAAAATGTCTCGAGGAAAACCTTTCATTTGATGAGTCAGCATATATCTGTAAGAGAGAGGCCAGGTTTTTTGGGATAATTCGAAGAAACATCATTCAAATGCTCGACGATTTAGACTTGAACAGAGTGTTGCACTTGGGGAGCTCTGAGGAGCTTTTTAGTGATAAGGATTTTTTGCTCCACACTACCTCTCTGATCCCTTATGCCGTATTTATTAATGGTAAAAACTATACTGGCCATAGCCCGAAAATCCTAAAGAATGAATTATTGACTCTGTTTCTTGAGACATACTTTAAACCCCAGGCAGCACAACTTCAAAACGCTTTAATCATCCCGCTTGGAAAAGGAGTAGAAGAGGTTTTATCCCGGTATATTCGAGAAGGCGTAATTAAAGAGGAAAACATTTTATTAGGCTTTCCACATCCTTCAGGGGCAAATGGCCATCGCCTGCAGCAATTTAGTATGAATAAAGAGAGAATGAAAGAAACTATTCGTGCTTTCTTCAGAAAAGGTTAAAAGACCACTATCTTGGTCTTTTAACCTTACTCAAATGGAATTTCTTCCTGATATGCCTGATAATATTTGTTTAGGAGTTCTGCTTTATGTTCTTCACTTTTAATAAGGATATCTCCGTAAACCGGAACTACTGTATGCCAGTTCTTTTCTTCATTCTTTCTGGATATAAATAAGTAGCTTTCTCCTTCTTTGAGCAGCTGGTCATTTTCCATCAGGATCAGGTTCTTGCCTTCATAGCCCCCTTGCTGGTTGACTGTTATCCCTCCATGCAATTCACCTTTAATATTCTCTGAAACTTGCACTTGGAACTGTGTTTCAACCATTCCATCTTCGTCGTATGTTCCAGACTGTCCTTCCACCTTTCCAATGAATACATTGTCTGCCCATCCGACAAGTCTTTTTGGGTCAGTAACATCAAAAGCGTGACTGGTTTGTACAGTTTGAATGACGGGATTTTCTGGAGGCTGATTGGATAGCAATCCAGGACCTGCAATTCCTAAAGCAATGATCGCAGCAAGACCAGGTGCTGCAAAGGCGAGCCATTTCTTTTTATTGTTTTTTCCCATCTCAGATTTTGCCTTTCCAATCCCTAATTTGCTTCGCTCACTCAATTCATTCGGTATTTCGATTTTGCTCATTTCCGTTTGGATTCTATTGCTCAATTGCGTCATCTCCCTTCAAATTTTTGCGAAGCTTTGCCAACCCCCGGTACAATATTGTCTTTGCTGTGCCTAGCGGGATATTCAATGTCTCAGAAACCTCTTTCAAAGTCATTCCTTGATAAAATCTCAGCAGGATTACACTTTTTTCTTCCTCCCGCAACTCTTCAATCAATTCTCTTAACGTAATTTCGGAAGTCAAATCCGCCTCAACTGCTTCTGAAATAAATTCCTCAAAATCAGGTTTCAATGGAACAACCTTTTTCCGCTTTCTTAAAATGTCGAGTGAACAGCTGATGGCTATTCTGATCAGCCATGATTTAAAGTATTTAGGCTCCTTCAGTTCTTTAATAGATTTGAATGACTTGTAAGCTGTTTCCTGTACAACATCCAATGCGTCACTCTGGTTTTTCACATATATAAATGCCATTCTGTATAGATCCTGCTCATATTGCTGGAAAAGCTCAAGAAATGCTTTGTCATTTCCCCTTTGTGCTTTTTTAATCAATGGCAGCAATAGGTGCACCTCCTTATTCCGTTCTTATTCATTAGACGGAAGTTGTGCCGGTTTGGCTTTCGATATATCAAAAAAAATAAAATAAAATAAAAACATCCTCTAAAAAGCAGGATGTTTGTCTATTTAATAGTATAACTTTTCCATAATTCCGGCATCAGAAACTGATATTGAGGCTGTAAATAACGATCATCAATCAGTATAATTATTCCCGTATCCTTTTCGGAACGAATCAGTCTGCCTCCAGCTTGAAGGACTTTGTTCATTCCGGGATAAACATAGGCGTAATCATATCCATTTTTACTTGTAAAAGAAAAATGCCGTTTGATCAAATCCCTCTCGAAGCCGATTTGAGGCAGGCCAACCCCCACAATCAACACCCCATTCAGTCGGTCACCCTTTAAATCAACACCTTCTGAAAAAATCCCTCCCAAGACAGCGAAACCTACCAGTGAATCTGATCCGCCTGGTTTGAAGGATTCCAGATACGCTTCACGATCGGCATCTCCCATTCCTGAACCCTGTACAATCGTCGGTATCCCATGATCGCCGAGATTCCATTCTTCCAACACCGAATTCAGATAGAGATAGGACGGAAAGAAGATCAGGTAGTTGCCTGGCTTTGTCTGAATGGTTTCGACTAGAGTTTTAACTATCGGTTTTACAGATTTTTCTCTATCTTTAAATCTGGTTGATAAAGGCTGGATCATTACCTGGTTCTGTTCTTGGGAAAATGGGGAAGGAATTCTGACAACATAATCATCTTCCTCTCCCCCTAACATATCACGGTAATATCCAATAGGACTCAAAGTGGCAGAAAAGAAAACACGCGCCTTGAAACTATTACCTGCATGATTGATTAGATAAGAAGGATCAAGGCAAAATTGCTTTATTTTCACTTCATTCCCTTGTACCTCTGCATATAGAATGAACCGTTCATCATATAGCTTGCTGATTCTTTGCCAATTCTGCGCTGCAAAATAGGTGTCAAGCAACAATTCTTGATTTTCTGATTTTTCGCTAAGCAGCTCCTGTTCAGCCAGTTCGATAAACTCCAATACCAACTGATTGAATTCCCCAAGAGGCTCTTCAAATTCTATTTTTTTTGAAGGTTCTGCCTGCTTTTTCACCTTGATAAAATAGTCGTTAATTAACTTGGATACCCTATGTATGTTTTCGTTTTTCCCCTTAAACTCTCTCTTTAGCTGTAAAAATGGTGCCTTTTCCAGAGTCGATGAATACATATCCCTTCCCCTGTCAACCAGGTTGTGAGCTTCATCAACAAGGAGGACAGTATCTTTTTTTTGTTCATCAAATAAGCGTTTTAAGGAAACTTTTGGATCGAATATATAATTATAATCACAAATGACTGTATCAGCTGCATAGGCAAGATCAAGTGAAAATTCAAAAGGGCAAATCTTATGTTTAAATGCATATTGTTCAATGCACTGTCGATTAAAAGAGTTTTCATTTTGCAAGATATCGAGTACAGCGTCATTGATTTTGTCATAATAACCGTCCGCAAACTCACAGTGCTCTTTACTGCATATCCCCTGCTCAGTAAAGCAAACTTTGTCCTTTGCCGTTATAGTCACTACATTCATTTTAAGGCCGCCGGCAAACAATTGACTAAAAGCTTCCTCTGCTGTTTGTCTGGTCGTTGTCTTGGCAGTCAGGTAGAAAATCTTTCCCAAATGATTTTCACCGATTGCTTTAATCGCAGGGAAAATTGTAGAAATAGTCTTCCCAATACCAGTTGGAGCACTTGCATACAAGGTCTTTTTTTCAAGGATTGTTTTGTATACCGAACCAGCTAGCTGCCGCTGCCCTTTCCGATATTGGGCAAATGGAAAGGCCAATTCTTTAATGCTTTGATTCCTTATCAATTTATGTTCTAACCGCAATTTTGCATAGGGAGCATATATCGATAGCATGTATACCATTGATTCCTTTATTTCTTCATATGTCCTAGTTTTAAGGAACCTTTTCATTTCACCTGAGGATTTCTGTACATAGGTAAGCTGGATATCGATACAGTCCAGCCCATGATCCTGCAAGTACATATAGGCATAGCATTCTGCCTGGGCCCAGTGAGCAAGATTACTATCTTCATTGATCATTTCCAGGCTTAGTGAGGTTGATTTAATTTCATCAATCGTAATGCGGCCATCATATTCCAGAAGGCCATCACAACGCCCTTCAATTATAAAAAGCAAATTCTCATATTCAATTTCAGTCTTTAAAAAAACCTCGCTTTGATCTTGTTCTTTATATGTTTTTTGGACTTCACGATGAATTCGAGAGCCTTCGGTAAAAGAGGAAGTTGAGCTGAACCCTGATACGATACTCCCGCTTTTATAAACATACTCAGCCAATGTTCTTACTGGTATCTTCACAACATTTTGCATCCACTCACCTGGCCCAATTAGAGAAATGTTTATAACTAATTATAGTACATACGTTCTTGTATTTCCAATAATATAAAAAATCCGCTCCAGAGTATCCTGGAACGGATTGATATTTTCTACCAATGGCGGGTAATTTCAAGTAAAGTGTCAATTTCAATTTGGTTCAGCGCAAAACTCAAATCATGCTCAGCAGTATCCGATGTCTCTTCCAATAGCTCGTCAATATCCATGCTAATTGTTCCCATACCGAACCTCCTCATGTTTTCACTGGACAGGTAATATGTCCTGCTTCGTACAAATAGTTCGTTTATTATATGAGGGTTCTGGGGGTAATTTAACATCATGAAAACTTTCCCAAGTTTTTGCGTATAAAAAACAAAAAGGCCATATGATGGCCTTTTTTCTAACTTTATTAAACTGGAGGCAGGATTGGCGGCATACCAGCTACTAAAACACCTAAAGCCATTGCACTTGTCATTAAAGCAGTTAACTTCTTTTTCATTTTTCCATTCCTCCATTTAATTAATTTTTTCAATATATTTTACTGCTTGATCAAACCGACCTATCTTTTGATAGTGGTTTGATAGCATTTTGTAAAACCAAATTAATTCTTCACTCTTGCCATCATTTTCTTCGAGAAAAGGTATAACTTTAGATTCTGTATAGGCAAGCGACTTTTCAGGTGCTTCCAGAGTCATTAAATAATAATTTGCTAGAACCCTATATTTACGGTTTTCAGGGTGTTTCGACAACTCGTAAACTTCCTGAAACGATTCTCTTGCCTTATCTTCGTTTTTCAGTTCGTAATTGATCTCTCCAATTGTATATAATGTGATCAAATAATGTTGAGTTTCTTTATTTTGTAGAGATAAACTCTTTTCAAAAAAGAAGATAGCGTCTTGATAATTTTTCAGTTTTTTCTGGAGATAACCCATATTGTGATATATTTCTGGTAAAAGCTTAACTTCTTTTAAAATCTCGGCATTTCTAATGAGATGTTTGTAGCAGTCCTGAGCTTCTTCATAGATCTTTGAATTTGTATAATTAATACCAAGTAACATCAACACATGAAGGATCCGTTTAAAATTATGTTCCTTCACAAATTCTTGCAAAGCCATCTTTCCGTAATAAATTGCATACCCCAGATCTTCAAGCGAGGTCTTTGCAAGAGCACGATGATATAGTAATTCTCCATCAGATATATCAAACTTAGATCCTCTGCCGATATTATCTAAAATTACATCAGCTTTTTTATAAATTCTCTTCTTTAATAACATTACAGCATAAAGATAGGAAAATAAAGCCATCTGAGGTTGGGAAAATATTTTCTTCTGCTTATTCAAAAGTTCATATTGCACTTGTGCTTCAGTCAACGAACCTTTGAAAATCAAATATCTAAACTTGGTAAGCTCATATTTATGTAAATTAGTAGTAAACGGTATTATACCTTCAAATTCCTTCAACTTTTCGCTTACAACTTCTGCTTCATCCTCTTGTATGTAGTCAATTTTCTCATTCAGTTCGCTTACCAGTTGCTTGATTTGATCTTCATTTTCCGTAATGGAAGCAAGGTTTACACCAAGTCTTTCAAGTAACAGCCCCATTGTTTCTTGGTTGGCTTCTTTAGAATTGCTTTCGATCTTGCTTAAATGGGGAACTGAACATATGCCATTTGCCAGTTCCTTTTGTGTCAGACCTTGTTGAATCCTATAAAATTTTATGAGTGGTCCAAACTGCATATATTCACCTTCCTTTTTTATTTTAATCTACCATCTTTTCCAACAATTTAAACAGTTCTAAAGTACTATTTTTTTAAAAATTCTATATTTTATAAATTGTTTCTTCATATATTACATCAATTCATGAAATAAAGCCACCCGGATCAAACAACCCGAATGGCTGGCAGAGATATATGTTTGTGACACTTTCAATTAATATTATCTTACACGTGGGAAACCGAATCCAGACGCGTAGTCATCGCCTGTAGCTGCTCCTGTTCCGCCTTTGATGTCATATAGCTTCGCACGCCTTTGGATTTCAGAACGAAGCTGTGAATTGCTCCAAGACTTATTCGAAGACCATAATTTAGCTGCAAGACCGGAAATATGTGGCGTTGCCATTGATGTACCGCTCATAGTTGTGTAGTTTCCATCTACAGCTGTTGAATAGATTCCGCCGCCTGGGGCTGCAACTTCAACATCCTTTTCCTGGATGTAATAATCACCATCCGTATTTGGGTTGCCACGAGAAGAAAAGTCAGAAACCTTATGTGTACCATTAACGAATGCATTATCGAGTGACGCAACCGCGATTGCATTTGTTAGAGCACCCGGATATCCAATCGTGTTGGCACTTGGTCCACTATTGCCTGCTGCGGCAACAACTAGTGCGCCTTTGCTATATGCATAGTCAACAGCACTTGCAATCATGGAATCCTTGCCGCTAGATCCTAATGACATCGAGATGACGACTTTAGTTCCTGTGCGCACACCCTCGTCTGCAGCATGGCGGATTGCCCCTGCAATGTCATCTGAGTATCCTGAACCATTATCTCCTAATACCTTATAGCCCCAAAGTTCTGCTTCCGGCGCCACTCCATACACTCCTGCTCCATCGTATCCACCATTGGCGACAGCTGTACCGGCAACATGTGTGCCATGTCCCTGGCGGTCAGTACATGTTCCATTGACCATGGAAGATGACGATTGGGTGAAATCCTTACATTGTTCAACATTGTCCGTCAAGTCAATGTGGTTGCGGTTGATACCTGTATCCAGGACAGCTACCTTGATTCCGTTTCCTCCGCTTGTGGATTGGATGTAATTATCATTATAGATCGCTTGGATGCCCCAAGGAGTCTGGTCAGATGGATAAGATGCCTGGGCAGTGTACTCACCCTTACCTTTTCCTTTGCTGTTTCTTTCAACACGAGCATCAATTGAATGGATCCCTACCTGTGAAACTTCGATATTTTTATTCTTTAACAACGCTTGATATTGCTTGCTATTTACCTCGGCCGTAAATCCTTGATTACCAAAATCCCAGCGCTTGCCATACTGTTCTTTTACTTTTGCTTTTTCAGCACTCGGACCTTTAATTAAAACTCGGTAAGTATCCTGGCTTTCTTGCACTCCTGCACCAAAAGCCCCTGTCGCAAACAACGAAACTCCCATTGCTAAACTAAGTACTGCAGATCCAAGTATTCTCTTCTTTTTCATTCTTTTGCTCCTCTCACCCTTGCAAATTTTTCAGCTGGCCGGCTGCAGAGATAAGTATATTTTAAATTTTCAGCCAATATCAACAGATAACTAAGCCTATTTGATTGGGAAAAATGTATATATGATATGGATGTCAGTTTGTATTTGGAAGTCTTTTACCAATTTATTTTCCAATTCAAAAACGTGTTCAGACTGGTACTAAAATTCTTTAAGAACTGGTTTCTTCCTTATATAGATTTTAAAATAACATGGTACCAATGACATGGTGAGCCAATATAAAAAATGGAAAATCCCCATTCTTAAATATTGGGAAACCACTGCTTAAATAGGATTAATTGCTAAAAGGACACTAAAGTTATGGCCATAAATATCTCTTTTTCAAGAACAAAAAAACACTTCGATAAAAATTATCGAAGTGTCTAATCTAGATTGATCTTTTAAACGCTTTGCTTAGACTATTTAAATAAGGAACATCAGGGACTGTCTTTGAATTATTAAGGTAAAAGGCATGATTCGGCTTAATACCAATAATCAATGGCTGAAGCCCCATCATCTGCAGTTCCTTAACCAGTGCTACAAAAGCTTCTACTCCTTCAATTGTAAACTCTCCAACCCCATTAAAATCGAAAAGTACTTCCTGATATCCACCTTCTTGCGCTTTCTCCAATACCCTCTGTTCATTTTGAAAGATCAGTTCATGATCTAAATTCCCAAAAAGCGGCACCAATGCTGCACTTTTGGTTAATCTGATGAATGGGCATGACAAACTTTTTATCTCGAAAAGGGTCTTTTCGACCAACTCTTTTTTTTCAAGAAGCTCAATATTCGTATCTGCCAGCCGTTTACGATGTTTTTCAACAATACCTTCTAACTCCATAAGCCGGTGGTCTTTTTCAATACAAATGACATGGCCCTTACTTTCGTTCCAGTTTACACTAATATCAAAAAGGGCGTAGGGCGATTCTTTGGTTTTCATGATCAATTCACCTTCCGCCCTGCCTGTTTTATTTCCCAATATAGACTTCGTCTTGGCATGGCTTTCCCAATCCACCAAATCAAGAAACTTATCTCCTATACTAAAAGTTTCCGAGCTGATTTGAGAAAATTCTAATATATTATAGTCACTATCTAATAAAAAGTAAGGCTGCGGTGAAAATTTAAGATCCGACATTTGAGTTCACTCCATGCTGGTGACGATCCAGCCAATCATTTACTTCTTCCAGATTTTTAAGGAAAAGTGTCTGTTCCGACCCATAACGGTCAAATTCATATTGACTTAGCAGTCGCCCGCCTACAATCACAGCTGGACGGTTTGGCAGTTCCTCTAGCTCTTTAATATAAGGGCGAAGCTGTTCCGCATGGTAAAGAATCGAAAAAGAGAGACATATTGCATCCGGCTTCCATTCCACGGCGGCCTTTTTAATATATTCCAGTGGAAGGTTAGGCCCATGAAACTTTGTTTCCCAACCATATTCACTGAACAACTGGCTAGCCATTTTCAGTCCAAGATAATGCTGTTCATTCTCAACACAAAGAAACATCGCTTTTTTCCCAATTAAGGAAATTTGCATGTCCCTGCCCTTTTGCCAGCTGTATCGAGCCAATATATAATCACATGTCGAAGTTGCCAAATGTTCATCGGCAACAGTGATTCTATTAGTCTCCCATAAATGGCCGATGTGCCTCATTGCGGCCGTAATGATGTTTTCGTAAATATATAAACTGTCTTTCGAAGCCTTTCTCTCGGCTTCTAACAGTTCCCAGGAGGCATCCTGATCACCTTCAAGTAAAAAATGAGAAAGCTCTATTGCCTTGTCCATGTCACCTCACCTCAATCATTTAATATTGCATTTTCTGATAATGAAGCATTCGCGCGTTCAAGCATATTAATAAATGCTCTTGCAGATTGATTATCATTTGTTTTTTCAAAAGCACCGATCAACCTATTAAAATTGTCTATAAGATGCTCTGTCCTCATCCCTCTTGAAGTCAGTATCCCATTTAACCAATGGGCATAATCAATGAAGTATTTTTCCTCATCCATGCTAGCCGCTGTTTGAAGATACTTAATATGATGTTCATTGTCCTCTTTGCATTTTTGACGTCCGCGTTCTCCATATTTTTCGAGCAGGATAGGATAATCCTTGTAAATCCCGTCGGTAACCTCTTCTATAATTGAATTGATTAATGTCTGATTCATTGTGCTACCACCTGGTATCGTCCAACAGTAGGCCGTATGGAAGCAAGTTCCTGATCGGGATAATTCTTTTCAAGTTCATGAACTTTCTTATATGCGTCACTCGTAATATATTTTATATAATTTTCCTTCGATTCCCAGCAGATTTGGACGGTCAACTCTGAAGGTTTTTGTTCGTTTTGAAGCAAATTAAAGGAAATGAATCCTTCATATTCATCTACCAGCCGGGATCTTTTTTGATAGATTCCTATCACCTCATCTACCTTGCCCTCTGGTATTTCTACAGTTGAATGAACGATATACATTATTCATTTCCCCCTATTTCCTTTTGAGACATAGTACAATTATACATTTCTAGTAGTTGCCATTCAAATTTACTACGTTAATAGTAGAAACGGATGATCACTTATTTAGGATTTCTTACCTTTTTTAGAGTCTCAACTTTAAAAGTAGATAAAGAATTCCTCCTGTATATCTATTATGGTTATGCCTGGTTTATAACAAGGCTGTAGGTCTCTATAAACATCCAGGTTTCGTTCCTATAAAAAAAGCTGGATGTGACCATCCAGCTTTTGCTTTATTGTCTGGCAACCTTGGCTATCGCTTCGATTGCCTTCTGAATTTGATCTTCATTTACATCATAATGAGTTACAAAACGAACAAAAGTAGGGCCAAAGGTACCGGAGATGATCCCTTCAGCGCGGAGTCTTTCGACAAAAATATCGGAAGTCATGTTTAGACCTTCTACATCCGCAACAATAATATTCGTTTCCGGCTGGCGGGCAAGCTTCATACCTGGAATTGCCTCAATTGCTTCAGCCAATATCCTTGCATTCCATTGGTCTTCTCCCAATCTGTCTTTCATTTTTGTCAGGGCAATTAAACCTGGTGCCGCAATGACCCCAGCTTGTCTCATGCCGCCCCCTAGGCGCTTTCTCCATTTGCGGGCTGTCGTGATAAATTCAGCATCACCGGCAATGATGGAGCCGACTGGAGCTCCAAGTCCCTTTGAAAGACAAATCTGGACTGTATCTGTGTTTTTAGCAAATTCCTTCACATCCACACCTGCAGCAGCCGCGGCATTGAACAATCTGGCACCGTCAAGATGAACAGGTACTCTATTTGCCTGGGCAATATTATAGATCGATTTCATATTTTCAACCGGTACGACTGCTCCACCTGCACGGTTGTGAGTATTTTCCAAACAAATCAATCCAGTTTCTGGGAAATGAATATCTTCCGTTCTTATCGCGTTTAAAACATCCTGTGGGTCCATTGCTCCCCTCTGCCCAGGTATGGTCCTCGTCTGTACTCCGGCAAGTGCAGCGACAGCCCCTGATTCATAATAAAAAATATGGGATTCTTCCTCTAATAATAATTCTTGTCCTGGCCGGCAATGCGTCAGTACAGCAATTTGATTGCCCTGTGTCCCGCTTGTCACAAACAAAGCAGCTTCCTTACCTAGTATTTCGGCTGCCGTTTCTTCCAATTCCCTGACTGTTGGATCCTCTCCATAAACATCATCCCCCACATCAGCTATGTACATGGCTTTGCGCATTTCTTCTGTTGGTTTTGTGACGGTATCGCTTCTAAGATCAATCATGTTTTTCCCCCTCTTTTCTAGGCTCATTTCGTATTTACTCATATTTTACCAACAGATCCTGCAAAAAACTAACAGTTTCTCCTTATTAGCTTTCGGGTAATCATCCTATATACATTTGAAAAGGAGGAAGAACTTGTGAATATTGAAAAAGTCATGACTAGAGATGTAGAATATTGCAGTCCTGATACGCCAATCCATGAGGTAGCAGCTAAAATGAAGGATCTTGATGTGGGGGTCATGCCGATTTGTGAGAATGACCAATTGACAGGCTTGGCTACAGACAGGGATATTGTTTTGAAAGCAGTCGCACAAAATACTTCAATGGATACACCCATTTCCGAGGTCATGACAACCGACCCAGTCCGAGGAACTGTCCATATGACCGCTGAAGAAGCTGCTGATTTAATGGCCGAAGTGCAAATCCGCAGGCTCCCGATTGTAGAAGACGGAAAAATGATTGGGATTGTATCATTAGGAGATCTTGCCGTCACCAGTCAGATGGAGGATGAAGCAGGACAAGCTTTAGAAGAAATCTCAACTCCATCTCAACCAGAAAAATAAACCGCAAAATAACCCGCCAGAGCTATGATATGCTCCCCTATAGGTAGACAGATTAAAAAATAAAAATCTGGCTGCTTATGGGGGAGTATTTGTTATGTCCAAAAGATATTACTCTGCAGAAGAGAAATACGAGATATTAAAGGAATTAGATGAGCATTATTCAACATATGATCTTGAGTCAAAATATAACGTGCACCATTCAACGATTCTAGACTGGAAACACAAGTATGATAGGTATGGTTTGGATGGTCTAAAAGAGTCTTCTACTTGGAAAAAGTATTCTAAGGAATTGAAGCTAGCTGCCATTAGAGATTGTCTGTCTGGGACGTATTCTATACGTGAGGTTGCTAGATTGTATGAAATATCGGATGCATCTGTCCTCAGAGGTTGGATTAAGAAGTATAATAGTCATAGTGAATTAAAAGATACGTCACAAGGAAGGACGAGCTCTATGACTAAGGGAAGAAAAACAACTTGGGAGGAACGAATACAAATTGTACTTGACTGCTTGGGAAACGGAAAAGATTATCAAGAAGCAGCTAATACTTATAATGTTTCTTATCAGCAAGTTTATCAATGGGTTAAGAAGTATGAAAATGGCGGAGATGGAGCGCTAAAGGATAAACGTGGTCATAAGAAAGAAGAAGCTAAACTAACCCCAGAAGAGAAAATCAAACTTCAAATGAATAAGTTAGAAAGAGAAAATGAACGGTTACGTGCGGAGAATTTATTCTTAAAAAAGTTAGAGGAGATCGAAAGGAGGCAAAAATAAGCCAAATACGATTTGAGGATAAGTACATCGCTATTCAGGAGCTTCACAAAAAAGAGAATTTAAGTATTAGTTTACTATGTGAAATCGCAGGGATTGCACGATCCGCATACTATAAGTGGCTTAATCGTACTCCTTCTTCACGTGAAGTACTGAATGAAGAAATCATTAAAGAGATGAAAATTCTTCATGTAAAAGTTGATAGCACCTTCGGCTATCGCCAAATGACCCTTCACATGAATAGAAAGTTCGAGGAGAAACTTAATCATAAAAGAATCTATCGCTTGATGAAAGTGGCTGGATTACGCTCTGTCATTCGTATCAAGAAGAAGCAATATAAACGCTCTACACCTCAACATGTGGCAGACAATATATTAAATCGTGAATTTACAGCCGAAAAACCAAATGAAAAATGGGTTACAGATGTAACAGAATTTAAGTATGGTCAATCCAAGAAGGCTTATTTAAGTGCGATTCGTGACCTTTATGACGGATCAATTGTAAGTTATGTTCTAGGACACTCCAATAATAATCAACTGGTATTCAAAACGCTTGATCAGGCGACAGTATTTTTGAATGGAGAACACCCTCTCATCCATAGTGACCGTGGATTCCAATACACCTCTAAAGGGTTCAAACGTAAGATAGATGCGGCAAAGATGACACAGAGCATGTCACGAGTTGGTCGGTGTATTGATAATGGGCCAATGGAGTCTTTTTTTGGGACTTTGAAATGTGAGAAGTATTATTTACATAAATATAAGACATTCGAGGAACTTACCACTGCGATAGATGAGTACATACATTTTTATAATCATGAAAGATATCAAAAAAGATTAAACGGCCTTAGCCCTATGGAATATAGAGCTAAAGCCGCTTAGATCATTTTTATTATTTCCGCTGTCTACTTGACAGGGGGCAGTTCACTACTTTGGCGGGTTCGCTTTATTCTGATATTTTTCTGAATTCCAACCCTTTTTCTTTCATTAAATGCTTTAATGCTGATTGAAAAGTCGAGAATGTCTGTGCTTCTAATTTTATTCCATCGAGTACCATTCGCTTGACAAGTTCCGGATTCATCCCTACGAATAACGTTTTAACACCCATCAATGACATGGAAGAATCCATTTCATGCAGCTCTCTTCCTATTTCCTCAAGGCAAACCCCCTCAACTCTTTCTCCACTGATATCAGTCAAATCAATGATTGCGGTTTCAATATCCTTATTATGAATAAAGTTAAGCAACTTTCCGCGGATTTTATCAAACCGTTCAGCTCGAATTAGCCCTGTGATTGGCACCAGGATAGTTTGAGGAACAATGGAAGGTATAATGGGTGCGGACATTTCAGAAATAATCGTTTCATATTCTTGAATTTTATCTTCTAATTCTCTCAGCCTGTTCATTTCCAACCTGCTAAAACCCTCCCGAAATCTTTTGGTTACAGTATCTCTGCTTTTTCTATCATACATATATTGATCATGTTTGTATAGAAAAAAACTGCTTCTACATATTGAAGCAGGGAGGATTGATTATATTAATTGATTACGTTGATTAAATGCATGATATCTTCATAAATTTGTTCCTGATATTCGTCATCACAACATCTTTTATAATCATCAATCAAACGTCCAAGTTCTTTTAAAAAGATTAATTTTTCTTCTTCGTTGATCATGGCAAAATTCTCCTTATTAGGACAAAAGTCATGTGAGGTTAAATTTATCATATTTAAATCTTTAAAACAACCAGAACTTTTTTAATAAGACATTATTATATTTTGTAATTATGGAGAAACTATGCATTATGTGAAAAAAGTTTTGATTTGAGTCAGAAAGGAGCCACTATGTTACATAATATATTCAGGCTTGGTCTGCTTTTAATTTCATGGTCCACTTTGTTATTATATCCAAAACGGGCATTCAAGCAGTTTCTTCCTGTCACGATATTTGTTACAGGATTAGTATCTATTTTACTGGTTCTATCACACCCATATAAACTATGGAAAGTATCCGGGAGTATTGGAACGCGCATTTACAATGATCTTACTTTCACGCTTGGCCCTTTTTTTGTGGCAAATCTATGGGTGTTCAAGCTTGCGTTCGGAAACATCTGGCAGTATTTAGGAATAAATCTTGTGATCGATTATTTATTAGCATTCCCTATGAGTAATCTTTTCAGGAAAATGGACATCTATCAATTACAACGTCTGAAACCAATATATTTCTTTAGTGTAATTTATTCCTTTGCGATTTTAGCCTACGGCTTCCAGTTTTATTTTCAAAAATTAAGGCGACGTTCCTTTTTTCGCTAATATGATTGAATAATAAAAACCCTTTCATCAAACTGATGGAAGGGTTCTCTACTATTCTTCATCTATTGTGATAATTTCCATGACAAGTTCGATTCCTTTTGTATTCTCGATATAATCGATGACGGGATCCACTTCGTTTCTAAGCTTCGGGCTCAACGGCAATTCAATTTTTTCATTATCATAAGTAAAAATCAACTTATCAGGCGTTAATGTACCGGCCTCTTTCTTGTTAACTTGTTTCATTTCAGTGATTCTATCCCACGGATATACGGTTTGCTCTAATTTCCAAAGCTCATCATAATATAAGCCATCCTTATCCATATAGTAATAATTGTCGATACTTAAGTAGCCGCCCGCAGCCATGATTAGCAGTGTAAAAATGGAAGCAATAAATACATTGAGACTTCTTTTTCTCGATTCATCTGTTTTGAAAAGATAGACGGCTATGATAATCAGCAATACTGGAATAATTAACAAAATGGAAACCATTGTAATATAGGAAGACATTGGACTGTCAAAAAACCATTGCGACTTATCAATGTAGATGGATTGATGGATGAAAGTAACGATAAAAATCCCAATTGGTAAGGATGCGAAGAGAAGAATAACTGCGAATGTTATCAGCAAGCTCCCCGCTCGGTCAGCATTATGTGCATTCAAAATATTGTTCCCCTTTTCTTTTCTCTATATTTCCATAATATATATTCAACTTAAAGTAAAAAATTTCCTTCTAAAAAAGAGAACTTTTTAATTTTTCAAGCCAATAACAAACAAAGAAAAAACAAGCTGGACTAACTCCAGCTTGTCTTCCACTATTTTCTGAGGTTTTCTTGATCCTTTAATCTATTTTGCTGATCGGGTTCTCTACCCTGATTTTTGAACTCATCAATCTTTTTCTCTTCCCCTAATTTTTCTCGTTCATATTCGACCAGGCTTTGCTGATCCTTTTTCGAATCTGCCATGGTACTTCCCTCCTTAATCTTTGTATTCATCTATTCCCTTTAACAAAAATGGCCAAACACCAAGGCTTAATCTGCAACACTTTTGTGTTTTCCAGAAACTACACATTTTTTTATTATCGATGTTGTTCCATTCCTTAGCAAGACACATAATGCAAAAAAAGAGTGATTGCTGCCAGTATCCGATGTTTATTCAACCTCGATAGTTGGTAAAAAGAAGAACACGGAAGGATTACAGATCACGAAAACACAGAAGGAAAGGATAATGTACAATGAGAGAAGTAACAGTTTCTGTAGACTTAAAGGGGAAGAATTATTTAACGAATGTCATAGCTGATCGTGAAACATCAGAGGAAGAAATCATGGAGTTGGCACGAAAACAAGTTCAAGAGCAATGGCTCTTTTAGATAGTGAAAAGGATGTCCAGCTTTCGCTGGACATCCTTTTTCATTTTGTCGTAATTATCCTTACGTATATCACTTGTTACCTCGCCCATTTGGTAATCGTGATTTTAGTACCGGTTCCGGGCATTGAATCAATATCAAAGCTGTCCATCAACCTTTTAACTCCTGGAAGCCCCGCACCAAGACCTCCTGAAGTAGAATACCCATCCTGTAAGACCATCCGGATGTCATTTATGCCTGGACCATCATCAGCAGCAGAAATCTGAATCCCTCTTCGGCCGTTTTCTTCTAAGACCTCGATAGTAATTTTTCCGCTTCCGGCATATAAATAAATGTTTCTTGCGAGTTCAGAAATGGCTGTAGTTATTCTTGCTTGGTCTACACCGCCAAATTGGAGTTCTTTCGAAACTTCTCTCCCTTTTTGACGGGCAAGCACTATATCAAATTCATTATTAATATTAATAATAATCGGTTCTGTCATCTGGCTAACCCTCTAACAATTGGCTTAAAATCGAAATTCCTTGTTCAAGATCCAGTGCAGTATGGACGTTTTCCAATGTTATGCCAAGTTCAATCAAGGTAATAGCGACCGCTGGCTGGATACCGGTCAGCACAGCTTTAGTGCCCATCAGGCTTGTCATTACGATCACGTCACCCAAAACTTTTGCAATGAAAGAATCAATCATATCTACAGAAGTCAAATCGATTACAACACCTTTTGCTCCTGTATCTTTAATTTTATTTAACAGGTCTTCTTGAAAAGTGAGTACCGTCTGGTCATCTAGTTCTACTTGAATTGAAACCAATAAATAATCTTTTAATTTTAAAATAGGAATTCTCATTTTATATGCCTCCAAATCATTAAACTCACCAGAATTCACTATGTACAAATAATTTTCATTTTAAATGGTCAACATCCAACCACTTGCACGTTAGTAAATAAGATTTTAATTGGATTATACGCTATATATAATATGGTTTACAAATTAAAAGCTGTGTTAAGTAAAATGATAGTCTTCGTTTAATAAAAATGGCTCTGTTAAACTGGGCTGTTGATTTTCGTTCCATGCGCTTCGCTTTCCGCGGGGAAGAATAATGAAAAAT
This sequence comes from Mesobacillus jeotgali, assembly GCF_031759225.1. NCBI lineage: Bacteria > Bacillati > Bacillota > Bacilli > Caryophanales > Bacillaceae > Mesobacillus > Mesobacillus jeotgali. Next base: position 2,641,124 of record NZ_CP134494.1, read on the forward strand.
CCCAGAGGCCGGATTTTTCATAAACCAATTCTTCCTTGCAGTCGGGGAGCCTCCTCGTCGCTTTATGCGCTTGCGGAGTCTCCCCATGACTTGCTCTTCCGGCAGGACATTGATTGGGCATCTTCGAACTTGCCCACGCACGAAGGAAATGCGGTAGCATTTTCGAGGAGTCTTCGCGCCTTCCACTACAATCAACATGAGATAAAAAAACATTTCGCTTAAAAAGATCCAATAAAATAAAAAAACCTCCAAATTGGAGGTTTCGAAATTCAAGCAGCAGGGTATTGGTAAACAATCAGATTAAAATGTTGTTTTAGCGCCCAGATAACGCGGCTTCCAATAAGAGTTGTTCATGTCACTGATTTCTACACCTCTTGAAGAACCAGCATGAATGAACTTACCATCACCTAGATAGACACCAGCATGAGAAGGACCTGCTTTATATGTCTCAAAGAATACAAGGTCTCCTACGCGTGGAGTAGAAACAGATTTTGTTGCTTTCCAAATGGTTTCTACTGTTCTAGGGATCGAAATGCCAACATTGTTATATACGTAATTTAAATAACCTGAACAATCGAATCCAGCCGGGGTGCTGCCGGCCCAAACATATGGTACTCCTATATACTTTTTCGCTTCACCGATCAATGAATTCACCTTAGATGTTGAACCATATGTGGCCATTACTGTTGTATTGGATGCTGACACATTAGTCGCTACTGGTGTTGTTGATGAACCGGATAGCTTCAATACCTGACCAGGATAGATCAGATGAGATTTCAGATTATTGATAGACATCAATTGTGATAGCGATAAATTATGGCGAGCAGCAATCGTTGACAAATTGTCACCGCTACGGACTGTGTATGTGCTGGACGTATTTGCTGTTGGAGAGCTTGCTGTTGTTGCAGCAGATCCTGAAACTTTCAATTTTTGCCCAGGGTAGATAACATCAGATGTTAATCCGTTCAAGGATTTAAGTCCACTTATGGACTTTCCGTACGACTTTGATATTCCCCATAAGGTATCGCCTGATTTTACGATATAGGTAGAATCAGATTCCTTGACGTCAGTATGTGATTCGGATGAATGACTGTGAGGAGCTAAGACTGATAGTTTTTGATTTACATAGATTGTTGTGCCTGAAAGATTATTCCACTTTTGAATATCATTTATAGCAACATTATATATATTTGAAAGCTTCCATAAAGATTCACCGGACTGGACTGTGTGTAATTTATCATGAGCACTAGCTGATCCATTGAATGATGTAAATAAAATCCCTGCTGTTGCAGCCACCGTTAAAAGCTGTTTTTTCATGTTGAGCAACTCCTTTGATTTCGTTACAAATTAATAGTAGAGTTTCCCAAACTTGTTTTGAATCTATAAATATTGGTTTGTGAGGAATAGTTTTCCTCTGGTAAAAATACCGTTTACATGGCAATTAATCGCTAAACCCTATTATTACAGGGATTGAAGGGGCTTTTTTCCTTATTAACTCTCTTTTTGTTACATTAATGAAATATAAGTTTAATATTGCTGTAACTTTACCAAACTATGTCACTAGGACTATTTCGCTTTCATAACAAGGTAAAAAGGAACTAATTCATTGAACATACAATGACTTTCATTACATCTATAAGACACCAAGAAAGTCTCGCTGAAGGCACAGCGAGACTTTTTTGGTGTCTATTATTAAAATCTGTTTTAGTACGGAAATAACCTTACTAAAGGTTGCGCTTAATCAATTGATCAGCTAATTGATCCACCTGCTGGCTATTTCCTGTGTCTTTGGCGGCTGAAGCAATTTGGTTAATCATTTGACTGCTCTCCGGGTTCGTCGAGGTAGTCGAATGGAAACCTGTAGTACTGTTCGCCTTATTTGTATCTAAACCTGAGGTTATTTCTTTTGCAAATTCTGTAATACCTGCCGCCATTGGCTTATTAAAAGCTGATCCAGCATTAGAATTTTGGATAAGCTGCCTCATTCCACCTCCCATTCGATTACGGAAAATAAACGCTGCTGCAGCACTTGCTACAACTCCCATAATCGAGTAGGTCATGGAGCGATTTCTCTTCCGTCTGTATCCGAACATTTTCATCATATTCTGAGACATATTCGATTTCATCAACGTAGAAATCCATGCAGATCTATTCATCCGGCAGCACTCCTATTTTGAATTAGAGGAGTATTTATATCTCCCCCATCAATTAGTATTTGATTTAGTCTAAGCGTTATACCGGAAATGATTACATAGGATTTGTTTACTCTTTCAGGTACGGCTTTACTTTTTGGATGGCTTCTTCCAATTTTCTTGCGTTCTTATTATACAGATCCTGAGCTTCAGAAGTCTCTGTTTCAAGAGCAAATATTTCAAGGTCTGCTTGGCATTTTTTCAGCATGGCCAACAATAACTTCCCCGGTTGAGGTGATGGGATTTTAACGTTGTCATCATATGTATCAATATATAGCCTGCCATAAGAATCGACTTGACCTATAAACACATTATCAAGAGTTACTCCTACTTTAGCTAACTCAATGTCCAGCCATGCTTTGTTTTTCCCAGCCAATGATAATTGATCATTCAATACATTTCCATCCATGATGACCGTATTCGTTTCTTTTTCAGGAGTTACCGGCATGTTTAAATCATTCGGAGTTAATGGGAGGTATTCCTTTTTTAACAATACACTCAAATCACCTTTTGGCTCTAGAACAGCAAACTCAACGTCTGCAGTTTTGAAAACATTTTTCTGCCTTAACAAAGAATTCAATTCATCAATTGTATATTTTTCCTTTTTCAGATTCTCTTCCATCACTTTTCCATCTTTTATTATTACCGTTGCCTTACCCTCAAATAAATCCCTGAACTTTTTGCTTTTAATTCCAATAAGGTCATGCAAATATGTGAATGATCCAAATATAACAATTGCCAATACTCCATGAAGTAAATTACCTTCCATACCCATTATTACTTCGCCAGCAATACTTCCTATCGTAATGCCCGAAACATATTTAAAAAAAGACAGCTCAGACAGTTGCTTCTTTCCACCAATCTTCGTGATTGCAAATAATGTCACAACGAATAGCACAGACGAAATAATAATGTGCGTCCATTCATTCATTTCCTCACCTACTAGCTTTTATGTTGGGGATTTTTTATTTCAATATGTGTTATCCTGTTTTGCAGATCTGTCTTTATTTCCCCAAGAACTAGCATTGTGTCATGAAAGGTTTTACTTGCTTCAGGCACAGTGGTGCTCAACGCCATTAAAGATAACTGTGCTTCAATTCCTTTTATCGTTGATATTAGTTGATTAACGTCTGATACTATTGTCAAATTACATCCCCTCTGCAAAAAAAGAAAAGGGCCGGTTCCACCTGCCCCTTCCAGGACTTTTTACCAACTGTATTGCACATCAATTGGTACTGTTTTAGTTTAGTATGGCATGGCTGAAAAGGAATTATTCGGTGCGATGAATAAACAAAAAGCCATGAGGATGCTTTTCAGCAAGCCCATGGCTGGTCAAGGTTTATCATCATTTACAATGATTCTTGTATTATACAGGACATAGCCATTTTCCCATTTGGCAAGAATCTCCAAGGCGTAATCCCCAGAAGCTATATTAGACGACTCGAGGTTCAATGGGTATGCTGTTAGTTCTTTGTATGCGAGTTTGCCTGTCTCCATTTCCCATAAGTAACATTTAACCGTATCAGGTGAGTGATTAAATAATAGCTCAATATTGTCACTTGGATCAACAATGAGTGGAGTGGATTCTCTTACAAGGACAGCAGGGTCAGTATTAATATCTGCTGAAGCAGTCCTTCCCCACTTCCTTAATGAATAAGTTACAGGCTTTACCTCCACAACATGCTTGGCAGCAACAACTTCTAATTCAGGTGGAGCAGGCTTATAAAGGCTATAAGTGATCCAACTGGATATGCTTACTACAACTAAAATAGACAAGGTGATCCACGGAACTGACTTCTTCACTGATATCCCCCTTTTTCCCAATCCTGATGCTCCCTATAAATAGACGTTGTGGTCAGAAAATAAGTTTCAAATTATTCAAATAATTTATTGAAAGCTGTGTTTGCTATTCGGTGTTCTCAGGATTATAGAGGAAGTCTTGTCTATACTTTTTAGTGTGGACCATTTTCGATATTATGTAACATTCATTACATGCGCATAAAATCACATATTTTATAATGAATAAATAAAAGATAAAAAAGTTGGTGATATTTATGCATGAAGTTGGACATTCCCAATCCTCAGGCTTCCATCCTGGAATGGTTGATTTTGATGAAAATCCTTACATCGTTATTTGGGAAGTTACAAGGGCTTGTCAGCTTAAATGTTTGCATTGCAGGGCAGATGCTCAGAATAAACCTGATCCAATGGAATTGACCCCTGAAGAAGGTAAAAAACTGATCGACCAAATTTTTGACATGGGTAATCCCATGCTTGTTTTTACAGGCGGAGATTGCATGATGCGGGAAGACCTTTTTGACCTTGCAGATTATGCAATAAAAAAAGGGATGCGCGTGTCCATGACCCCTAGTGCAACAGATAATGTGACAATGGAAAAAATGCAAAGGGCTAAGGAAGTTGGGCTCTCACGATGGGCTTTTAGCCTTGATGGCCCTACTCCAGAGATCCATGATCATTTTCGCGGAACTCCCGGTTCATTTGAACTTACGATTGAAAAAGTAAAGTACTTGTACGAATTAAACATGCCATTGCAGCTTAATACCGTTATTTCCCGCTACAATTATGACCACCTTGAACAGATGGCAGAATTAATGAAAGAACTAAAGGTAGTAATGTGGTATATCTTTTTGCTTGTGCCGACAGGTCGGGGACAACTCGATGCTTGCTTAACTCCGGCAGAACACGAAAAAGTGTTCAGATGGCTTTATGAGTTAAGCAAAACTGCACCATACGACATCAAGACCACAGCTGCCCAGCATTACAGACGTGTGGTATACCAGCAAAAAGCAAGAGAAAATAAACTCACCAAAGAACTAGGCATCCGCTATGAGGATACATTGACTAAAGATATGGCCTCCGTCATTGATGGGTTAAAGCGGGCTCCTAAAGGGGTGAATGACGGCAATGGTTTTGTTTTTATTTCCCACACCGGCGATGTCATGCCATCAGGGCTCCTGCCCCTTGTCGGAGGGAATATCCGTGAAAAGCCATTAGCAGAAATATATAGAAACTCCCCTATTTTCAAAGACTTGCGCAGTCCTGACAAATACAGCGGGAAATGTGGCGTTTGTGAATTCCGCTATGTATGCGGCGGTTCACGTTCGAGAACCTATGCTGTCACTGGAGACTATATGGCCAGTGAGCCTTTTTGTGTTTATATCCCCGAAGCAATGCGTAAAAAGGAAATTAGTCTTTAGGCTTTTCAGCTCCTCATCTGGGGAGCTGTTTTTAATTTGAACATTTTTGACAATGTCATGACATTGCGAAAAGTGTGACATAAAGCACGGCAGCCAGTACCTTTGAGGTTTTACAATAAAGCTAACGAAAGGATGGTGCAAAGATGACAATCAAGATTGATCAAAACGCATACAAATGGTTTGAAAAGGAATTTGATACACAGAAACCGTTTCACATCCGCCTTTATCCTCAATATGCCGGGTTTGGCGACAAGAATAAAGGTTACAGCCTGGCATTCTCACTTGAAACTCCTGCCATAGCCGCCGAACAGCAAGAGATTGACGGCATCACATTTTTTGTAGAAGCAAACGATACATGGTTTTTTGACAAAACAGATGTAGAATTGAAGTACAGCGATACCGCTGGTGAAATTTTCGCCAGTTATATAGAACATAATTGAATCTAAAAGAGTCCCTGGTTGATACCAGGGACTCCTTTTACATTTCTTTTGGTGCCTTGATTCCCAGTATTCTAAGGCCTTCTTCGAGCACAGTGCTTACACAATGGACCAATAGAAGACGTGCATTCTTTTCTGCATTTTCTTCGAGGATGCGGACTTCTCCATAGTATTTATTAAATGCCTGGGACAAATCAAGAACATATTTAGCAATCAGAGATGGATCATTTTTATCAATCGCTCTCTTGATTGTTTCCGGAAAGTTCTGTAGCTCAGTGATCACTGGCCACTCAGCGATAGCAGCCATTTTGAAGTCTCCATTCGCCCCTTCATATCCTCCCTTTTTCAATAACGATTGTGCCCTTGCATTTGTATATTGAACATAAGGTCCTGTTTCCCCTTCGACCTTTAACATTTCTTCAAGGGAAAATTCAATGTCGTTCATCCGAAAATTCTTAAGGTCATGAAAAACAATTGCGCCGGTACCAACCATTTTTGCAATCTCTGCTTTATTTTCCAAGTAAGGATTTTTTTCTTCTATATTCTTTTCTGCCAGCTGAATGGAATCATTAAGAACATCTTCGAGCAAGACTACCTTCCCTTTTCTCGTGGACATTTTCTTGCCATCCTTTAACATCATGCCAAATGGAACATGAATAATACCATCAGCCCATGGGAATTCCATTTTTCCCAGCACTGCTTTTAGCTGTTTAAAGTGCAGACTTTGCTCATTGCCGACCACATACAATGATTTTAGAAATAAATATTCCTCGAATCTGTACTTAGCTGCGGCTAAGTCCCGCGTAGCGTACAAAGTCGCGCCATCCGATTTCTTTATCAAACATGGCGGTAGTTCATGACCTTCCAAGCTGACTACCTGTGCCCCATCCGAATCTATAAGCAGCTCCTTGTCTTTTAGCATTTCCACGATTGAATCCATTTTGTCATTATAAAAAGCTTCTCCGGCATATGAATCAAACTCAATTCCCATGAGATCGTAAATCTTCTTAAACTCCTTAAGTGACTCATCCTTGAACCATTTCCATAGCTCAAGTGCCTCAGCATCCCCATTTTCCAGACGCCTGAACCAGTTCCGTCCCTCTTGCTCCAGCTCAGGCTGGCTTTCTGCTTCATCATGAAACTCTATATAAAGCGCCAGCAGCTCCTGTATTGGGTTTTTCTTTACTTTCTCCTCTGTTCCCCAAAGTTTATATGCAGTGATGAGCTTGCCGAATTGAGTTCCCCAATCTCCTAAATGGTTGATTTTTACGGTCTTATATCCAGCCTTTTCATAAATAAGCGACAATGAATTTCCTATAACAGTTGACCGCAGATGGCCCATGGAAAAGGGCTTAGCGATATTGGGGGAAGAAAGGTCAATTGTCACAATCTGATTTTCCCCAAGATCAAGGTCACCGTAATGATTCTTCTTTTGCCCGATTTCAATGAAGAGTTCTTTGGTCACTTTCGGCTTGTTTAGGAACACATTTACATAGCCACCGGCCGCTTCAAAACGTTCCATCGAATCATCAATTGAGCTTTGCAACCGAGCACTTAACTCCTTCGCAATCTCGACTGGCGGTTTTCTCATCGTTTTTGCCAATTGGAAGCACGGAAAAGCTAAGTCACCCTGATTCAGAAATTTCGGTTTCTCAATAATACGTTCTATTTCTGAAGACGTGAGAACCCCCTCTAGCCCAGCGGCAAGCACTTCTGCATACAGTTTTACATAGTCCATCAAATGACCCCCCTTATAAAAATAAAAAACTCCCGTCTCTAAATAAGAGACGAGAGTTATCCCGCGGTACCACTCCAATTGTTCCGAAATTCGGAACCTTCTTCCATTGATAACGGGTAAATCCCGGCAATCCCTACTCAAATTCAGGACCGCATCTCAAAAGTGCGCTTCATTATTCTGATGCACCAGGCTTCCACCGTCCCTGGCTCGCTGAAGCAAAGATAGAATAACTACTCTCTTTTTCATCGATTTGATATTTTTACCATTATAAACAACTCTTCAGACCTTTTGCAATCATTTTTTCGCATATAATCCGGTATTAAATTCTTGGATTGAACGATTGTGATCATCGACCTTTTCAATATAGTTGCCGCCAGTATAATCGCCAATCACTTTACGCCAGAAGTTCCTTGCCGGCTCATTTTTCTCTACCTGAGTGATACTCCAGTTCCCCAGGAATTGATCAAACAGCTTGACCGCCGCTGCTTTCCCAAATCCTCTTCGGTAGAATTTACTCATGATAAAAAACTCCAGGATGACATTCGGATCTCCACTTTCAACCATGGCAAAACCCGCCAGTTCTCCCTCATGCATGATAAAAAAAGCATGTAAATCGACTTCAGTCCAATACGGTTTTAAATCAAATGGAGCAAAAAATCCCGATTCTTCAAGTTTGATATCCTGAAAGACAGTAAATTCGTAGATATAAAATTGTATTAAATTTTGGAGAATTGCTTCATCCTCCTGTTTTACACTCACTAATTCAATCACATGGATTCCCCTTTTTTATAGACTAATAAAAGAATTCGTCCATTAAATTAGAAATCCTCTTTTATCCTAAAAAGACCTCTCTTGACGGAGAACCTGGATTTTTAGATAAGGCCAGCACTTGAAGTTTATTTCAATCCACCTTGCTAAGCTCTCTGCCAGCCTCAAAAAAGGTTAGATAAATCATTTCACTCGTAGTTATATAAATAGGCAGCCCTTATTTTCTTTTCTATGATACAAGCTGATGCTCGTCCGATATTTTTACATATGATGTTGTTGTAAGGTTCGGATCTTACCTATCTTCTAAAGTGGAGGGAGGTGGAGAGATGTTAATCACTGCGATTGTAGTTCTTTTGTTGGCAATTGCTTTGGTCGTTGCAATCTTGTTGGCTCAGGATGCTTTAGTTGACGTCCTTTTCAACTGCATCGGCGAGGTAATTGCTACAGAAAACGGTGCTGCTTAATCTCTGAAAGATTTGTGACCTGAAGTTCCTTACAGTCTCCCTGGCTATACCGGTATTAGCCGGGGAGATTCTATATTAAAAGAAAGGATGATGTTAGATGAATGAAAAAGATTTAAAGCCACATATTGAATCCTTAAAAAAAGAACCGTCACTAGATGGAATACTTAACTTCACACAGGCGATTTTCAATCAATTACCAGAAGGAAGAAAAGATGATAATGGCCATTCACAGAAAAGCCAATTAAATGCAGATAACCTTAATTCTCTTATGACAGCTGTACAGGGATTTGTAAATCCAACGACTTTATCATTGTTTTCCAAGACATTGAATAAATCAGACTCGAAAAAAGAAGAAGCAAATACTTCAGGATTAGAAAATAAGGTAGAACAGCTATTAGGGGAGTTGAAGGATGTTAAAGTGCAATTGGATGCAATGAAGAGCGAGCTAGCAGAAAACAATAAGCGTGTGGATGGACTTGAGTCAGAAGTTCAATATCTTCGACGTCGCAGAAGACGATAAGAAACAAGAGCCCTTCATGATTTATGAAGAACTCTTGTTTCTCTCTCTTTGCATAACTTCCTTAGCTTTAAAAAGTCAACGCCAGGTAAATGGCCGTTCCCCACATAATTAAAGCGGAAATTTTATTTAAGATAATGTGAAAACTATTTGATTTCCCTAACATCCCCACTTGCCGTCCAATTAAGGCAAGAACGAAAAACCAGATCCAGGAAGTCAAAATACAGGCAAGTGCAAAGGTGAATTTCGCTGGTCTCGCATAGTTCAATGAACTCGTTCCAATTACCCCGATTGTATCCATAATCGCATGCGGATTAAGCAAAGAAACCGATGCCGCAAAGGTTATCTGTTTTTTCGGGGAAAAGGCTTCTGCCTCTGCAGTTACATCAGTTGGCCTGCTTCTCCAAGTTAAAAAACCCATGTAGATTAAAAACAGAGTGCCAGCTGATATTAACAACGTACTTAACCAGGCAATTTTTAGAACGATCACTGATATACCGAGAACTGCAAGAGTGATCAAGACTGTATCACTGATCGAAGCTGTCAAAATCACTGGCAAAACTCGCCTATATTGTTTGTGCATTGATCCCTGATTGAAAACAAATACATTCTGGACTCCTAATGGAAGAATCAATCCGAAAGCAAGGATGAATCCATGAATTCCCGCAGCTAGCATATTTCCTTTTCCCCTTTTTCAATCCAACTAGAACTAATATTAATACCAACCCACCATATCCAACCTCTAAAAAAACTCCTACACAACACAAAAGGACTTAAGCCTAAGTCCTTTCAAATTTATTCATTAAACATTTTCTCCAAAATACTGAAAACTGCTAAACTGACCATAAACGCAAAAATGCCAGAGTAAATTTTATTTTCCCAATCAATCATATTATTCGCGATTGTTAGAATTGTAGCGATAAAAAAGCTTGCGACAAGCACTTGTTTTAGATTTAATCTTCTTTTCATTATAACTCCTAATGTTCTAACTGATGAATGTATTCTAAAATTGCCAAATCAACCTGGTCGATGTGAACAGTTTCTTTAAGGTCCCAGAGTTTTATTTTAGACATTTCTTGGTTTTGTTGAAAGGGGGACAGAAAATAAGTTGTCGAGTAGTATAATGGGTTGAACTTTTCTGCTCCGTTAAGATGATTCCTTACCCATGCTAGGACAACAAATTTAAGATCCATGACGGATTGTCCAGTTTCTTCAAGAAGTTCTCTTCTAGCACAATCCAAAGGGGTTTCATCATTTTCCCTTTTCCCGGCCGGTAGTTCCCATTGCTGCCTTAAAGTGTTATATCCAATTAGATATTTTCCTCTCACCATCATAATGGCGTATGATCCTGCCAGCGGCTGGTATTGCTCCATATCCATTACGTTTATTTCAAGTATGTCTATTAACTCAAAACCATTATTTTGTTTCGTGATCATGAAGCAACCTTCCTTGCCCGTCTCGTATCCTCGGACCAAAATGAACATGCCAGTGCAAATGCTTGTTGCTTTGATAGTTTCCTATGTTAGTAGAAATGGTGCATGCTCCAAAATCCTTCTCGAGCTTAGAGGCGACCATCTTTACTACCTTGAGAACATCATTCAGAATCTCCGTTTCATCATCCGATACTGTTAAAAATGATAAAATATGTTTTTTAGGAATGACAATAATATGTACCTCATAATATGGCCGAGTATGATAAAACGCGAGGGAATGCTCCGTTTCATATACCTTTTCAACCGGTGTTTTGCCTGATATAACTTCCTCACAATAGAAATCTTCCCATTTTTGTTCAGTCGTCATTTGAACACTCCTGTATAATTTTTCAGGGTCATTAATAACATATATATTCAGCTTCTTTTAACAACAGTCTATGGTGTTTTGTTGAATATAATGTTGTATAAAATCCAGATAGCTTTTTTGCAAACTATCGGGCAATTGATGCAAACTGAAGAATTGCAGATCGATCGACTCTAGTTCATCCGACACGAGTTCACCTTTATAATCCTTTGTTGAATAGACAGTAGTTACTGAGTAAAGTTCGTCACCGTTTGCGACTTTCAAGTAATATTGTCCACCTGAAAACACACCCTCGAGCTTCAATTCTCCTATGTCGAGTCCTGTTTCTTCTTTAACTTCCCTTCTTGCAGTTTCTTCAAGACTCTCTCCTAATTCCATCAAACCGCCCGGAAGCCCCCATCCACCATCACTTCGATGCTGGAGCAGTAACTGGCCTACATCATTAAATATAAGCACGACTGCTCCTGGTAAAATCAGTGGCCTATGGCCGACCAGCCTTCTTAGCTCACGTATATATCCCAATTTATTCACTCCATTATTTATTTTTGAAAAGGGCAGCTAAAAGAGCAGATGTCCCGAATTTTTCGGTCTCAGAATTTAAGTCCCTCATTTTCCGGATTTCAACCGGTGTGAAATGGTGAAAAATCCCCTTAAGCTTTTCATCAGTAAAGCCTAAGCCGCCGTGCATGCTTTTCCTTCTATACACTTCCCAATCAGAAATATCCGCCCCACCAAGCTCTCCTCCCTGTACAAAGCAGGTTAGCGCAAATGCACCATCAGGCTTTAAAGCTCTCTGGACGAGATCAATATAGCTCATTCTCCTATGCGGCGGGATATGGTGGAAGCAGCCTGAATCGTAGACAAGATCATATGTACCCTCTTCAATTTCCATTTCAAAAATATCCTTTTGAATAAAATTCACTTGAACCTTTTGTTCTATTGCCCTTTCTTTAGCCCATTCCAGTCCTTCTGCCGATTGGTCGACGGCATCAACATAAAAACCGTGCCGGGCCAAATAAATAGCATTCCTCCCTGGTCCACAGCCTAATTCCAAAGCTTTTCCTGCTTTTATTTTCTTCAATTCCATATATTCCATTAAATTCTCATCAGGATGATCTTTAAAAAAAGGAATTTTTCTCTCGCGGTCAGAGTAAAACTGATCCCAATTGAACTCGCTTTTTTCTTTCAGAAGTTGATCTAGCATTCTTAATAAATCATCATAGCTATGAATTGTTTCTTTCATAATACCTCCCCAGACTTCTTCCCTGTTCACCCTATCAGCAGTGAAACAAGGTTGAGTTGACACTTGTGGTGCGTCTCGATTTGTCCTATCATTTCTCCTTTGTATATAATTCGACAATCCATTGGAAAATCCTTGTAAAAAACACAAAAAAGCGACCTTCTTTTATGAAGAATCGCCTTGTCTATCATGCCTTATTTTTCAATTATTGCTTGAATAATATGTCCAACACCGGTATGCAATTGGCCTTCGATTCTCTCCTCTTCTCCGTAGAAGAAATGCAATGTTTTATATCCTTTCACCCACTGTAGCAGGTCAACTGGATCGTATAGCATATCTATTGTTTTTGGCCCGCCTGTTCCATAACGGACCTGGTCTTCTGAATATACTTCCATCATGACTATGCCGCCAGGTTTTACAGCAGATACTAGTTTGTCGAATACTGTTTTTTGGTCCTGTTTGGAAAAATGGCCAAAAACCATTATGGCTGCGTCAAATTCCTCAACTGGTACCTGTTCTTGGATAAGGTCCTTTTGTTTTGTGGTGATATTGACTCCATAACGTTGAGCCAGTTTTTCCGTCTTTTTTAAGCCATTAAGCGCATAGTCATAGGCAGTAACTTCATAACCTTCTCGCGCAAGGTAAACAGCATTCCTGCCTTCTCCTTCAGCGAAGCAGACAACTTTTTTCCCCTTCTCCAGCCTGTTAGACTGTTTTTTTATAAAAAGATTTGGCTCTTCACCGTACACATACTCTTCAGAACCAAAACGCTCATGCCATGGATTTCCCATACACTGTCACTCCTTCCTCATTATTATACCCATTACCCTTTTTTTAGTATGATTAAAGAACAGAAGGCTAACCTAATTATTAATGGGTAAAAAATGATAGGAGGTTGATAAAAGTTGAAAGAATTAATGTCGATGGACGAAGTCAAAAGCTTGATAAGCAATAATGAATTAAGCTTCATTTATGTATTGACTGACAGTTGAAGCGTCTGCCATGGTTTGCTTCCTCAGGTTGAGGAAGTCATGAAGGATTTCCCTAAAATCAAAACAGGATTGGTAAACGCAGGAAAAGTTGAAGAGATCGCTGGATTTCTAATGGCTTTTACCGTACCCGTCCTCGTCCTCTATGCAGATGGGCGAGAATATTTGAGGGAAGCCAGGATCGTACAAGTTGAAAAGTTGAGAGATGATATCAACAAAATATACGAAGGATTTTTCGGGGAATGAGTGTAGAGCTTGGGAATGACCAAGCTCTTTATTGTTCGTTCAAATTTAAATTTTTTTCAAATATCAATTTTCCATTAGAATTATACCCGGAGATTTTAGTGACAAGACTCTGGGCATCTACAATACCTGATTGGTGGTACCAGAATTTCCTGCTATTACTGGATATGATTTTTGCAGTGTACTTACCATGGTTAACTTCCAAAATGATCTTAGAAATTTCCGGTTGGTGGATTTCTCCGAGGAACACGGTATTATATCTGCTATTCCCATCAAGGGAATAGTCTCCGAGCAACCATGTTGCCACACCAAATGATAGAGGTTCAGGATCTCCTGCAGGATGCCCAAATTCTGATCCCCCTCTGTATTGCCAACCTTTATCTGATTTAACATAGTGAGTGACGCCAAATCCTTCTACTTGTTCATATATTGAAAATGCATTTTGCCCCTTTATCTCTTCAGTAAAAATAATGTTGTCAGGCGCGATCCCACTGTCCAACATTGCCTGTTCAATCGTTTTTTGGTCTGGTTCAGTGACATTTATCTGGTCCTTAGTGCAACCGGCAAACAAAATGCTTGTTGTTAAAAAAACTGTAAAGACTGTTTTATTCAAAAAGATCATCCTCTCTCCTTTACTGTAACATACGTATTTCCTCAATGTATGATGGAATTTCAAGGTCGTTTAATTTCGTAAAATGGGATTGTCAATTACAATATAACTCCTTTTTTTCGTTGCTTGTCCTTGCTTGATCACTAATGTATTAATTTCCCACTTAGAAGAAGGTATGAATACAACTGCAGAATGCAAAATAATCAATGGACCAACTTCCTTTAATAAGGAGCAAAAATAATGAATTTAGAAACGATAAGGAGTGCGATCATGGGAGTATTAAGCGGAAATCCTAAAGATGAACCATTGCATTATGGTGAAGTATTTGGAACATGGACTCATCTGTCAGTCAATCATGGATTGATTGCAGCATACCAGACGTTTATCAATCATATAGGTGATGAGGATCTAAAAAAACTAGTCCAGGAAGCTATTGAAGCAATGCAGGAAGAAAACAAACAGGTAGAAGAGTTGCTAAAATCAAATGGAATTGGTCTTCCTCCTGCACCTCCAGAACGCCCAGTTGCCCATCTGGAAGATATCCCTCCAGGAGCAAGATTCAGTGACCCTGAAATTGCCGCTGCCGTTTCGAAGGATGTTGCAGAAGGCTTAGTAGCTGCCAGCACCATGATTGGCCAAGCCATCAGGGAAGATATAGGCATTATGTATGGTCAATTCCATATGGCTAAAGCACAATTCGGAGCCAAAATGCTTAAATTGAATAAAACAAAAGGTTGGTTGATTCCACCTCCATTGCAAGTGAAATCCACTGAGAGTTAAATAATATTGTTATGTAAACTAATTAAAAACAGCAGATTCCCTGAAATCTGCTGTTTTTAATTGTTCATTTTTGTCTAACTTCAGAAGTCCACACTTAAGGATAGCGTTCAAGTATATAGATACCCTTATGCATGCACTTCCTCACTCATAAGGGTTCCGTTCAGGTGGATAGATACCCTTATGCATGTATTTCCCCGCACATAAGGGTTCCGTTCAGGTGGGTAGATACCCTTATGCATGTATTTCCCCACTCATAAGGGTTTCGTTCAAGTGGATAGATACCCTTATGCATGTATTTCCTCATTCATAAGGATTCCGTTCAGGCAGAAAGACACTCTTATTAGAGCACTTCTACCGTTATTATTCAATTTCATGAAACGTATTATTTCCGCCAAACCCTCTTGTTTTCAACTCTTCGTGTATACCCCAGTGCATCGAGCCGCTCGAGGAAAGGAATCATGTATTTTCGCGATAACTCCACGGCTTCCTTTGCCTGTGGTACTTCGAACTCATCACCTGTATGTTTTTTCAGTTTCTCCACTGCATCTGCAAAATGAGCGCCATACCAGGCATATTGATCATCGAGCATGACAATCTCTCCTTGATCTTCAAGGAATCGTTTCAATTCAGCTGTAAGAGATTCAGGGATTCCGGCATTTTTTATATAATCATTCAGGTATGCAACCTTCAGGCCATCCTTCTTGAGTTCGTCTAGCATATTTTCAGTTCGCTTCACCCAGTTTTTCGGAACGTGTGGAGCAAAGTTCCCCAAAGAAATATACTGTTCTTTCCTGTTCAGTAACCCCTTGGTTATAGCGTTATCAATCACAAATTCAAGCAGGGTTTTAGAGAAAGTTTTTTGCAGTGATTGTAGCAATTCGGCCTTGTTCATCCCGATTCGCATTGGATTTTCAACATGGAAGTCTTCCAGCCGGTCCTTGATTTCTTCTTCAATGACTTCAACAACGGATACTAGAGCATACTCCTTATTCGAAATCTGGACGAATTGGTCATCATTTAAATTGGACAAAATCGATTCTTCATCAAGAGCGGTTCGCTTTATCAGTTCTTCGACAGGTAAACTTTTTGCTTCATATAAAGCGGCATTTATCCGTTCAATTGGGGTGCCAGCCTTCTTTTTCTCAAGCTCTTCAATCGTCTGCTTGCCAAAACGATATTTATTTCCACGAGGGTCAATAACCCAGCCGCCGCCAATCGTTTCCTGTGGACTTGGACGGCGGACAATGAACCGGTCTCCCCGCTTCGTGACGATTTTTTCATCAAGACGAAGCTGACAAAGGATTTCCCCGTTGTCTTCTTTCAGTTCATTTCTGTCAAAAAAGACAATCCGTCCCATTACCTCTGCAGTTCCGATATGGCACTTAATAGGCGTTCTTTGTTTTACCAGGTGCTCAAGATCCTCTACGACTCGGATCGCCACATCAATGGTATTCGTTACGATAAAATGCTCGGACGACACAAGCACTTCCCCGCGTTCAAGATCATCCCGAGAGACGCCAGATAGATTGATGGCTGCCCTTTGACCTGCGTAAGCCATCTTCGCCGGCTGATGATGAACCTGCAGCTGGCGTGCTCTGACCTCCAAACCGGTCGGCAGGATTTTTAATAATTGGCCCTCTTCTACCGTTCCTTCGTAAACAGTGCCTCTCACAACGGTACCTTGCCCTTTCACTGTAAATACCTGGTCAATCGGCAGCCGGAACGCTCCTTTGGCATCCCTCATTTCTTGCTCTTTAAGCGTTTCAATGATCAATTCTTTTAATTCCGGAATTCCTTTCTTAGATAGACTATCGACCATCATAAAAGGAGCGTTCTCAAAGACTGTGCCATCAAGCTCACTTAAAATATCGTCTTTCACGAGTTCTATGAATTCCTCTTCTACCCTGTCGGTCTTTGTGATCGCGATAATACCGGAGCGGATTCCGAGAAACCCGAGGATATCAAGATGTTCCCTTGTTTGCGGCATGACGCCTTCATCCGCAGCGACCACCAGCACGACGAGGTCGATCCCGGCAACGCCGGCAATCATTTGGCGGATGAAGCGTTCATGTCCTGGAACATCGACTACGGAAATTTGCAATTCCTCATCCTCATATAATGGCGCAAAGCCAAGTTCAATTGAAATTTGCCGCTCTTTTTCTTCTTTCAGGCGGTCAGTATCGACATTCGTCAACGCCTTGGTCAGTGAAGTTTTTCCATGGTCAATATGACCTGCCATCCCAATGGTAAAATACCTCTTGCTCAAATGCTTACACCCTCTTTAGATATGTATAAAATAACTCTAACTTTAAAAGCAAAATAGTTCAAGCAACGAAAATTGGACAATTGCTTTTCTTCCTTTTACTGCCTAAATGTCACTAAGTTTAGTTTTCCGCCCTGTCCATTATTCAAATGAATTCATATCTTAATAAGACGAAATAATTTACAGGGAGTGAATACCGTGAGTGAACATCCGAAAAAACCAAATCCAATTCCTAATAGTCTTGTCGACTTATTTGTAACGGACATTCTGCAGAAAAACGGAATCAGCAAAAAGGATATTAAAGATAAGATCACTGATGATAAGAAACAGGCCATCAAAGAATTGGTTGAAGATTTAAGCAAGCAAGTGGAGTCATTCGTCAACAGCAATTCAAACAAGGGATCACAGAAATAATAGACTAACCCCCAGACACCCTATAGATGGGTGTCTATTTTTTATAAAATGGACTCTATTTAGGGTATATACACAAGCTATTGAGAGGCTCCAGTAATAAGATATTCCATACTAGATTAAAAGGAGTGAAAGCAATGTCAAACTATTACCATAATCACAACCCGCACCATTCTGGTAAAAGCTGCAAGAAAAAAGCAGATGTGGAGCAGGAGGCAGTCCAGTTAGAGTATACAGAGCAGGACTCTGATGAGTTAATTTGGATTAAAGACTCTTGCAACATCAAGGTTCATACTACTGACACACAAGCAGCGGTATCATTGCAGGTTGCCCTGCAATTAGCCATCGCATTAGTCATCAGCATCACAATTGGAGACTCTGATCAAGGACAATACGTCTCTCAGCAGCTGATTCAGGAAATGGGAACTGAACAAACAAACACGCAAAAAATCATTATCAATAATTCCAAAGATGTCAACGTCACAACAACTGATACAGATGTAGCAGTAAATGTTCAAGCATTACTGCAGGTTCTTGTTGCCCTCGTTGCTGAATTGGACATTCTGTAATCTATTAATCTTGAAAGAGGTGAAAAAGATGAGCAATGAAAAAAAATGGAGAGCGTTGGATCATTGTGATACTGGAAAAGGAAACGAAGCAGATGTGGTTCAGGAAGCTGATCAAAAGCTAGTCACAAAGCAACAGTCTTTCGAATGGATCATTATCAAGGATTCCGAATGCATCGATGTTCATACAACTGATACTCAGGCAGCTATCTCCTTACAACTTGGTCTCCAGGCTGCAATTGCTGCTGTCATCAGCATCGCGATTGGTGATTCTGATAAAGGTAAAGCCGTTGTCAATGAAATCAAACAAGTGATTAAAACAAAACAGCGAAATACCCAAAAAACTATTATTGAAGGATCCAAGCATGTTGAGGTCAAGACAACAGATACTGATGTTGCGGTGAATATCCAGGCGCTCCTTCAAATTCTGGTTACCCTGGTGGCAAAGCTAGATATTCTTTAATATCCTAGCGGTTTGACCTAAAAAAGAACAGCCTGCAGACAAGAATTCTGCAGGCTGTTTGATTTGCATGTCAATTATACATAAAACGAAGCATAGCGGCAGCTGCCAGCCTGCTTGTCATATCCCTGAAGTCTTTTGAAGGATCTATTTCTACGATATCCATCCCCTTCACTTTTTCATGGGAGGCAGCAGTTGAAATACTTGCAAGCAATTCCCTGCTAGTGATGCCGCCTGGCCCAATTGCTGGACATCCTGGCGCGAAAGCCTGGTCCACAACATCCATATCAACAGATAAGTATATTACATCCACTAATTTTGAGAGTCTTTCAAGTTCCCTTTCAATGATCGGGAGAATCCCTTTTTGTTCAACATCCTCCATGGTATAGACTGAAATCCCTTTTTCTATCGTATAGGAATGATATTCTTTGGCATTCGCGTAATCGCGAATCCCAATCTGTGCAAGATTCTCACCCTTCAAGTGTCCCCCATCAATAAGGCTTCGGAATGGGGTGCCGTTTGTCCGTCCGCCATCATCAAGATTCCTGACATCATGATGTGCATCCCATTGGATAACTCCTATTTCTCCGTAGTGCTCCTTGAAGGCTCGAATGGAAGGATAGCTGACACCATGGTCTCCGCCAAGCATGATATACCTTTGACAGGCATCTTTCTCCAGCATTTCCCTGACACTGATATGGAGTCTATCAATCGATTCCTCCATCTCAGTTGGATGGGTTTGCACATCGCCAAAGTCAAGTATCTTTACATCCTCGTAATCTCTGTCTCTCTCACCAGAAAAAGTTGAAAATGAGCTTAAGCTTGCCCTGATCGTTTTAGGTGCATCAGATGCCTGTGATAAAGAAATTGATGTTTTAGAGTATGGAAGACCGATTAAGCCAATCTCGCCAGTTTCGCCCTCTGAATAAGGAATTAGCTGTTCATTGACCTTCGTCACGAACCGGTCCTTGAAGACCGCTGGCTTACCTGGCTGAAGAAAACTGAATTTCACCATAAGGGGTCCTTTCCCAAAGTTTTTTACCAGAATGGTAGACACTTTGTGCGTGATTCACACCATAGTGATACGGGATGTATTGATAATTAGGAACATCCCAGATGACGAAATCTGCAGATCTTCCTACATCCAAAGACCCTGCCTGAGACGCTTTTCCAATTGCATGGGCCGCATTGACCGTGACTGCATTCCATATTTCCTCAGCGGACATTTTCAGTTTTAAGGCAGCGAGTGACATAATCATCTGCAGGTTTTCAGTCACACAGCTTCCCGGATTGAAATCTGTCGCCAAAGCAACTGCCGCACCCTCATCAATCATCTTTCTCGCACGGGCATAATGGTCCTTCCCCAGGTAAAACGTCGTTCCTGGCAACAGGACTGCCACTGTATTGCCTTCCGTGAGCTGTCTTATTCCTTCATCTGAGGCAGCAACCAGGTGGTCTGCGCTTGCCGCTCCCAATGATACAGCAAGCTCCGTACCTCCAAGCGGGTCAATTTCATCAGCATGAATTTTCAAGCCAAATCCCTTTTCCTTTGCTTGTTGTAAAAACTTCCTTGACTGTTCGATTGTAAAAACACCTGTTTCACAAAAAATATCTACGAACTCTGCAAGTTCTTCATCTTTGATTACATCGAACAGCCCGGCCATTTCGTCCAGGAACTCCTCCTCTTTCCCTTTAAATCCAGGCGGGACAGCGTGCGCACCAAGAAACGTTGAAACGACAGATATAGGATACTTTTCCTTTAAGCGTTTGATCACCCTTAGCTGCTTAAGTTCTGTATCAGCATCCAGACCATAGCCGCTTTTTGCTTCCATGGTGGTGACACCGTATGAAATCATTCTTTCTAGATGGAAGGAGGCTTTTCTAAACAATTCATCCTCTTTCGCTTTTTTAGTGGAACCAACGGTCGATAAAATCCCGCCTCCCTGAGCGAGGATTTCTAAATAAGGAACTCCAGCCTGCTTCAATGAAAGTTCATGTTCACGGGAACCGCCAAATACCAAATGTGTATGCGGATCAACGAGCCCTGGAGACACTACCTTACCCTCAGCATCAATTCTCTCGGTAGATTTAAGTGATCCAGCTTGAGCATCGCTACCAATCCAGGCAATTCTTCCATCCTGAATTCCTAATGCTGCGTCTTCACTTATGTTCAGTTCTTTCATATCCTGTCCCTTCAGTGGATAATCAGAAGTTTTGGGCAAAATTAGCTGGCCTATATTGTGAAGTATTACATCATATGTCAATCTTCTCATCCTTTCTTTCTAAAATTTCCTAGAATAGGATGGACAATGCTTCATATTAAACCTTTAAACACTGCCCTTTTACAAATTAGGGAAGCATCGGGATGTCGACGCCTTTTTCTTTCGCTGTTTCGATTGCTTTTTCATAGCCTGCATCTGCATGGCGGGCTACGCCCATTCCCGGATCCGTAGTCAGGACTCTCCTAAGCCTCTCTTCAGCAAGGTCAGTACCGTCCGCTACCACGACCATTCCTGCATGAAGGGAGTATCCCATGCCTACGCCCCCGCCATGATGGACAGAAATCCATGATCCGCCTGCTGCAACATTGACTAGTGCATTAAGAATCGCCCAATCGCCGACTGCATCACTGCCATCCTTCATTGCTTCTGTTTCACGATTCGGAGAAGCGACGGACCCGCTGTCTAAATGATCGCGACCAATGACGATCGGCGCTTTCAATTCACCATTACGCACCAGTTCATTGATTGCCAATCCCATTTTCACTCGCTCACCATAGCCAAGCCAGCAAATTCTTGACGGCAGTCCCTGGAATTCGACTTTTTCCTGGGCCATGTCAATCCAGCGCTGAAGGGCTTTGTTTTCAGGAAAAAGCTCCTTGATCAGTTCATCTGTACGATGAATATCTGCCGGGTCTCCAGATAAAGCAGCCCAGCGGAACGGCCCTTTTCCCTCACAGAACAGCGGCCGGATATATGCAGGAACAAATCCTGGAAAATCAAATGCATGCTGCTCACCTTGATCCTTGGCTACCTGGCGGATGTTATTGCCGTAATCAAATGTAACAGCACCTCTCCGCTGGAATTCCAGCATGGAAGCGACATGCTTTGCCATTGAGAAAGAAGACTGCTTCACATATTCTTCAGGATCTTCGACACGAAGTTTTGCCGCTTCTTCCAAAGTAAGACCAACCGGGATATAACCATTCAATGGATCATGAGCGGAAGTCTGGTCCGTTACAATATCAACCTTAAATTTTCTCGACAGTAATTCCAGATGGACCTCTGCCGCATTGCCAACCAGGCCGATTGAAAGAGGCACTCCCTTATGCTTGGCGTCATTTGCCCACTGTATTGCCTCGTCGATTGAATGTGTCATTTTGTCGCAATATCGTGTATCGATTCGCTTTTTGATTCGTTCTGGATCTACCTCCACTGCTAAGCAGACGCCATCATTCATCGTAACTGCCAGAGGCTGCGCTCCACCCATGCCGCCTAGCCCTGCAGTGAGCGTAATGGTGTTTCTAAGGGAACCGTTGAAGTGCTGTCTCGCTACCTCTGCGAATGTTTCATATGTGCCTTGGAGGATTCCCTGGGAACCGATGTAAATCCAGCTTCCGGCAGTCATTTGTCCGTACATCATCAATCCTTTTTTATCCAATTCGTGAAAGTGATCCCAGTTCGCCCATTTAGGTACCAATACAGAGTTGGAGATCAACACTCTTGGTGCAGCTTCGTGGGTTTTGAATACGGCGACAGGTTTGCCAGATTGAACGAGCATTGTCTCATCATTTTCCAGCCTGCGCAGCGTTTCAACGATAGCGTCGAATGCCTCCCAGTTCCTCGCCGCTTTGCCAATTCCGCCGTAGACAACTAGATCCTCGGGCTTTTCAGCCACCTCTGGATCAAGATTGTTATAGAGCATCCTTAATGCTGCTTCTTGTTCCCATCCTTTACACTCCAGGTCAAGGCCTTTTTTTGCTTTGATATTGCGCTTTGCTTCAATTGCCATTTTTACAACACTCCTCGATTTTTTATAGTATTAAACCAGACTCTCCTGCTGTGTTACAGCTGTCCACTGATATTCATTTTTTTTTAGCCAGTCTGCAAGCCTCTCGATATCCTCAGAAAAAATTCTGTCCTCTGTGATGGAAGGAACAATTTTTCTTACCTCCTGATAGAAGCTCCTGGTTTTAGGTGCCATTTTTTCAACACCTCGATATTGGACTGCCTGAAGAGCACAAATACATTCAATAGCTAGTACCCGTCTGACGTTTTGGATGATACTATGTGCATGGCGGGCAGCAATGGTTCCCATGCTCACATGATCCTCCTGGTTGGCAGAGGAGGGAATCGAATCTACACTTGCAGGATGAGCAAGGGTCTTATTTTCAGAAACGAGTGATGCTGCACTGTATTGCATGATCATCGCTCCAGACTGAAGTCCAGGTTGCGGACTCAAGAATGGCGGAAGGTCATTCAATTGCGGATTGACCAATCTTTCAATCCGTCTTTCAGAAATACTGGCAAATTCCGCAACAGCTATTTTCATAAAATCCATCGCAATCGCAATCGGCTGGCCATGGAAATTGCCTCCCGAAATGACGGTTTCTCCCCCGTCAAAAATGAGTGGATTGTCTGTTGCTGCATTCATTTCTATTTCAAGTTTTTCTTTTACATAGTCAAGCGCCTGCCATGATGCCCCATGCACTTGGGGAATGCATCTTAATGAATAGGCGTCCTGGACCCTTTTTTCACCTTGCCGAGTCGTCAGCTTGCTGCCTGCCAGTAAATCCCTCATGCGCTCCGCTACATCCGTTTGCTGCTGGTAGCCGCGCGCTTTATGAATCGCGGGATGGAATGCGTCAATGACACCTTCCAAACCTTCCATTGTAAGGGCAGCAATCCATTCTGATTGATGTCCCAGATCTTTTGCTTCGATCCAGTTGACCACACCCATTGCCGTCATTGCCTGCGTTCCATTAATCAGCGCCAAGCCTTCTTTAGCCTGTAATACAATTGGCTCAAGACCTTCTTTTTTATATGCTTCTTCTGTCGGGCATACCCTTCCCTGATAGAAGACCTTACCCTCACCTAACAATACTAATGCCAGATGCGAGAGTGGCGCTAAATCACCAGAAGCACCAAGTGAGCCCTGCTGCGGGACAACCGGATGGATCCGCAGGTTGAGCAAATCCCTCAACCTTTCAGCGATGAGCGGCCTGATACCGGAAAAACCTTTAATCAACGCATTCAGCCTGAGTAAAATCATCGCACGTGAAACGACCTCGGGGAACGGCTCTCCTACTCCGCAGGCATGAGACCTGATCAGGTTTAACTGCAATGCATTGACATCTTGTTCATCAATGATGACATCGCTGAATTTACCGAATCCTGTATTGATTCCATAGATTGTACGCTTGTCGGCAACGATCTTCTCTACTGCTTCCCTGCTCTCGGTAACCTTCTTCATGCTTTCGGGACTGATGGCGACTGCCTCGTCGAAGTAGCAGACCTGCCTGATTTGCTCCAAAGATAACGTTTCTCCCGTTAAAACAACCATTAAAGTAACCTCCTGATCGGATAAAATAAAAAGGAGACGACAATGGCATACTTAACCATCATCGCCTCCTACTGACTAGTGGACTATAGGCAATGCAACTTTATATGTGATTAATTCCTAAACCGACCGTTTCGTGTTCAGATCCTTTTACAGGCGCGCCAATCGTTCCATAAAAAGCGACGGCGATCCATTCTCCTTCTTCTTCATCGGAAAATGGTGTACCACGGACAACCGCAAAACGAAGGCCGACAGTACGGCTCATTTCACCAATGGACAGATGGCCTCGTGTCACCCCTTCCATGCCTTCCATGATTGCATGGTATAACGCATGGGTTTCACGATACAAATTTGGATGGATGAGACCATGACGTTTGGCAGCTGTCTCCACTGCTGAAATAACTTTTTGCATATTCATCGATCCTACTTTGCCAAGGCAATAGCTTACCCCTTTTAAAGTATCCTGAAAAAAAGCCATTTCTGCTTCTGTGAATGATGCCAGCAGGATCGCTGTTTTCCCAATCGCTAATTTACTCATGACCGACCCCGTTTTCTGAATTTTACCTATTGACTAATAACTTATATTAAGTTTATGTTTCCTTGATGTGAATGTCAACAGATATGGTAAATTTTAGTATTCTAATATAGTAGTATGATACCATGTTAAAGCATTGAAAAAAGCGCCCATCCAGGCGCTTTTCGGTTATCTATTTTCCATTGACTCTGCAAGACCAAAAAGAAATCCATAGATCAGATTATAAGCCTCTCCGATGGATAGATCCTCCTTGTATCCTTCAATTCCATTGAATGCGAAATTCAAGCTCCATACTCCTTCATTTGCATCAAAGATCAAATCGAATCTAGAACCCTCACCATGCAGGTTTTCCCCCAGGTATTTCTTGATGTCCGATTCATATTTCTTTTGAAGCTTTAGTCCGAGCATGACATCAAATGTACCGAATACATCATCCTTCTCAAAACTGACGGCATCCACTCCAATCAAGTCAAACCACCTGGATTCCAAATACATGAATTCATTTTTTCGTTCTTTGAAATAACCAATTGGCTGACTAAGGAATTGGGATGATTCTTCACCGAGGAACTCTTCAGTCTCTTTGTTGCCTCTTTCTATATATGCATCTCTGAACCGAGCTCCGTGCTCTAATTCTTTTACATGAACCCCATTAAGAAGTCCATGACGTTCTGCATATTCTTTTTCTTCATTATGTAATTCAACTGTACCCCCTTGAGATCCTATATACTTCTCTACCTGTTCTTTCAACATTTGGATGGCCTCCTTAATCGTTTTGGTGATATTTATATTGAATGTAAAATAGGCAAATAGCAAATTTTCTAGATCAGTTTTCCCAGAATTTCTTTAAGAATTTCTTTTGTATAGTCACATCCCCATACAAACCACTGCTTTTCCCCATATCTTGTTAGTATAACACCACTCTATAAGAAAGGAGAGGCGCGTTTTATGAATTATTATTACAAAAATGACCATCGACCTGACGATGATTACGATCATAAAAAGGAAAAGTCCAGGGACCGCAATATGGGTAAGCGTAAAAAATATGATGACCATAAGGATTGGGATGATCATAAGGATTGGGAGAAGCAAAAAGACAAAGATAAGCATAAAGATTGGGATGATGACGATTGTGGCTGCCAAAAAGGCCACCATGATGATAAACATTCCCATCATTGTGTGTGCAAAAAGGTCAGGGACATTAATGATGCACAGCATAAAGTAAAGCAGAATAAAGATGGTTGTGATGTCAGCTGTGAAAGATCAATCAGAGAACTCTTAAATCAGTGCAAACAGTCGAATTACGATACCATTCCATTCAAACTATTATGCGGATGCAGCAAAGGCGACTGTGAGACCTTCGTGGGTACCGGCGTTGTAAAAATCGATGGATGCTTTTATGATATCAAGTCTACTTTTTTCCGTGTAGTTGATTTTACAAAGGGTTCCAAATGCTGTGCGATCCTCGAGTTGCTCTGCCCGGAACGTTGTGAAGGGAAACAACATGGAATTGAAGGCTTCGTAAGGACGGGGGCTTGTTTCGAAGTAGATTTAAAAGATTTCGTCGGCATTACCTGCTTCCCGCCAGTAAAAGCGAAGAAAATGGATCCTAAGAAGCTATTATGCTCTGGACGTTGATTTTCCTGAATAAGTAAACAAAACACCCACCCCACATCTATGTGGGGTTCTGTTTTGCGTTTGAATCTCAGCACTTGTCCCGAATCCTATTAACTCCACTTCCCTGATAATAAAAATATGTGATTGCCCTCTATCATTCGTCTATTCATTTAGTGTAGTACTGGCATATAAAATAGTAAGTCAAAAGAAAGGAGCAGACTTATACTGTTTCTTACTGCTTTTGATTAAAAAAAAAGGAGTGAAAGATATGAAGAGAAATACAGGTTGCAATTCAAACCATGGCTGCCCGCCACAGCTTTCATGTGATGAAGCTAAGACGCTTCGGGTTGATTGCGATAATGATTCTTACTATCCTTATGGCAATTACCTTCAGTATCCAGTCGCTGACATTGATGTAGCGCTAGCTGAAGTTGAGCTGCAAGTTGAGGTAGAAAGCGACATTGAACTTCCTACAGCAGCACGCGAGATCAAGCATATGCGCAGGAATGTATCTCTTACACAATGTAAGGCAATCCGTTCAGCAATGGACTATGACAAGGTTAAACTCTATATAACTGGAGTTGTCCACAAGAATATCCAATATGTAGAACAGTGTAGCGGAGTATTGAAGGACTACAGCGTCGATGTACCATTCACTTGCAGCCAGGCTGTCAAAGTTTACAATTACCCAGATTACGAACACTTGAGCCAAAAGAACACTGTGTACGAAAGAAGATTCATTGACAAGAAAGGCCATGGTGCTGATAACTGTACTTCTGGTGCGTATACGTATGAGTACTACAATGAGCCGATTGACTGCAAATTGCTTGCATCTTTTGTCAATGACCTTGACCTTTACAAGGATTTTGACAACTGGGGCCGATTCAGCAGAATCACAGAAAAGATGGAAGTCGGCTTATTCTTCAAATTGCTTCAGAAACAGCAGGTAAATTTAGGGTACTGCTATGGCGGCAAAGAAGAAGAATCCTCTTCTTCCTGCGACACAGGCTACAAGATGGACCATCAGCCTAAGAGCATGAAAGACAGGATGAAAGAACTAATGAAGCGGCATGAAAGTTAACACGCAAGCAAGGGTGTCTCACCTGAGGCACCCTTTTTTTCCTTATAGAGAAAGCAGCTTTTGTAAGTCGAGGGATTGTTTCTGATAGAGATCAATTTGCATCCTTGCCGTACCCTGGATCATGACTCTGTCGTTTTGTATGAATTGTTCATTCCATATACAATGCAAGCCTGATAGGCTAATTTCCACTTTTTCAACTAAACTCTCACGATACTCGCGGGTATAACCTTCTTCCATTCCAAGACTAGAAGTGAATAAATATTCCTTGTTATTCTTGGAAGATAGCTCGGGCTGATGGATCCATTTTACCGGAATGATCTTTTTCCATGGGATGTGAATCATGAGAGAGTGCATGGTCCCTGATTTATCAGTACATGCATAATCGATATTCAACAGAAGGGTGCCTTTGGTGAATAAGCTGGCTGAAGGCAGCAATACCTCAGCATCAATCGAGTGAAGTGAACACTCTACATTAGACACAGCCGAAATTGGTCTCGCAAGTGTGAATGTGTCAAAAATGTCAATTTCAAGATCTACATCTGCCAGGTGTAACGGCAGCCTCACTTTCGTCATTTCCGTCTTTGAATTCTTTCCACTATATGCGGCAGTTGCTAATTTCATAGGGTCCGAGGACGATTCAGCGGATTCATATTGATAGTCAGTGGATTCATAATGATTTTCAACTGATTCATCAAGGTCTTCATAATAATAAGGTTCGTCCGTGGATTCATCTAAAGCTAATAACTGATCTGCAACCTTATCTGAAAGATTGCTGGACTCATCAAATAGTATTTCACTAGAGGATTCCTCATAATTTTCCTGCGGTTCCTCTTCTATATAATCCTCGATTCCGCCCACAACCTCTAATAAGTCACTTGATTCTTCCTCGACTTCCTCCATTGTAAATTGTCTCCTAGAAGAAGGTTTTTCTTCGACACTTTTAATAACAGGAGGAGCGAGAATCAACGGCTTCCCTGAACTCTTTCCCTTAGGCCTGAATCCAGTTTCATTGAAATCTCGGGCTAGAACCTTATCGATTTCATCGAATACTTCATCCATTTCTGAGTCAACCCTCGATTCCTCATGACCCAATGAATGATTTCGCCAATTGCCCTGGAATAAATTCATTTCATGTAACGTTCTATTTCTTTTTTCCATCTTTAATGGAAGGGTCTGCTTTTATTGCAACCTATCCCTGCCCTCCTTTCTCTAGAGAGGTCAAAACATAAAGGGGCATATACTAATGATGCCTAGTATAATACCCCGCCTTAAACTGTTATTTATTCTGATTCGTCATAGCAATCTGGATCATTTGTTGCTGAAGAAACGCGGATTTGTTGATTTTGAAGAACACGTACAGTAAAGTCGATGACCATTTTCTCTTCGATTGTCTGGAAATATCCTTCATCAATTGGATGAGATGTTGGAAGCGGCTGACGGTCAATTGCTTCATCCCATTCGATGATTTGGCTTGAAACTAATTCACAGAAAGGCAATTCATTATAATGTTGAGAGCTTTCCTGGTGGAATTGGCTCAGGTCACTTGTCAGCAATTCATCTTTTTCCGGGAATCCAGTTGACAAAGGTTTAGAGACGAAGAAATCAAATTCCTTCCGGTTGTTCACTTGCGGCATGACAGGATGGGAAAGGAAGTGCTTTACCTCTGTCACTACCTGGAACGGAATGTCAACAGTATATGAGTGCAGGTCAGAAGCTACTGATGAGGATGTAGAAGCTTCAATTTCCTGGCTCGGACTTGCATATTGGATGTTCTTCCTTACAAACCCTTTGATAAATAATTTATTCGTTGGCAATAGCAGTCTGCATTGAGTCAATTTGATCCTCTTTTTAATATCCTTAATCTCTAGCACCGGCTCTGGGAAATTGATCATCGTATCCAGATTCACGTGCAGGGTCAGCTCCGCCAGGACGACTGGAACTTTCGTTACGACCTTTCCTAGGCTTACATGTGGATGGTGATGCTTTGGTGTGCATTCAAAGTGATCTGTTGAAGGCTTACACTCAAAATCAGGCTTTTTATTTTTATCTAGTTCAAACATACATGGCTCCTCCTTAGAACTCCTTAGAGTGAAGATGTTCTATCCTATGCGCTTAGACTTTTTGGGTCTAGGCGTATGCCCCTATGTTTTCGGGAAATTCAAGACAGATACCCGGTGTGAACCCTTTATTTATTTGTGATGTACTGGCCAAACACCCACACAAAAAATTTTTTGACGCTTTTTTTCCTTCTATTGTCAATTAGCAAAAAGTGTTAATCGTGAATATGTATGGAACATAAAGACAAAAAAACATGGCGGCGCCAGATTTTTCTGGACTTCGCCATGCTTTTATCGCCTTGAAAGTTTCTGTATTAATGGAATCCTGCTACTTCTTAATCCCCATCGAATAAATCAGAGATATCGATTTGCTGGTTTTGATAAACTCTCACACGAAATTGCAGGAATGTTTTTTCAATGATCGTTTGGAATGTCCCTTCCTCGAATGGCCCATTATTAGGCAGCGGATAACGGTCGATTGCTTCATCCCATTGTACAATGCTGCTTTCCACTAATTCACAATATGTGATTGGGTTATAGTTCTGAGTGCTTACCTGATGGAATTGTGACAAGTCGCTTGATAATAATTCGTCCTTTTCAGGGAATCCATGTCCTAGCTTTTGAGCTCTGAAGAAATCAAACTCATCACGAGTATTCGCTACAGGTAAAATTGGTCCTCTAATGAAGCGATCGCGTGTCAGGACAGTTACACACTCAAAAGGAACATCAACAGTCAATGACCGGATTTCTGATGATACACAATCACTCTTAGCGTGATGGCAAGGTGTAGCATACTGGATATTCTTCCGGATGTAGCCTTTGATGAACAACGGGACGCCTGCTGTAGGGAATGTAGTCCCTAGAAGCAATCTGCATTGGACAATTTTCACCCGCTTTTTAATATCCTTAATTTCAAGTACTGGGTCAGGGAAGTGGATTTCTGCTACAAGATGATCTGTTACTCTGACATCAGCCAGTGTTATAGGAAGGTTGGCAAGAGGTCCTACTCCAGCAGGAACCGCCCTAACATTTTCGCATTCCGGCATTGAAGCAGATTTATTCACATTCACACAACCACGTGAACCTTTATGATCATTAGTCATTCATATTTCCTCCTTTTTAATTTCTTGTACAATTTATCCTATTCCTGCCAGGTTTTTTGGACTAGATGAATGAATCAGTACAAATGCGGATTTTTTCGCATTCTTTGAATTTTACACGATTGTAATTCTTTCATTCTATAAAAATTAGGTACTTGCACAATTGAACATGCATTTTGCATAGGATTCAAAAGGAGGAGGATAAAATGAACAATTTTAATTATTTCGCAGTCGACATAGGCAACAGCTGGTATAAAGTCCTGGCCTCTGACCAAGGAGAGCTCAGGGAGTACCAAATGCCAAACGCCATCGCATTGTATGATGACGAGTTTTATGAAAAGCCCTATGACGAGGAAGATATTGAACTAGAGGAAAATTTGATCGTAGAGATAAAAAGCCCGGCGATCACAAACAAAAGAGAAATTTTTTATGCTGGAAAGGCTGCTGCCAAGCAAAGAAATGTCAGCCTGACCGCAAGCAATAATCAAAAAGCTGACGAAGACCGCACATATATCCTTCTGTTTGCCGCTGCAGCCTACCATGCTTCTGTCATAAATTCAACCGATATAGAATTAAACTACTGCATCGACCAATTAGCTGTCTCTCTTCCAACCACACAATATAAGGAGAGAAAAGAATTACTGAAGCAGAAGTTGATTGGCAGCCATACCATTACTCTCCATAAAGTGGCAGGAATTCCTGAGCCAAAAGAACTGATTGTCAAACTGGAAATCAAGGATGTGATTGTCGGTGCGGAAGGAGCATGTGCCTATTTAGGTTTAATTCGGGACATTGACACATTGACAATAAAGGACGACAACCTGGTGAAGGATTCCAAGAAAGGAATCATCATTGGTGACCTTGGCGGGGATTCAGTAGACTTTGTTGGAATCAAGAACAGTAAACCTGTTGCCTCAGTTGAAGGTGACCATTTTGGAATCAACTTATTCTTGGATACGATCATAAAAAAAGTAAGCAAGAATGAATTATACACTTTTGATTCTCGGTCAGAGCTAGAAGAAAAGCTTTTCGCCGGCCAATCAGAATGGTATGTCGAACCCTTTGCCGGTGTCAGGAAAGACATCAGCAAATATGTGATTCCACAATTGAGAATCATGGCTATAAAGTATCTTGAGCACTTTGACCGCGCCAGAAGCAGTTCCAGCGAAATCAAAGGGGCATCACGCTACATCGCCGTGGGCGGTGCGGCAAAATTGGCACAAAAACAAATTCAGGAAGCTGCAGTAAGATGGGCTGATAAGGGGCGCCCGATTGAGCTGACTTTTCCAGAGAACCTGGAAAAACTGAACGTCTTCGGACTCATGATTTTAGCCAAAATGAACCAGCTTAAAAAACAACATGAGAATACCGAGGAACTAATTTCCATTGAAGGATGATCGGTATGTCAAACACCTATACGGATTATGTTAATAAAATCGCGATAACTGTCCCTGAACGATATATTGATGTCAAAACCGGTGAGTCTTATTCGGTTTCACAAAAAATCGTTGACCAAATCGAATATCATGCCGAAAACAGTTCGCTGGGTCATCTTGTTCTCTCCGCTCTCCATCACTACCTAACGCCCAAACCCGTATTGAGTGGAGGGTCTGCTGAAATCCTCCAGCAGCTAGCTGACATACGATCAATGCTGGAAAATGGCAGCTATCTTATCCAGCCACCTGTTAAGGCAAGAACCATGAATGAACAAACAGATGCTGCAAAACTACTCAACATGAAGGAAGTTGAGGATATACTTGAAGCATTCGGGGGCTAGTACAAAAAGCGCAAGCGCCTTGTATAATTTCTTCTATAACAAAAAGCAAAGGACGGTACTCATGTACTCGTCCTTCACTTTTGCTTCTGACTGATTGCTTTTTTATGTTAACAAACCCAATACCATTAAAACATGCTCATATTATATTTGTCAGACATTCTCTCCAGCAGCTTGATTCCGCCAATGCTATTTCCTTTTTCGTCCAGGGCTGGCCCTAAAATGCCAATTCCAAATCTGTTTGGTACTGATCCCATAATACCGCCTGATACACCACTTTTCGCAGGAATCCCTACCCTGACAGCAAATTCTCCTGAGGCGTTGTACATCCCACAAGTAACCATGAACGTTTTACAAAGGCGAGCGACATGGGCAGGTATCAACCTTCGATTTGTGACTGGCTCCAAACCATCCATTGCGAACACGCAGCCAATACGTGCAAGATCGAGGCAGTCCATTTCGATTGCACATTGCTTCGTATAAACCTTCAGTAATTCTTCCACATCCTCATCAATCACACCATGTTGCCTCAAAAAATAGCATAAGGCCCTATTGAGATCAGAAGTTTCATACTCTGAATCCGCGACTTCCAATGAATAACCAATAGAAGAATTTCCAGCCAGATCCTGAATGAAAGAAAGAATCCGTTCGAATCGTTCCTCTGCGTCCTTCCCTTTGATCATATGGGTAACGGCTAAAGCGCCAGCGTTAATCATGGGATTCAACGGTTTCGAAGGGCTGAATTCCAGCTTGACAATTGAATTGAATGGATCGCCAGTTGGCTCATAACCCACCTTGTTGAACACAGCTTCTTCCCCGTAATCAATCAGGGCAAGCGCAAGCGTCAGCACTTTGGAAACACTTTGCAATGTCAGTTTTTGATGAATGTCTCCAGCTGAAACACAAGTTCCATCATCATGAAAAATAGCGACAGACAACTCCTCAGGATTCGCTTTCGCCAAAGCAGGAATATAGTCTGCAACCTTTCCGCCATCAGTGTATTTTTTTGCTTCATCTACCAGTTCGTTCAGTTCATCAGTAGTCCTGCAAGGCATAATAAACTCCTCCGAATAAAATTCAAAAATATATTCTATCTATTTTCATAAAAAATAGGCAATGGGGTCAACACTGCCTATTCTAAAGTCTTATCAAAAGCGACCCGACTTTAATATAGAATAAATAATCCATAAGAACATTCCGAATGCAATGATAAACCCGACTTCAATAGCAGGTACGCTCGTCAGTATAGTATTATTGCCAAATGTTGCCCCGACAATCAGCCCAAGGACAACAATACTGAAAGCAAGCAGTGTCAAACTGAAAGAAACCTGGTTGCTGATCCTGTCAAACTTATGGAGAATCCGATTTATTTCCGATAAACTTATTTCAAATTTCAAATCCCCTTTGGAAGCCTGATCCAGAACATTTTCAACTTGATTTGGAATATTGGTGATTGTATCCGTTAAGTCCTCCGCCTGATTCCAAAGCCGTTTGCCCATTTTTATCGGATCATACCGCTCCCTCATGATCTGCTCTCCATAAGGCCTGGCCAGCTCAATCATGTCAAGGCTTGGATCGATTTCAGAAATGATGCCCTCAATCGTAATCAGCGCTTTTCCCATCATAGTCATTTCCTTAGGCAGGATAATCCGATGTTCCTGTGCAGCCGCAAACAATTCTTTGACCGTAATTCCTAAGCTCAATCCCTCTTTTGATGACCTTTCAACCGTCTTCCTGATTCCATCTACCCGGTCATAAAAATGCTGGTCATCAATGTCTGAAGGAACATAGGCCATACTGTATATCGACTTGACGATTCGGTGGGTATCCTCTTGCATAATGCCCATCATCATTGAGGCAGTATCATATCTCAAGCTTGCTGACAAACGGCCTACTTGTCCAAAATCGATGAATATTAGCTGTTGAGCTTCAGGGTTATATAAAATATTGCCAGGATGTGGATCACCGTGAAAAAAACCTTCCCTTAAAATTTGAGTAATGAATGCACTTACCAATAGTTCGGCAATCCTTCGCCTTTCCTCGTCCTGAATCATAGTCCTATTCAATTCATTGAGTTTGATTCCTTCAACCTTCTCCATGGTCAAAATTTGGGGCGTCGAAAAATCATGGAAAACGACAGGAACTTTGATAGAATCGCAATCTTCAAACTGCATCTGGACCATATCCGTATTTCGTGCTTCTTCTGTATAATCGAGTTCCCTGCGAATGGATTCAGACAGCTCTTCAACCATGTCTGTAATATTGTAATATTGAGCCCATTCATATCTTTGTTCGATCAATCTTGCTATGTCCCTTAGAATTTCAAGGTCTGTATGAACAGTCCGGATAATGCCTGGCCGCTGGACCTTGACCATGACAGATTCTCCTGTTACCAATAAGGCTTCATGAACCTGTCCAATCGACGCGGCAGCAACGTAATCCTCGTTAAAATAGCGGAACACATCCTCAACAGGCCTGCCAAACTCATGATGGAGCTTTTCCTTTATTTCATCCACAGGCACTGGGGGAACTTGATCTTGAAGCAATTCCAATTCCTTAACAATCTCTTCAGGCACCATGTCACTCCTGATGCTCAGGAGCTGGCCGAGCTTAATAAAAGCTGGCCCCAATTCCTCCAGCATGCACCTTATACGATAACCCGCTTCCTTTGTGTTTCCGCTCTTCACATCAGCAGCAATCCTATCCTTCAAAGAAAGGACATGGAACAGCCCCACCTCTTCAAGTACATAGCCAAACCCATACTTAACAAAGGTTGATGCGATCTCTCTGTATCTATTTAAACGTCTCAGTCGGTCCGTCAACATTCCATCACCTGCTGCTAATCAATGTCTTTTGAAAATCCAGGAGGAACATTCTCCATTCTGTTTTCAACCTGGTCAATATCCTTATT
Source organism: Mesobacillus jeotgali (assembly GCF_031759225.1). Lineage (NCBI taxonomy): Bacteria > Bacillati > Bacillota > Bacilli > Caryophanales > Bacillaceae > Mesobacillus > Mesobacillus jeotgali. The sequence continues at coordinate 2,676,448 of NZ_CP134494.1, forward strand.
CAATCCGCCATTGCGCAATTGTGAAATTTCTTTTTGCAAAAGCACAAGCTGCGCCTTGACAGTGTCTAATTCTTCCCTTGTTACAAATCCAAGGTCTGATAGCTGGTTTCTCGCCATCTCTTTGAATTCTCCATTCCATTCCTCGCTCTTCGATTCACCTTTTTTAAAAAAGTCGTCGAAAATCGTGTCTGCTTCAGCCTGAGTCATATTCCCCTTTTCCACCAGCTTCATGATGGTTTCATCTACTTTTTCCTTGCCGGCGACCGCAGCTCCAAGTCCGAGTAAAAAGCCGCTCTTCAGAAAGTTATTCATTTCATCGACCTCCTCTTATATGAATCAATTTACTTACTAATACCCCAAAAGAGCAGGCAATTACCCTATTAAGTAAAAAAAGCACCTGTTTGACGAAAAAACAGGTACTTACTATGAAGTGTCAAATCCCCTCTCAACCTGCTCTCCTTAGGCATTGAATTAGCCACAAGTTGGGACGATTCATGAAGAATTCATCGTTTGATGACATTGACCTTATCCAGGTAAGCCCAATTTTGTGGAGCCTTCAAACTAAGCTGCCAGTAGGTTGCGCCATAAAGCTCATATAAATCAATCAGTCTATATTTTTCAATATAGCTCCGGATATCCTCAAACCAGACAATATGCTCTTCAGCCCCTTTCCAGTACCGGAACCATGGTGACCTGGCTGCGGTATCATATTGGATGACTGCACCGGTAGAAATAGCAAGATTCTGGGCGTCAAGGACTGACAGAGCACGATATTGATTGGTCGAAACCACCTTATCATGACCATAAAGTGGAAGACCGATTTGTAATTTCTCACGGGGAATCAAGGTCAATGAGTATCTGACAACTAGTGCAATCCACCATAAGGGAGAAACGGGATCGGGCGGACCTCCAGGGTAACCGTAATCAATTGTCATGACGGCCACAATGTCAGCAATCTCACCAATTGATTTATAGTCATAGGCTCCAATGATTGGATTGGTTGGGATATCTTCAGTCTTCGCGTGGACATTCACATGTAAAATAAGATTGCCCATTGCCGCTTTCAGTTCACGGAGGAAGCTATTGAAATCTTCTCTCTGAGGTGGAGGAATAAATTCCAAGTCCACGCTTATACCGCCATACCCTCTTTGATTCGCTAAATTGACCAGACTGGCAACCAGGTTCCTGCGGTATATCGGGGAGGCCAGGACATCGCCTGCCAGTTCTTTGCTGAAACCGGCCGAAGTAGTGTTTTGGATCAATAATAAGGGGATGATATTCAATTCTTGGCTTCTGCGGACAATGGGGCCATCATCGCCAATCACATAGGCATAACCTTCTTTCGTGAAGGAAAATGCTGCAACAGCAATGAAAGTTAGATTAGGCGCCATTCTGTCCAAATCGGCAAGGAAGGTTGGAGAGGAGCCTGGTACGATAAATCCAAGTGTTGAAAACTGTGGTTGAACTGGGGAAGGAATATTGATGTTCTGGCCAATATACAAATTATTTGGATCCAGTCCCGGATTCGCATTCATGATGCTGCTGACACTCGTCCTAAACTGTAAAGAAATTCGCCACAGTGTATCGCCAGCCTTGATTTTATAATAGCGAATAATAGGCTGCTGATCTGGAATATATAGTGCCAGTCCCGGAATGATTAAGCTAGTGGAAGGAAGCCCATTGACATCGACAATGCTTTGGATCGATACACCATATGCCACGGCAATTGCCCAAAGGTTTTCGCCAGACCTAACTACATGGACAGTCATCTGATCACACCTTTTTATTTTTTCCTTCTATAATCATATGGCGGTTGAGCTATTATATACTACTGTACCTAAAAGAAGCAGGGCTTCTTTTCGAAGCCCTGCCCACAGCAGCCTATCTCCATCGATCCCTGTTGTCTGCCCTTTTCCTGTTTCTTGCTGAGTAGCAGGAATCACAAATTTGATATGGGGAATCGACATGAATTCCCTTTCCACAATGCCTGCATTTCTTTTTATAATTTTTGACTTCTGACTTTAAGAACTCATGGACATCGTCGCTTAACTCCGTACGAACCCTTTCCCAGTAAACAGCCTCTGTTTTCCTTCCAAGCTTGTATAAAAACAACAGATGGAGGCCAATAGCTTTGTAAGACAGCTCCAGCTCCTCCAAAGAAGAAGTTTTGACAGGTGGTTCGGGCAATTCTTCATCTGCGACGATTGCTTTGATCGTTTCGAGCCATTGTTCAATGAGGGCAGGTTCTTTGGATGAAAAAGGCAAGTGAAGAAATCCATATAGCTCCATCATCGGCAGTCTGGCTTCGATTTCAGTATCCCTGACGTACTCATACAGCTCCCTTTCTTCCGAAAGTGAAGCTTTATTCGTCCCTTTAGGGCTCTCGAATTTATCCCATAGTTCAAAAAATACCGCAAGAGAACGGTGATATTTTTGGAATCTCTCAAAAATCCCGGAGGTGGGAGCAATCGAAAACGTTTCTACCGGTTTATCTTCTTTTTCGAGCAGCTTTGTCATCAACCCTATATCTGAGGTAAAAGCAACCCGGCCAACATTGTAAATGCCCTTTCTGCCGGCACGTCCTGCTATTTGCTTTACTTCCTGGGAAGTCAACCTCCTTCGTCTTGTTCCATCGAATTTTTCATTTTCTAAAAAGATGATTCTCCTGATTGGCAAATTCAGTCCCATTCCAATCGCGTCGGTTGCAACCACGACGCTTGTTTCTCCCTTGATGAAACGGTCCATTTGCTTTTTCCTTGTTTCTGGCGGCATGCTTCCATAAATCATACTCACCTGGCGGCCGCTGTTCTGCAGTTTCGATGCATTTTCAAGCACCTGTTTCCTGGAAAAACAAACAAGAGCATCGCCTTTCTTCGTATGCTTCAGGCTGAACTCTTTATTCTCGACCTGGAGCGGGATATCACGGGTATATTCGTAAATCTCTGCCACTGCATCATCCAGCAGGTCCATCATCATGGATTTGATATTTTTGCTGCCGATGATGTGGACTTCTTCTGCATTTGCATTTGTAATGGCTTTGAACCAGGAAAATCCTCTATCCTTATCAGCGATCATCTGGGACTCATCAATGACAAACACTTCATAAAAGTCTTTTTCATGGAACATTTCAACCGTGCAGGATATATGGTTGGCACCTTCTACAGGCTTTTCTTCCTCTCCCGTTTTAAGGGAACATGGTACACCCTCAGAATTGAGTTTTTCATACACCTCAAGAGCAAGCAGACGAAGCGGTGCCAAATACAAGCCAGTTCTCGCTTCCTTCATCCTTTCGAGAGCGTGATGAGTCTTGCCTGTATTTGTATCTCCGATATGAAGAATATATCGAACATTTCTCCTAAGTGAAGGATTGTATTCACGGCCGAAAATGTCCTCCAGCATGCGAGCTTCTTCTTCCCTTTTCCGCTCAAGTTCCGCCCTCTCTTCTTCTTTCCTGCGCATCCTCTCCCGAAGGTCACTTTCATATATTGCTCGATGTCCAGCTTCATCAAATTCTGTATCAGCGAGGTTCATTAAATCCGTTACATACTCTTCCTGCAGCTTGAAAAGAAAACCGTCTAAATAAGCTTCAGTGAGGTCTTTAATGATTCGTTTCAACTCTCCAGCTGAAAGTTTGTCCTCGAACACATCCTCATACTCGCTGAGCAGTTGCTGATCCAGACTTCCCATTATCTTTTCTGCAGCTACCTGGGAAAAATACTCTAAGACTTTTTTTTCGAAATGATACTCATAGGTCTCATATTCAAAATAAAAGCGCCCCCAGCTAGCTATTTGGTGAATCTGGCCGGTCAATTCATCATAAAAGTCAGCCATGGTCCTATAATCATCCGGATTGAAAGACCCAATCACAGTCAATCTCTCTTCCAGCATATATGTATCGATATCCTCATATTTCTGATTCTCATTAAAAATCTTCTTTAATTCCTTTGCCATCATATGCCTGATTTTTAAATAGGCTGACTCCTGGAAGTCACTTAAGACCGTTTGGGCAACCTGGTATATTTTTTCCTTGATGCCTGCTTTATGCTCAAGCAACCGATCTTCCTCCACTTTTTTGAGGAACTTCTTTCTTGCGTTGTAGTATTGTTCTTCCCAGTTTTGTTCATCAATCCTGGACTTTACCCACCCCATGGTATTGAAGGGCTCATAGTCTCTCATTTCATTTCTGAAAAGCTTATTGATCAGCTTTCGGTCCACACCTTCAACTACATATCCGCGCTCACTTAAAAAAGCCTTCTTATCACGCTTAGAAAAGTCATTCGTGGATTTTGTCAGCCACACATTCAGCCAAATCTGGCTGATATAAGTACTTCTATTATCTAAATACTCCTTGAAATCAGGAAGGGCTTCCTTTTCACCGAGGAATTTCTCGATGTCATCCATTATTTTAGTTTTGGTATTTTCCAC